>JAUNRU010000001.1:13503-57367 GCA_030535535.1 Corynebacterium casei
ACATGCCATGGTACGACGGCCCCACCGTGCTGGAAGTCCTCGAAGACTTCCCAGTCAACCGCGGCCGTGCCGCTGACCTGGATTTCCGTCTGCCAATTCAGTACGTCATCCGCGAACATGCCACCGATTACCGTGGCTACGCCGGACGCATTGAGGCAGGCTCCGTCAAGGTGGGTGACACCGTGCATCTGGAGGGTGGACGCACGACGACAGTGACGCACATTGACCGTCCGGAGGCATCGGAAATCGCTGCGCATGGCGACTCTGTAACCTTGCGCCTAGCCGATGACATCGACCTGGCACGCGGCGACCTCATCTCCGGTGCTGCACGCCCGGAGTCGGTGCGCTCCTTCGCGGCAACCGTCGTGGCGCTGACCGAGAAGGACCTGCAGGTCGGACCGATGTACAAGATTCGCTACGGCACCAAGCTGGTCAAGGGACGCATCACCGCGATTGAACGCTCCCTGGACCTGGATAATGTGGCAGAGGATGTGCTGGAGCCGGAAAAGGTCACGCTCAATGACATCGCACACATCACCATCGAAGTTGCAGAAGAACTCCCAGTTGAGGACTATGCAGCGCGCGGCGCGGTGGGCAACTTCTTGCTTATCGATCCATCGACGGGAAATACCCTTGCAGCCGGACTGATTGGTCACCGTCTGCGCTAGTGTTGTGTTCATGAGTGAACACACAATTGATCAATACAATGTTGGCCAGCTGGTCTCCGGAGAGAGCCTAGCTGGCCGCACGCTATTCGTTGCAGCTGTCCACGGTGAGGCCGAGCGCCTGCCGAAGGATGTTCCGCTGCTCATTACCGGAATCGGTACGCTGCCGGCGGCGATTTCATTGACTACCGTCTTGGCGCGCGCGCAAGCGCAGGGGGCATTGCCAGCGCGCGTGGTCAACGTCGGTACCGCAGGCGCGCTGCGCGATGGCATGGCCGGGGTTTATGAGGTCAACCGCGTGACCAAGCATGACTTCCACCTGGATGATCATTCGGGCATTGCGCAGTATTTACTTCCCGATGCCATCGCTATCGAAACCTCCGGACGCCTTCCCACCGCGGGCCTGGCTACGGGTGATCAGTTTGTGGGAGATTCCGAAACCCGCGAGCGTTTGGCCAAAGAATCTAGCCTGTGCGATATGGAAGGCTACGCTGTTGCCGCAGCATGCGCGCTGTTTGGTGTGCCGGTGACTTTGTTGAAACAGATTTCTGACTCAGCCGATGAAGTAGCTGAAGAAGCTTGGGCACAAGCCGTGCCACAGGGCGCACGCCAGCTGTATACCGCACTGGGCGAACTCGGACTATTGGAAGAATAATGGCTGAAAAAGAAGAAAATAAAGTCAAAGAAGGCGTTGGCCAAGACGTCGCGGAGGTTCCTACCTCTGCGGTAGATGATAAAGCCAAGGTCATGGGCAGTGATGCCCGCGCGGTTACGAGCTTGTCCTGGCGTTTTATCGTCATCGTGGCAGCGCTGGGCGTTGCCGGCGGCTTGCTTTATTTCGTGTGGGTAGGCCTGCTTCCAGTTATTTTGGCGCTGCTGTTGTCGTCGGTGCTGGCGCCAGTTTCAGCGAAGCTGCGCAGCTGGAAATTCCCACCGGCGCTCGCCGCGATTTCTACGCTGTTGGGCTTGCTGTTGGTCATCGTCGGTGTGTTCACGGCGATGGGGCCGGTGGTCTCCCGCCAAGGCTCTCAGCTGTGGACTCAGGCGGAGCAGGGCATTGATGAGCTGTTGAAGATGATTGAAAGCTTGCCTTTCAACATTGACGCCACGCAGATTGACCAGCTGATTAAAGAAGCAACCAGCTTCCTGCAGGGCCAAATGTCTTCGATCGCATCTGGGGTTATCTCTGGTGCATCGGCTGCTTCCTCAGTGCTGGTAACAGTCTTCGTTATGTTCATTATTTCCTTCTTCATTTTGAAAGACGGGGATAACTTCTTGCCGTGGATGCGCAAATACACTGGCGCTTCCATCGGCTGGCACGTTACCGAGCTGTTTACCCGCATTTGGAAGACTCTTGCCGGCTTCATCCAGGCGCAGGCCGCGGTCGCATTCGTTGATGCGTTGTTCATCGGCCTGGGACTGTGGGCACTGCAAGTACCCCTTGCTTTCGTACTGGCAGTTATCACTTTCTTCGCCGGCTTCATCCCAATCATCGGTGCGGTAACCGCAGGTGCTTTGGCGGTTGTCATTGCGTTGGTGTCCAACGGCATTACCAATGCCTTGCTGGTGCTGGCACTGATTTTGATTGTGCAGCAGGTCGAAGGCAACGTGCTGCAACCAATCCTGCAGTCCAAGGCCATGGGCCTACACGCAGCAATCGTGTTGCTCTCGGTCACTATTGGTTCTGCGCTCGCCGGCATTGTTGGCGCATTCCTGGCCGTGCCAGTGGCTGCGACCATCGCCGTGCTCTTCCGCTACCACGCTGAAATGGTCGCGCTGCGCGCGAGGGAGATAACACCTGAAGACATAGAAATACGCACCGGCGAGGCGGGTGATAATCCTGAGGATTCACCACGCGCTCGGGTGCGTAAACTCTACGAAGCTATGAGCTCTTAACGCTCAATACCTGCCACCGTGCGGATGATTCCGAAACGGTGCATGGTCACGGTGACCGCCTGCTCGAGTAGGTAAGGAAGAAGCTCGCGGCGGCCATCGGCAAGCACGGGCTGCGCCAAGACCACCGAGTTGGACTTGACCGCGGCCTCGTACACCTCCGGCTCGACTTCGCCAATAGCGCGAATTCGGGCCGATTCTGCGTGTGATACCTCTGCCGCAAACTCCTTAACGTCCTGGGTGTGGACGCGAATGCCAGCATCAGAAAGCTGCGCTGCAATCTCTGCCGGAGCAGAAATACGGATCTCTGCGCCAGTAATTAGCGCAGCCAACTTCTGGCGCACCACGTCACGCAGCTTATAGCCCTCGGTCACGCGGATGCGCAGAACATCCAGCAGCGGGCGGTAGCGGAAGACGTTGGCCTCGGCGATAAGTCCGGTGCGGTCATGCTCGCGGCCAAACTCCGACTGCCACGCCAGCTGGTCCAGCTCGGCTGCGCGCCACAGCCACGCGATGTCCTCTTCGCCCAGCTTGGACTCCGCACGATCCGTCAGCGCACGCAACGCCGTGGTGATCTTCGGAGTGATGTCCACGTCCAGCGGGCTGAGCTCAGAATCTGCCCAGGAACCGAACTGCGCCACGTAGTTCGGGCCGCCCGCCTTCGCACCTGGTCCCATCACGGACTTCTTCCAGCCGCCGAAGGACTGACGCTGCACAATCGCACCGGTAATACCGCGGTTGACATAAGCGTTGCCGACCTCGACGTTGTCGATCCAATAGCGCAGCTCATCATCATTAAGCGAATGAATACCACCGGTCAGACCAAAGCCCGTGGAGTTCTGCCACTCGACTGCCTCTTCCAGAGTCTCCGCATGCATGATGCCTAGGACTGGACCGAAGCACTCGTTGAGGTGGTACCAGGAACCAGGCTGAACGTTATCGCGAACGCCCGGGGACCACAGGGTGCCTTCCTCGTTGAGCTTTTCTGGCTTAATAAGCCACTTCTCACCCGGCTCCAGCTGGGTCAGACCGCGCAGCAGCTTATCGCTTGGCGCCTCTGCCAGGCCGTTCATGGTGGTTTCAATTTCATAACCCGGTCCGACCTTTAGGGTGCGCACGGCATCCAGCAGTTGGTTACGCAGACGATCCGAATCGCCCGCAGCGCCGACGAAGATGACCAAGGATGCCGCCGAACACTTCTGACCCGAGTGACCAAACGCTGAGTCATAGAGGTCCGCGATGGCCAAGTCTGGGTCCGCCGCCGGGGTAATGATCAGTGCATTCTTTCCGGAGGTCTCCGCCGACAGGTTCATCTCGGGACGCCAGGAGCGGAAGAGCTGACCAGTATCGGAAGCGCCGGTGAGAATGACATTGTCTACATCCTCATGGGACATCAACGCCTTGCCGGCATCACCTTCATCGGTGTAGACCAGCTGCACCAAATCCTTATCCAGGCCCTTTGCCTCAAGCCCTGTGTGAATTGCTTCCACCACGGCCTTGGCACAGTGCACGACCTGCGGCGCTGGCTTGATAATCACAGCGGAGCCCGCCGCCAATGCAGCCATCATGCCGCCGGTTGGAATAGCGATAGGGAAGTTCCACGGTGGGGTCACCACGGTGACCTGGTGCGGGGTGAATTCAGAGCGCGCCGTTTCCAGGGCACGCGCGGAATGCGCGTAGTAGACACAGAAGTCAATGGCCTCAGAAATCTCTGGGTCAGTCTGCGTGACAGTCTTATTCGCCTCATAAGCTGCAACGCTGACCAGCTTGCCGCGGTTGCGCGCAATCTCATCACCAATGGCTTCTAGGATCTGCGCGCGTTCATCGCCAGGCTTTGCGCCCCACTGCGCACCCAACTCCTGTGCCTTAGCCACCGCCGCGTTCACGGTGTCTACCTCAGTGACTTCCTCAATGCCGTGCTCACCAGGATCATTCGCCAACGCCTCCAACGCCCACGCGCGGTTTGGCTCCAGCGCCGGGTCAGTATCTGGCTCATTAACAAAGCGGCCAATCTTGGCAGCCTGACGGCCATTTTCTTCTTCCACACGGTTCTGCGTGCGGCGTGGACCGGCGAAAGCGTCCCATCGGTTAGCAACTGCCTCGCGGAAGACCTTTTCCTGCTTCTGCAACGGCGTCAGGTGCTCTTCACCTGCAACATCCGGCGCGAACAGGGCGTAGAGGAAGTTCTGCTCCGCAGAGTTCTCCTCCAAACGGCGCACCAGGTAGGACACGGCGACATCGAAGTCTTCCATGTGCACAACCGGGGTGTAAAGAATCTGGCGGCCGAACATCTCACGCACCGCTGCCTGCTGCGATGGGGACATGCCCTGCAGCATCTCCGAGTCCATCATGGACAACACGCCGCGCTTCTTGCCCAGCTCATAGGCCAGACCCGCGGTGTACAGGTTGTGCGTTGCCACGCCAATGCGCACCGAGTCTTGGTACTCGGGGCGCAGAATGAAGTCCAGCAGACGGTAGTAGTTCGCATCCACCTCATCTTTGGTCAGATACGTTGCAACCGGCCAGCCGTGCACCTCGCCTTGGACGTGCTCCATGGACAGGTTCGCGCCCTTTACAAAGCGAATCTTGATTGGCGCACCACCTGCAGCAACGCGCTCCTTCGCAAACTCGGCGAGCTCCACCAGGCTCTCAAAAGTATCCGGCAGGTAAGCCTGCAGCACGATACCGGCCTCAAGGTCCTTGAACTTCGGGTCTGCCAACAGCTCCTTGAACAGGCGGATGGTCAGATGCAGGTCATGGTATTCCTCCATGTCCAGGTTGATGAATACGCTCGGGGAGCGCTTAACCGCTTCATCATAAAGCGGCAGCAATCGCTCCTTCAGACGCTTCAGTGAGCCTTCAATATCCCATGGGTTCAGCTGCGCCACCATGGATGATGCCTTCACCGAAACATAAGTAACCAGCGGATTGCGGATAAGCGCCAGGGTGCGCTCTGCACGCGAACGCGCTTCATCTTCACCCAGCACAGCCTCACCAAGCAGGTTCAGGTTGAGTTGCTCACCGGACTCCGCCGCTTTTGCCAGGGTCTTGTTCAACTTGTCGGATTCAGCATCTAGAACCAAGTGGCCAACCATCTGCCGCATGCGCAAACGCGCCAACGGCATGACCAGGTTAGGAAGGATAGGCCCGAAGAATCCACCCAGTCCCACCAAGGAGCCGTTAATGCGGCCGAGGAAGGACGGATCAAATTTCTTAGTGATGGCCTGCAGCGCATCCGCTGCCACCTTGTCATCTTCGGGACGCATCACGCGGTCCACGAAGTCCATGGTGAATGCAACACCATCTTCATCGCGCAGCAGGTCAGCTAGCTGCTCGGTGGACTTATCATGCTCACCTTCAGTGGCAGACAACCAGGTGCGTGCGCGCTGGACGGCTGCGTCAACAACGGATTCAACGTCATCTGATTCCGGCAAACGGGTATGTGCAGCAGTAGTCATTGATAAATTCCTCTACAAAAGGGCAGGCCAACATCAGACCTGGAGATGGATGAAAACAAAG
Organism: Corynebacterium casei; assembly: GCA_030535535.1. Taxonomy (GTDB): domain Bacteria; phylum Actinomycetota; class Actinomycetes; order Mycobacteriales; family Mycobacteriaceae; genus Corynebacterium; species Corynebacterium casei_A. Next base: position 19,581 of record JAUNRU010000001.1, read on the forward strand.
CATCGAGGACTATCTCAACAGCTGACCGGCGGACGGTCACTGGAACGGCGCTTGCGCACGAGCTCTGCGTTCAACTCTCACCCCTTACAAGGAAATTGTGTATTTGCCGCAATAGTACATCTGTGAGCTATATCTATAAAATCGGCGAATGTAATTAGTGCTCCATCTTTATGCCTAGTGTATAGAAAAGTTCGGACTTGGGCTTCGGAGCGTTCATGCTTCGCCGCAGGACGCAACAAGCGTCTAGCTAAACTCGAGCGGGCCCCGCTTCACTTCGGTGAAGTTTGGGGGTCACTTTATGCGTTTGTGTGTTTCGAGGGTGGTGGAGGGGAGTGTCGACAAGCTGCTATGTACTTGTAACGGTTACAGCTCTACGAAATTTTTAACGCTGCTACCTGGCAGTTTAAAGAAAATTGAAAAAAGTTGAGTTTGGCGGGAACAACTTTGGAAGATGTGCCGTTGTAGTAGTTGAGTGACCAACGCTCAGGAATGATGCGAGGAATTGCAATCATCTGTTATTGTGGGCGAGTAGCTCATCAAGGGTTGAGTCACAGGCAATCAACTTAAATGAAACCTAAAGCTAGAAGGAGAACAAAACTATGGGACGCGCAGTAGGTATTGACCTCGGTACCACCAACTCAGTTGTATCTGTACTGGAAGGTGGCGAGGCAACTGTTATTGCCAACTCAGAGGGTGCACGTACCACCCCATCTGTTGTTGCTTTTGCAAAGAACGGCGAAATCCTCGTCGGCCAGTCCGCTAAGAACCAGGCGGTCACCAACGTTGACCGCACCATCCGCTCCGTCAAGCGCCACATTGGTACTGACTGGACCGTAGATATTGATGATAAGAAGTACACCTCCCAGGAAATCTCCGCACGCACCTTGATGAAGCTCAAGCGCGACGCAGAGTCCTACTTGGGCGAAGACGTTACTGATGCAGTTATTACCGTTCCTGCATACTTTGAGGACGCACAGCGTCAGGCAACCAAGGAAGCCGGCCAGATTGCAGGCCTTAACGTTCTGCGTATTGTTAACGAGCCAACCGCGGCAGCACTTGCTTACGGCCTAGAAAAGGGCGACAAGGAACAGACCATTCTGGTCTTCGACCTTGGTGGCGGTACCTTCGACGTTTCTTTGCTGGAAATCGGCGACGGCGTCGTGGAAGTCATGGCAACCGCTGGTGACAACGCCCTCGGTGGCGATGACTGGGATCAGCGCATCGTTGACTGGTTGGTAGAGAAGTTCAAGTCCTCCAACGGCATTGACCTGACCAAGGACAAGATGGCCCTGCAGCGTCTGCGTGAGGCAGCGGAGAAGGCAAAGATCGAACTGTCTTCCTCCCAGCAGGCAAACATCAACCTGCCCTACATCACCGTTGATGGTGACAAGAACCCACTGTTCTTGGATGAGACCTTGTCTCGCACCGAGTTCCAGCGCATCACCCAGGACCTGCTGGACCGCACCAAGAGCCCATTCAACCAGGTCATCAAGGACGCGGAAATGTCCGTCGGCGATGTGGACCACGTTGTTCTGGTCGGTGGCTCCACCCGTATGCCAGCTGTTTCCGACCTGGTTAAGGAACTGACCGGCCGCGAGCCAAACAAGGGCGTTAACCCAGACGAGGTTGTTGCAGTAGGTGCAGCACTGCAGGCTGGCGTTCTGCGCGGCGAAGTTAAGGACGTTCTGCTGCTGGACGTCACCCCACTGTCTCTTGGTATTGAAACCAAGGGTGGCGTGATGACCAAGCTGATTGAGCGCAACACCACCATCCCAACCAAGAAGTCTGAAACCTTCACCACCGCGGAAGACAACCAGCCTTCCGTACAGATTCAGGTCTTCCAGGGTGAGCGCGAGATGGCTTCCGCAAACAAGCTGCTCGGTTCCTTCGAACTCGGCGGCATTGCGCCAGCTCCTCGCGGTATGCCTCAGATTGAGGTCACCTTCGACATTGACGCAAACGGCATTGTTTCCGTTTCCGCAAAGGACAAGGGCACCGGCAAGGAAAACACCATCAAGATCCAGGACGGTTCCGGTCTTTCCCAGGAAGAGATCGACCGCATGGTCAAGGATGCAGAAGCACACGCTGAAGAAGACAAGAAGCGTCGTGAAGAGCAGGAGACCCGCAACAACGCGGAGAACACCGCTTACCAGACCCGCAAGTTCTTGGATGAGAACTCTGACAAGGTCGACGAAGCAATCAAGACCAAGGTCACCGAAGCAGCAGATGCTGTCGATGAAGCTCTGAAGGGCGACGACATCGAGGCCATCAAGTCCGCTGTAGAGAAGCTGTCCACCGAATCTCAGGAAATGGGCAAGCAGATCTACGAAGCACAGGCTGCTGAAGGTGCAGAGGCTGGCGCTGGCGCCGAGTCCGCTGACCCTAACGTTGTTGACGCTGAGGTCGTAGACGAAGACGACGCTGCACAGAACCCTGAGGCTGACACTTCAGAGAACAAGGACGGCGATAAGTAATGACTCAGCCAAACGGAATGCCAGAGAACCCCGGCGACCCAGAGCAGACTGACCCTGAGGCAACCTCTGCAGACCGTGCTGAGGCAGCGGCAGAGGAAGCTTCGGAAGCCCAGGCAGATGCAGTCAAGGATGAAAACTTTGAAGCAGCTGCCGACGGCGAAGCGCAGTTTAGCCCGGAGCTGGATCCAGAGGTAGAAGCTGAGATCGAAGAAACCCTGTCCAACGTCGACCCTGACGCTGACGGTGATGGCGAGGTTTCGGATATCGAGGCGCAGCTTGCAGAGCGCACCGAGGATCTGCAACGCCTCAACGCTGAGTACACCAATTACCGCCGCCGCACCGAGCGGGACCGCCAGGCAGTAATTGAAGCAGCCAAGAGCCAGGTATTGGCAGCAATGTTGCCAATCTTGGATGACTTGGAGCTGGCTCGCCAGCACGGTGACCTCAATGATGGCCCACTGAAGGCGATTGCTGACAAGCTCACCACCACCTTGGAGGGTCAGAAGCTAGAAGCTTTCGGCGCTGAAGGTGACGCGTTTGACCCGGAGATCCACGAAGCAGTACAGGATCTGTCCTCCGGTGGAGAGCAGGTAGTTGGTACCGTTCTTCGCCGCGGCTACCGCGTGGGCGACAAGCTTGTGCGCAATGCCATGGTCATTATCGCTGACCCGGAGTCATCTGAGTCAGAAAGCTAGCAGGCATGAAGGGCGTCAGGGAGTAGTTACACAATCTCTGACGCCCTTACTGTTGCTAATGGCAGTATTAAGAATTAAGCAATGATTACTTTCCCACTTCTATGAAAGGAGGAGATGCCCAGTGAGCGCAAAACCTGAATGGGCAGACAAGGATTACTATGCGGATCTGGGGGTCTCCTCATCCGCATCTGCAGATGAAATCAAGCGCAGCTACCGCAAGCTAGCTCGTGAGAACCACCCGGATACCAATCCGGATAATCCTGAGGCACTAGACCGCTTCAAGCGAGCGGCCGAAGCGTATGACACCTTGTCTGATCCTGATGAGCGCAAGGAGTATGACAACTTCCGCAAAATGGTCCGCTCTGGCGGTTTCGGAAGGTCAGGAGGCGCCGGCTTTCCCGGCGGGTTTCGGTCGACGCAAGAAGACTTCGACCTCTCCGACATCTTCGGAAACAGGACGACTGGACAAAGCGATAGCGGTGGCTTTGGGGATATCTTCGGTAGCGTTTTCAACCGCAGTGGCGGTAGCGGCCGCTCAGCTCGGCCGTCGCGCGGGGCGGACGTCGAAACCGAAGTAACCCTCGAATTCCGCGAAGCTGCCAAGGGGACCACCATCCCGCTGCAGCTCTCCGGTGAGGCGCCATGTACTACCTGTCATGGCTCCGGTTCAAAGTCGGGCAAGACCACCACCTGTTCTAACTGTGGCGGTACTGGCTTTGCCAGCGAAAACCGCGGTGCGTTTGCCTTCTCCAGCCCATGTACCAACTGTGGCGGTTCCGGCCGTGCGGTGTCTGATCCTTGTGATGATTGCAAGGGCCAGGGCACTGTCCACCGCACCCGCTCCATCACGGTGCGTATCCCAGCTGGCGTTATTGATGGTCAAAAGGTTCGTCTTGCGGGTCAAGGTGAGGCCGGGCCGAATGGCACGCCATCGGGAGACTTGTTCGTTAAAGTCAAGGTCAAAGCAGACAAGGTCTTTACCCGCGAGGGTGATGACCTGCACGTGACTGTGCCGGTAAGCTTCGCGGAGTTGACCTTGGGCGATACCATCAACGTGCCAACCCTGGATGCGCCAGTGCGCGTCAAGGTGCCAGCGGGTACTCCCGATGGTCGCACCCTGCGTGTGCGCGGACGTGGCGTTCCAAAGCGCGGCGGCACCGCCGGTGACCTCATGGTCACAGTCCAGGTGAAGGTTCCAACGAACTTGGACGCGGCGGCATCGTCAGCCTTGCGCACCTATGCGCAAGCTGAAAAGGAATCCGGTTTCAATCCCCGTGCTGGTTGGGCTGGGAATGCGTAGGAGGTGTGAGCATGAGCGAGAAAACCCTATACGTCATCTCCGTCGCCGCCGAACGCGCCGGCATGCACGCGCAGACACTGCGCACCTATGACCGCCTTGGTTTGGTGACCCCGGAGCGCACCTCCGGTGGCGGACGCCGCTATTCAGACCGTGATATTAAGCTACTGCGCAAGATTCAAGAGCTTTCTCAAGAAGACGGCGTGAACTTAGCTGGCATCAAAGCGATTATTGAGCTGACTGAAGAGCGCGATCGTCTCCGCGAAGAGCGCGACGCGCTGGCACAAGAACTACACGCCGTGCGTAATTCGCGGGCGCAATCCCGCAGTCAGCGTGGAGGCGAGCTAGTCCACGTACCGCGGTCCACCTCCGTGGTGATGTGGAAGCCGCGTCGCCGGCGAAAAAGCGAATAACTATAGTTAACGAACCATTGACACCCGTCATTGCAGGGCACATTGTGAAAGACGTACCCCAATGGCGGGTGTCTTGTTAATTTCGTAGCTTAAACAATGAACATGTATTAGCATGGTAGCAAACGTGACTTGGCTCATGTTTATTTCATAATGGGGCGCGCATTACTAAAGCTGTTGGGGTGTGCGCATTCGAAGAGAGGCTAATCATGACTGTTTATGCACAACCTGGCACTGAAGGCTCAATCGTTAACTATCGCGAACGCTACGACAACTTCATCGGGGGCGAGTGGGTCGCACCAGTTGACGGTGAATACATGGACAACATCAGCCCGGTCACTGGTGAAGTCTTCTGCCAGGTCGCGCGCGGTAAGGCGGCGGACATTGACAAGGCAGTTGATGCCGCTGAGAAGGCTTTTGAAACCTGGGGCAAGACCTCAGCAGCGGAGCGCTCCTTGGTGCTGCTGCGCATCGCAGACATCATCGAAGAGAACCTGGAAGAAATCGCGGTCGCTGAGACCTGGGAGAACGGCAAGGCAGTGCGTGAGACCCTCGCCGCCGATATCCCACTCGCGGTAGACCACTTCCGCTACTTCGCTGGCGTGCTGCGCGCGCAGGAAGGCCGCCTGTCCCAGATTGATGAAGACACCGTGGCGTACCACTTCTACGAGCCACTAGGCGTCGTGGGTCAGATCATTCCTTGGAACTTCCCAATTTTGATGGCCACCTGGAAGATTGCACCAGCGCTGGCTACGGGTAACTGCATCGTGCTCAAGCCAGCAGAGCAGACCCCAGCATCCATTCTTTACCTGATGGAAAAGATCGCGGATGTTGTTCCAGCGGGCGTCCTCAACATCGTCAATGGTCTCGGCGAGGAAGCCGGCGCGGGTCTGACCGCGAATGAGCGCATCAAGAAGATTGCGTTCACCGGTTCCACCCCAGTGGGCAAGATGATCAACAAGAGCACCGCAGAGCGCATCATCCCAGTCACTCTGGAGCTGGGCGGTAAGTCCCCATCCATCTTCTTCAAGGACATTATGGATGAAGATGATGACTTCCTGGAGAAGTGTGTTGAGGGCTTCACCATGTTCGCACTGAACCAGGGTGAGGTTTGTACCTGTCCTTCTCGTGCACTGATTCATGAGGACATTGCAGAAGACTTCCTGAAGCTGGCGATTGAGCGCGTGAAGGCTATCAAGATTGGCAACCCACTGGATACTGAAACCATGATGGGTGCGCAGGCTTCCGTGGAGCAGATGGAAAAGATTAAGTCCTACCTGGAGATCGGCCCAGCAGAAGGTGCAGAAACCCTTATCGGTGGTGGTATCAACCAGATTGATGGTCTGGAAAACGGTTACTACATTGAGCCAACCGTCTTCCGCGGCACCAATGACATGCAGATCTTCCGCGATGAGATCTTCGGCCCAGTCCTGGCAGTGGCAACGTTCAAGGACTATGACGAGGCCATCAAGGTTGCCAATGACACCAACTTTGGTCTTGGTGGCGGTGTCTGGACCCGTGGCCAAAACACCGCATACCGTGCCGGCCGTGATATCCAGGCAGGACGTGTGTGGGTTAACCACTACCACGTCTACCCAGCTCACTCCGCTTTCGGCGGTTACAAGGAGTCCGGCCTTGGCCGTGAGAACCACCTGATGATGATGTCTCACTACCAGGAAGTAAAGAACATGCTGGTCTCCTACTCTGAGAAGCCAGCAGGTCTGTTCTAATCAGGTTCTAACGCTGAGTAATGGTGCGCAGTCCTTCTAAAAACACCGGGTCAGTCCAATAGGAAGAATGAGTTCCTTTTGGCCTGGTGGGGAAGGGCTGCGCACCAAACAGTGGTGCAGTCGGGTCTACTCCGTGCGTGCCAAAATAGTTGCCGCCAGTAAAAGAAATAGGGTCGCCATCATTAGTCACGGCGGTCACCGGACCATCGAAGCCCAGCTGGGAGACATGCCGCACCCCGGTTCCGGGGCTGCCCACCAGAACCAACTCGTCGGCGTCCAGCCCTTCGCGCGCGGCATAACCTGTGACCACTGAGCCATAGGAATACCCGGCAACAATCTTCTTGGCTGCGGGAAAATGTTGGTTCAGGCTGCGTTGAAAACGTGCAAGCTCCCCGCCGGCAGCCTCAGCTGGGGCGGAATGCACCGCACGGGTCAGATTTTCTGGCGCCTTATATCCCAGCCACAAAGCAGTCACCCCGCCGGTGGCCTGCGCAATAGAGCGCGAACGCTCAATCGTGGTGGGCCAACGCCCCTGATCTGATGAGCCCACGCCATCAATAAACGTGGTCACTGAACTAGGTCGTGTCACCACATCATCAGGATCAATGATCGCCACCATGGTCTCCTCGCTGACTTCGAGCAAGTAGAGGTCTGGGTTAGCATCGGCAAGTTTGCGAACCTGCGGTGGTGCTTGCGCCATGTTGAGCTCATGAATCGCATCAATGGACAACTCGCCGAAGTCATCCAGGCGCTTAGGCGGAGGCGTTGCACGAGGCGTGCACAAAGCATCGATGCTGCGCGCGCACGCCCAATCCAGAGCCTTGCCCAGGGCACCAAGCTCACCCATGAGCGTCTCAGCAAAGCCCATGGAGCCCAGGTCTTCTACCCGTTGTTGCAGCGTGGCGAAAGATTCAAGCACGCCCGATGCCAGCGCCATGCGGGTGGCAGGTTCGCTTAATCTTGCCGCTTCCTCCTCCACAATCCGCACCGCCAACTGCAGGCTCTCACCTTCAAAGTCGACGTGAACAATCGCCCGCTGATAGCTGTGTGCTTCATCCTGAAAGTTCAGCGTGGCGGAAGAATGCCGGCGCAATGCGGTGGCGGCGGCAAACATTGGAGTGCTGTTCAGGTTCATAGAATCCTGCCCAACTGGGCGGCCAACCCATCATCCTCATTGCGCAGCGCGGTCAACATTGAGGCAACCGAGCGCAGTTGCTCAGAGGTTGCGCCATTGGATTGGGCTATCGCACGGGACCAAGAGCCCACGGCGCGCGATAGCGCGGCGGCTGTGAGCGAGCCGGGGGCGAGGCTGTGTGCTACTTGGCTAATCTCCTGCGCGAGCGCGCACGACGTGGTGTGATCAAGGTAGTCGTGGACAAGGTTTTCACTGTGATTATTAAATAAAATTGTCATGTGAATAATCATTGCGCCCGCGTACACGCCACGTCTAGGGTGGGCACTACTAGCTTGTGGATAACTTCCCTCAAATCCGCGAAGAAAGGCAAACATGAAGGTAGCAGCTGTGCAATTTGTATCCGGCGGAGAAATCAATGAGAATCTCACGCGCGCCAAAGAGCTAATTTCTACCGCCGCGGGTGAAGGAGCGCAGCTGATTGTGCTCCCGGAAGCCACCGCGCAGTCTTTCGCATCTGGTCGCTTGGATGTGAACGCGCAGGAGCTTGACGGGGATTTTGCCACACAGCTAAAAGCCCACGCGGAAGAACTCGGAGTCACGGTTGTTGCCGGTATGTTCCGTCCGGCCGATAGCGTGGACAAAGGCGGCAAGACCATTAACCGGGTGTACAACACCGCGCTGATTACTGGTCCGGGCGTGCACTTGGGTTACAACAAAATCCACACCTATGACGCTTTCAACTACCGCGAATCCGACACCGTCAAGCCCGGCAATGAGCTGGTCACTTTTGAACTCGATGGCGTGACCATCGGCGTCGCTATTTGTTATGACGTGCGCTTCCCGGAGCAGTTTAAGGCTCTTGCGCGCCAGGGCGCAGAGGTCATCGTGGTGCCAACCAGCTGGGCTGATGGCCCGGAAAAGCGCGACCAGTGGCGCTTGTTGTCTGCCACTCGTGCGCTAGATTCCACTGCCTATGTCATCTGTGCTGGCCAGGCGCGTCCCGGCGGCAATGATAAGGCAGGTGAGGCATCCGGCCCCACCGGTATCGGCCACTCCGTTATTGTCAGCCCCACCGCGGAGCGTCTCGCGGAAGCGGGCTATGAAGAAGAAATCATCTACGCGGATATTGATCCGGAGCTAGTTGCCAAGACCCGGAAAACTCTGCCCGTACTTGAGGCTTTGAGTTAGACGTCCCTCGCCCCACGGATGGGTTTCAATGAGCCCATCCACGATGCCCGCGCGTGCGAGGCCGAGGTTTAAAATGCCGGCACCTTCGGTGACTTCATCGGCAGGCCCAACCAGGACGCAGCGGCGAAAGGCCTGCGGGTTGGACACCAGCGCTTCCAAGGCCACGCGCGCCGGGTTGTCGACCACGGCCATCTCCGGCACGGGCGTGTGGTCGGGGAAGGCCTGCGTGGTGCCAAAGAGTAGCGGGTCTTTCGCATCGCCGACGGTGTGTTGGATGGAAATTTCCGGTGCTAATTCCTGCAGGTTGTGTTGAAAAAGCAGGTCATAGTGTGCGCCGGGGCTATCGGCGTGCGCGAGCACGGCTACTGGGGTGGAGTCATCGGCAGCAATTTTGCCCAACAAGAAGGAGCGCACCGCCGCCCAGCCCGTGCCATAGCAAATGTACAGGTCCGGGCTACTTGCCGATGCCCCCAAGAAACTGACATCAATATCCTCCGGGAACTTCCCGCGCGCAGTGCCCAAGGTCCACATGTCACCGGGACGCGCGAGAGTCAGCATGGTGGAGGCGCCACCGGCGTCGGTGATGTGGAAAAATAGCTGCGCGGTGTCATCGGAAATATTCGCCGGAGTCAACAGTCGCCATGTGCCCGGCAGGTGCGCGGTGGTCACGGGGATGGATTGCCCGGGCTCAAAGTCCATGGGGAATGCAGATTCCAGACGCACCACGGCGGTCTTGCGGTTGGGGCGTTCTACCGCTGCCACCGTCGCCGTGTGGGCCGGCGGAATGCCTTCCCAATCAGCTTTGGAGGCCTCATCTTTCATGATGGTGCAGATGCTGCGCAGGCGGGCCGCGGCAGTACCGGCAAGCTCGGGCGAAAGCTCAAACAAACCCAAGCCATCAATCAAACATTGCGCAAAAGTGTCATAGACCTCCGGTGGAAAACCCAGACGGCGATGGTCACGGCCCAGCTGGGCCACCAGCGCATCCACCTTGGGTGCGGGGTTCTCCAACGCCCAGGCGATAGCCACGGTTAAGTCCACATGCCGCGATGCGCGCGCCGGAGCGAAGACCTGCCGGGCTTCAAAAATTCGGCTAAACAGCTGCTCATGGACAACGTCGCGGTAGCGCTCATCAGCCTCACGCAAAGCGTCGGCGAGCTCCCGCAACGTGGTCAAAGAAGATGTGCCTGTCACGCCGATCGATCGTACAGAGAATTAGTCAATCGGGTAACCGGAAGGACGGCCTTGCGTGTTTGGAATCCAGCCCAGGGCTGGAGCAACATGCTCGGCGAAGTTCTGCAGAATCTTCGTGTTCACATCCACGCCCATGCCGGTTGGGATGGCAATGAGCAGGCTGTCTGCTTCCATCACCGCTGGATCGGCTTTGAGCTGCTCAATGAGCACGTCCGGTTCATCGGCGTAGGTGCGGCCAAAGATGGCAGCGCCGGCCTCGGGTAGCATGCCCACCTGGTCAGTGCTGGTTTTGTGCAGGCCAAACATACGGCGGTCGGCGTCATCCACAATCGGGAAGATAGAACGTGAAACGCTCACGCGTGGGGTCCACTCATGGCTGGCTTCCTTCCATGCGGCGCGGTAGCGGCGAATCTGTTCCACCTGCACCTCGCCCAGGGTTTCACCGGAGGTTTCAGAGACCAGCGTCGAAGACATCAAGTTCACGCAGTCTTGCGCTGCCTGCTCCGCAGAGGCGTGGGTGCCGGAGCCATAGAAAATGCGCTGGCGTACGCCAGGGGAGTGTGGGAACACGGGCAGCGGAATACCCGGCTGGTACATGTTTGGGTATTGGCGCTCCAAAGGCGCTGCCGTGGTCATGCCGTGGCCATCCAGCGCATCCATTAAACGCAGGAAGTTCGCGCGCGCTAAATCCGCACCGTTGGGCGCTTCAGCCTTATAACCGAAAGCCTCCCAACCGCGGTCAGCGGCCTCCGGTGCGCCACGGGATAGACCCAAAGCAATTCGGCCTTCCGCGATCTGGTCTAAAGACGCAATCTCTTCCGCGAGGTACAGAGGATTTTCATAACGCATATCAATAACGCCGGTGCCCACCTCAATGTGCTTGGTGGAGCCAGCAATCGCACCCAACAGAGGCATGGGTGCGGCTGCCTGTGGCACAAAGTGGTGCACGCGGAACGATGCGTTGTTTACGCCAATCTCATCAGCGTTCTTTGCCAACTCAAGGTGGATCTTCGCCATGTCAGTGGCGTTAGGTTTGTTGTTGCCCAGTGCGTAGTGACCGAAACTTAAAAAGCCAAATGATTTCATAGCGTGCAGTCTACCTCAGATTGTTGATTTGTCACTTAAATGTTGAAGTGATTTCTCTCGCCGTTGTGCCCTGTGTGCCACAGCTTATTCGCACCCGCTTTATCGGCGCCGACAGAATCTTGCGCCAAGTCGCCATTTTCGCAATAAATCTTCTCCATTTGCCTTGTCTGGGACTGAAAGTAGGGAGCACATTGCGCGGGTTTAACCGTAGAGTTTTCCCAGGTAGGCAAGATGGTTTGAGGGAGAGATATAGTGGAAACAAGTGTGATCATGGCATTCGCGGCGCTGTCTTTGGCGCTGATTGCCGTTCCGGGCCCGGACTGGGCGTACATCATTGCCGCGGGCGTGCGTGGCCGCGTGGTAGGTCCGGCTGTTGGCGGACTGATGCTCGGATATGTCGTGATTACTGTTGTTGTCGTGCTTGGGCTTGGCCCGATTGCGGCTAACGCACCCCTCCTGCTTGTTGCTCTAACTATTGGTGGCGCGGGCTACCTGATTTATCTCGGGGTTAAAACCTTGCGCAGCACGGCACAAGTAGAGACCGGGACTGTGGCAGTCGTGCCAACCGGCGGTTCCTGGGGCTATATCCTTCGTGGTGCTGCGGTCAGCGGGCTGAATCCCAAAGGCGTGCTGTTCTTTTTGTCCATTTTGCCGCAGTTTGTGCGCACATCTAGTACCTGGCCGCTCTCCGTGCAGCTCGCTGTGCTGGGCGTGGTGTGGATCGTGATCGGTGGAATTTTTTATGCCTTGCTCGGATCTGCGTTTGGCCGCGTAATTGGCACCCGGCCACGCTTCGCAGATATCACCACCCGCGTGGCTGGGGTCGCCATGCTGCTACTAGGTGTGGTCATGCTGGGGGAGAAAGCCCTGGAGATTGCGCATTCCGGCGGAATGCTGGCGTAAGTCCAGTGGACTTACGGGTTATTAAAATTTAAGGCCTATTAAATAGGTGGATGGTGCGCCACCACCGTCTTCATCACCATGGTGGAGGTCAACCGCCCCGCGCCGGGCAACACAGACAGCTTTCGGTCATAAAGTTCCTGGTAGTGCAGCTTCGATTTCGCTGCCACCAGCAGCTGGTAATCAGGTTCACCGAACAGGCGGTGGGCTTGCACCACATTAGGGATTTTGGCCAGGGCTTCTTCAAACTCCAGCACGGCTTTGCTGTTGCTTTCGCGCAGGGTGACAAATACTAGCGTTTCAAACGGAAAACCCATCAAGTCATGGTTGAGGTCGGCACTAAAACCACGAATGACGCCGGTAGCTTGCAGGTCCCGGAAGCGACGGTGACAGGCAGACAGGCTGAGCTTTACCTTCTGCGCGATCTCAGTCATCGTTGCGCGTCCGTCTTGCTGCAGAAGGGTCAAAATCTCCCGGTCAATTGCGTCCATGCCTAAAGATTCTACAAAGCCGGCAAGTGTTAGCTGTGCAACAATGCGGTTATGAAGATTACGCTTCCTTCTGACTGTGGAAATTCGCCCCGCATGGCGCTGGTCGCAGACCTCGCCGTCGCATGGGCAGCCGATGATAAGGACACGCTAGAGCAATGGCTTGCCGATGATCCCTCCTGGTCCACCTTTGGCCCCGCCTTGCCGGAAACAGCGATTTCGGAAGTGGTTGTTCTTGGCGCAATCAATCACGGGCGCGCCGCATCGTGTGATGGTTATCTCGAATTTGCGGACAGCGAACAGCCCCGGGTGCGCTTTAGTCACGTGTTCGCATTTTCCTCCACCACTAAAACAGCCAAGGTCAAAGCAATACGCACCTATCTCACAGTCTCGTAGCAGAACCGTAACGATTGATCTGTGCGCCTTAGGACATTCGGTTAACAATCGTGGTTTGCGATACAGTACCTAATGAATCTCCCCACGATCTCGGGAGAAATATGCCGTTTTTGCTGGTAATCCCAGTAGAAAACGCTCAATCCGTACATGAAATTCTCTAACACATCACAAGAGGGTGCTTACAAAGACTTATAACGTCTTTCAACGAAAGGAATAGGACACGTGGAATTCTCTCCCTTTGATCTGATGGTAGACGTCGGATTAATTTCAATCCTTCTGGTTATCGGCAACGTCCTGCGCCACCGCATTAAGTTTGTTTTCCAGGATTTGCTGCTCCCAGCACCTGTGACTGCGGGTCTGCTCGGACTTCTGCTCGGCCCAAACGCTTTAGGTATTTTGAACTTCTCAGATTCGATGGGGGATTACACCACCATCCTCATCGCAATCGTGTTTGCATCCATGGCATATTCCATGGATGTTGGCGGCAGCATGCGCAAGGGTGCCCGCAACATGTGGGCATATTCCACCGTCATGTTCCTTGGCCAGTGGGGTCTATTCATCCTCTTGGGGCTGTACTTCTTCCAGCCAGTCTTTGACACCCCAGTCTGGTTCGGCATGATGCTGCCAGTCGGCTTCACCGGCGGCTTCGGCACTGCGGCTGCTGTGGGTGGCGCACTGGAAGACATTGGCGCTGCAGAAGCTTCCTCCCTGGGCTTCACCTCCGCGACCGTCGGCACACTTGCCGCCATCGTCGGTGGCATCATTGCCGCGAACTGGGCAATTCGCCGCGGCAAGGTGGCTGAGGTTCCATCGGAAGGCCTGCCAGATGACTTGCGTAAGGGCTACATTTCCAAGGTTGAAGATCGCCCATCGGTAGGCAAGGCAACGACCAACCCATCTTCCATCGAGCCAATCACCCTGCACCTGGGCTTCATCGTGCTCACCGTTGTTATCGCCTACGGCATCATCAACTTTGTCTCCAGCACCTGGGAGCAGGTCTCCATCCCGCTGTTCGCAATGTCCATCGTTGTCGGCCTTATTATCCGCGCCATCATGAACACCATCGGCGCCAAGGACTACCTCGACCGTGAGACCACCTCTTCTGTCTCCGGTGCTGCAACCGACTACCTGATTGCCTTCGGTATTGCCGCGATTGCGCCTTCCGCCATTGCTGCGTACTGGGTACCACTGTCCATCATGTTCGTCCTGGGCACCATCTTCTGTGTCTTCTTCCTTATGTGGTTCCCAGCAGAATTCTTCGGCGAGAACTGGATCGAACGCGGCCTCTTCGGCTGGGGCTGGGCAACCGCTGCTGTTGCAACCGGTATCGCGCTACTCAAGATTGTTGATCCAAAGCTCAAGTCCGGCACCCTCTCCGAGTACGGCATGGCTTACGTTGGTTTCGGCCCATTCGAAATCGGCATGACCGTCATTGCCCCAATCGCTGTGGTCTATGGATTTACCGCCGGCCTCGGCTGGCTCTCCGTGGTCCTTGCCGTCGGCATTTACCTGCTTGCCAAGTTCGGCGGGTGGATGCCGCCACGCGGCACAGTCTTCGCCCAAGGAATCGGGCACGTCGGGGAGAAAGCCCCCAAAAGCTAGCTTCTAGCACTTTCAACTCAAGCACTCAGGCACATCAGCCTGGGTGCTTTTTTGTTCCCGTGCGGGGGTAAGATCCAGCACAAATGTACCGAGTGGTCTATATTAAATGGAATAAACAGTCTTTTTTGGTGTTGAATCCAAAGGCAGGACGGTTTTCTCCCTACCTATTTCTCGATACTTGAGGTTTTCTACTATGACTTTTACCCCTTATAAGAAGCTTGCCGCTGTGCTTGCAGCTGGCTCCGTGGCATTTACCCTCGCAGCATGCGGTTCCGACAGTGAAAGCGCCGCTGATGGTGAGACCACGCAGATTCGCGTTGGCACCTCGCCTGGTCCTTATTCCGAGCTGTTCCGCGATGGCATTGACCCGATTTTGACGGAACAGGGCTACGAGATTGATTACACCGAATTCACCGACCTGCGCCAGGCCGATGTTGCACTGTCTGAGGGTGCGGTTGACCTCAACGTTGACCAGCACACCGCGTACATGAATGTCTTCAATGATGAGACCGGTTCCACCCTGGATAACATCACCGATATCCCAACCGTGGCCACCAAGATTTACTCCAATGACTTGACCTCCTTGGATGATGTCGCTGATGGCCAGACCGTAGGCATTCCTGCCGATGGCTCCAACCAGACTCGCGCGTTCCGCCTCCTAATCAAGCTCGGCTGGATTACCGTCAACGATGACGCTGACCAGAACCTGTTGACCCCATCCGATATTGAGGACAATCCACACAACCTGGACATCCAGCCAATGGATTCCGCGACCATCCCGCGCGCGCTCGGTGACCTGGACTGGGGCGTTATCCCAGGTTCTATCGCATATTCCTCCCAAGTTGACCCAGCACTCGCTCTGGAAGAAGAGGACCTGACCGAGGATCTCATCCTTCAGGCAGTGACCACCGAAGAGCAGGTTGATTCGGAGTGGGCCGCGGCGGTTGCTGAAGCCTACCGCTCCGAGGAATTCTTGGATTTCGTCGCTGAACAAAACGAGGACAACTACTGGTTCATTCCAGAGTCTCTTCAGAACTAGAGCAGGGTTATGGTAGCTGTTTCATTCCGCAATGTTTCCAAGGTCTTTGACTCCAAGGCTGGCAACATCACCGCGCTTGACGATGTCAGCGCGGAGGTCCCCGAAGGCAGCATCTTCGGTGTCGTCGGCACTTCTGGTGCCGGCAAGTCCACCTTGCTGCGCACGGTCAACGGCCTAGAAAAGCCGACCTCCGGCACTGTTCGGGTACTGGGGAAAGAGGTTTCAGCGCTCAAACCCGGCGAGCTGCGTGCGCTGCGCCGCGATGTGTCCATGGTCTTCCAGCACTACAATCTGCTGGGCAGCCAAACCGTCGCGCACAACGTGGGCCTGCCGCTGATTCTCGCTGGCACACCCAAAGTACAGGTGAAAAAGCGCGTCGCTGAAGTGCTCGCCATGGTCGGGCTCGAGGACCGTGCGGAGAACTCGCCGAAACAGCTCTCCGGTGGCCAGCGTCAGCGCGTCGGTATTGCCCGTGCGCTGGTGACCAATCCCCAAATCTTGGTCTGTGATGAGCCCACCTCCGCGTTGGATCCCATCACCACCAATCAGATTCTGGACTTGCTCATGAAGGTCAATAGCGAACTCGGCATCACCGTTTTGATCATCACCCACCAAATGTCGGTGGTCTCGCGCATTGCGGACCAGGTCGCGGTCATGGAATTCGGCCGGGTCATTGAGTCCGGAGATGTCGCGCAGGTCTTTGCGCATCCGCAGCAGGAGCTCACGCGCCAGTTCGTGGAGACGGTCGTCCCGCAAAATCTCCCGCTCGCCATCGAGCAGGAGGTGAAAAGCGGCAAGTTCAACCGCGTTATCCGTGCCGTGCATACCGGCGGTGCAGCCCGCGACCTTATCTCCGATTTTGGCCGCCAGGGTGTACATGCGTCCTTGCTGCACGCATCGGACGCCGCGTTGCGTCGCCAGTCAGTGGGCACGGTGGTGTTGGGGCTTTCGGCTGCCGATGCATCGGCTATCGATACCGCCCTCGCCGCCCTTTCAAACCGCCCCGGCCTGGACGTTGAGGAAGTGAACTAATGGATTTAACAGATATCTTTGACACCCGCGTTGGCTTTGAAAAATACGGCGAGGCGGCCGTCGAAACGTTGTATATGGTCGGCGTTTCATTGTTCGTCGGCACGCTGTTTGGCGTCGTACTCGGCGTGATTTTGGTGCTCAACCGTCCCGGCGGTTTGCGCCCGGTGCGTTGGCTTTATGAAATCACGAACTTCCTGGTCAACACCGTGCGTTCACTGCCTTTCATCATCTTGATGGTTGCCATCTTGCCGTTTACGCGCTTTATCGTAGGCTCTTCCATCGGCACGACCGCCGCTCTGGTTCCTCTGACCTTGTTTATCGCGCCCTTTATGGCACGCCTCATTGAGCAGTCCGTGCTTGACGTGGATTCCGGCATCCTTGAGGCCGCTGAATCTATGGGTGCTACCACCTGGCAAACCATTCGCTACTTCCTCCTCCCAGAGGCCAAGGCCGGCATCATTCTGGCGCTGACCACCTCGACCATCACGCTGATTTCTGCCACCGCAATGGCTGGCACAATCGGCGGCGGTGGTGTGGGTGACCTTGCCATTTCTTACGGCTACCAGCAGTTCGACACCGTGGCGATTATCATCACCGTCATCATCTTGATTGTGGTGGTCCAAGGCATCCAAGCCTTCGGCACCTGGTGGGCGCGCCGCGTCCGCAACGCCTAGCAGGCCAAAACGCATAGAAGTCTAAACAGAAAGCGCTCAGGGAAATCCCCTGGGTGCTTTTCTTGATCCGTGTCCACTCAACTTTTTCTTGAAATTTTGAACCTGAGTGGAATAGACTCAACTTGTGCTGCGTTGGAACAACTGAAGCACCTATGATGGGGGCAGAAAATAGATAAAAGGAGCACTCATGAATTCATTCAATCCAACAACTAAGACTCAAGAGGCCTTGCAGCAGGCGCTGGCGAAGGCTTCTTCTAATGGCAACCCGGATATTCGCCCGGCGCACTTGCTGGCGGCGATTTTGGATCAGAAAGACGGCATCGCCGTTCCGGTTCTCAAGGCCACCGGCGTGGATCCAGACACTGTGCTGGCTGAAGCGCGAGCGTTAGTAGATAGCTATCCAAAGGCGGAAGGCCAGAACATGGCCAATCCGAACTTTAACCGCGATGGCCTCAACGTCCTTACAAATGCGCAGGAGTTGGCAGGGGAACTGGGCGATGAATTTGTGTCCACTGAGGTCCTGCTGGCCGCTATCGCAGCATCTAAGTCTGATGCAGCAGAGCTGCTCATCTCCCGCGGCGCTACCGCGGACGCCATTAAGGGAGCGTTCCCCTCGGTGCGCGGTGCCGCAAAGGTCACCACGGAAAACCCCGAGGACCAGTTCCAGGCTTTAGAGAAATACTCCACTGACCTGACCGCGCGGGCGCGTGAGGGCAAGATTGACCCGGTTATCGGGCGCGACCAGGAGATCCGCCGCGTCGTGCAGGTGCTGTCACGCCGTACTAAGAACAACCCGGTGCTCATCGGTGAGCCTGGCGTGGGTAAGACGTCCATCGTCGAAGGCCTTGCGCGCCGTATTGTCGCCGGTGACGTGCCAGAGTCGCTGAAGGGCAAGACGCTTTTGTCTTTGGATCTTGGTTCCATGATTGCGGGCGCTAAGTACCGCGGTGAATTCGAGGAGCGCCTCAAGGCTGTTCTTGATGAAATCAAGGGCTCCGACGGCCAGATCATTACCTTTATTGACGAGCTGCACACGCTTGTTGGCGCGGGCGCTACCGGTGAGGGTTCTATGGATGCCGGCAACATGATTAAGCCGATGCTTGCCCGCGGTGAGCTGCGCTTGGTTGGTGCGACGACGCTGGATGAGTACCGCAAGTACATCGAAAAGGATGCCGCCCTGGAGCGCCGCTTCCAGCAGGTCTATGCCGCTGAGCCTTCGGTGGAAGACACCATTGGTATTCTGCGTGGACTGAAGGAGCGCTACGAGGTTCACCACGGTGTCCGCATCATGGACTCCGCGCTGGTTTCTGCCGCTGAGCTGTCCAATCGCTACATCACCAACCGCTTCCTGCCGGATAAGGCCATCGACTTGGTCGATGAGGCCGGCTCGCGCCTGCGCATGGAGATTGACTCTTCGCCGCAGGAAATCGATGAGCTCGAGCGCATTGTCCGCCGTATGGAAATCGAGGAGCTGGCGCTGAAGAAGGAATCAGACGCTGCCAGCCAGGACCGTTTGGCCAAGTTGCAGCAAGAGCTTGCCGATGAACGCGAGAAACTCGGCGAACTCCAAGCCCGCTGGAACAATGAGAAGAAGTCCATCGATGATGTCCAGCACGCCAAGGAGCAGCTGGAGAACCTGCGCCGCGACGCGGAAATCGCCGAGCGCGATGGTGACTATGAACTGGCATCGGAGCTGCGCTACGGCCGCATCCCGGAGCTGGAGAAGCAGGTCGAAGAGGCTGAGGAGCACGCGAACCAGCAGAAAAACACCATGTTGGTGGAGGAAGTCTCCCCAGATGTTATCGCCGAGGTTGTCTCTGCGTGGACTGGCATTCCGGCCGGCAAGATGCTCGAGGGCGAGACTGAGAAGCTGCTGAACATGGAAGACGTGCTGGGCCGCCGCGTTGTCGGACAGTCCGAGGCTGTTACCGCGGTCTCCGATGCCGTGCGTCGTTCCCGCGCGGGCATTTCTGACCCGAACCGCCCAACCGGTTCCTTCCTCTTCCTCGGCCCAACGGGCGTGGGTAAGACGGAGCTGGCCAAGGCACTCGCCGAGTTCCTCTTCGATGATGAATCCGCGATGGTCCGTATCGACATGTCGGAGTACGGCGAGAAGCACTCGGTTGCGCGTCTGGTCGGTGCGCCTCCGGGATACGTTGGCCACGAGGCCGGCGGCCAGCTCACGGAGGCCGTGCGCCGTCGCCCATACACGCTCGTGCTTTTCGATGAGGTGGAAAAGGCCCACTCGGATGTCTTTGATGTGTTGTTGCAGGTACTTGACGATGGCCGCTTGACCGACGGCCAAGGCCGCACCGTCGACTTCCGCAACACGGTCATCATCTTGACCTCCAACCTGGGCTCAGGCGGTGACCGTGAGCAGGTCATGGCGGCTGTGAAGCAGGCGTTTAAGCCAGAGTTCATCAACCGACTCGATGACGTCGTACTCTTTGATTCGCTGTCCACCGAGCTGCTCGAGGGCATCGTGGATATCCAGCTGGGTAGCCTGGCGCAGCGCCTGGAGCAGCGCCGTCTGCTCCTGGACGTTGATTCACAGGCCAAGCACTGGCTCGCTGAGCGCGGCTATGACCCAGCCTATGGTGCGCGTCCGCTGCGTCGTCTGATTCAGCAGGCTATTGGTGACCAGCTCGCCCGCAAGCTGCTGGCCGGTGATATCCGTGACGGCGACACCGTCCACGTCACCACCGCAGAAGACGGCGAAGCACTGACCCTGTCCACCAATTGATTTCTCGATTTAGCCTGGATCTAATCCCAGCTTAGAGGGATTAGATCCAGCCTTTTTCTCGCGCGCGCAGAAACGCCTCAAAACGGTTCTGCGCGCCGATTTTTGTCATGGCTGAAGACAAATAGTTCCTTGTTGTGCCCGGTGCGAGGAACACCAGCTGCGCAATTTCTTCCACCGATCCACCCTGGCCCGCGGCGTTGACTACTTCGGCTTCGCGTTCAGTCAGCGGGCTATCGGACGCGGTAATGGTCATCGCTGCCAGCTCTGGATCGATGTAGCGCCCGCCGCCATGCACCGTGCGCACGGCCGCCGCGAATTCTTCCGCCGACGCGGTCTTGGGCAGAAATCCTTGCACGCCCGTCGCCAGCGCTTTCTTCAGCAGCAGCGGCCGCGAATGGCTGGTCACAATCACCAGCGCCGTCTTCGGCGAGAGCGCCCCGATTTGCTGCGCGACCTCAATCCCATCGATTCCCCCAAGGTTGAGATCCGTCACCAGCACATCCGGTACTTCCTCCCGGATGGTGACTTGCTTGCGCCACCATTCCAGGACTGCCTCCCCAGAGGGAAAGGTTCGCGGCACATCCAAGTCCTCTTCCAGGCTCAAGAGCGTTGCCATGGACGACGCGATGAGCTGTTCATCATCAACAATCACCAGCTGAATCATCAGGCATCCTTCTTCCTCATTGCCACGTCATCACGGCTGCGAACTGGCCATTGCGGTTGCGCAGCTCAATGCTGCCATCAAATTCCTGCGCGCGTTGTTGCAACGGCCTGGTCCCGCCCAGCTTGCCGATGTTCTCCGGCGCCCCATCATTAACCACCCGCACCTGCGCTGCCCCTACGGAAATCTCCGTCCACGTCGCGCGCGAATGTTTGAGCACGTTCGTCGCGGATTCTCTGATAAACCACGCCACGGTCTCTTGTACGTGCGGCGGAACCTGCGTGGCATCGCCGCTCACGCGAACTTCAACTCCCGCGGCGCGAAGCACCTTGCCGGCGGAGACAATCTCATCTTCCACCGATACCTCGCGGTAACCAGAGACCACCTGATTCAAATCCTTGCGCGTGAGCCGAATCAGACCCTCCAAGTCGCGTAACTCTTCCTCAACTTGGCCATCACCGCGTTTGTAGAGCGACAGCGCCAGCTGCGTCTTCAGTGACATCGCTGCTAGGTGCTGGCCCAAACTATCGTGCAACTCTTGGGCAAAGCGCAGCCGCTCCTGATTAACGCGCACCTGGGATTCCAAATCCCTGCTGCGGTCGAGCTCATTGACCACCTGCACTGACCACAGCGTAATTTTGCCCGCTGCCCACAGCACCACGGTGAACGCTGCGATGGCAAGTGGCACCGCAAACGTTGATAGCTGAAACAGATATCCGCCAACTAGACCCAATGCCACCGTTATCCACAGCCCAAAGCGAAGGGTAGGGGTGTAAATCATGGCTAGACAAAACACGGACACCAGCCCGGAGGCAAGCATCACCGGTGACTCCACCTCAACCAACCACGTCAGCCCGGCGTACACCACGAGCGTGGCAACACCTGCGGCAAAGCCCCACCGGCGCAGTTGCGGCCAGCGCCCGGAAGGCTCCCGCGAAATCCCCGGCAACTCCTCTACGGACCACAGCACCAGCACTAGATTCGCTGCGGTTACAACCAACACAGCGACCGTCAACCACAGTGGCTGCGGCTCCCACAGTGCCGGAACTATCAGCACCACTGCCAAAAACGCCACGGACACATGCAGCGAGACGCGCATATAAGCCTGGAACCGTTCCGTGCTATCCATGCGCGCAACCCACTGCGGGATTAGTTGAGTCATAAAATCATGCTACCTAGTGCTCTTCTTCCAACTGTTAAAGCAAATGAGTAAAGATTGCTTTAACGGTTGGTTTCCCACTTCATGAACCGTACCGACAGCCCAGAAAGCACGACTGCCCACACTGCCAGCGCCGCAATCTGTATGCCGGCAGCGCCAAAGACCGCGAAGCCCTCAGCGATTTCGCCACCGGACGTCAGCTCCGTTAGCGGCGCGCCAGCCCAGTCGATGAAGGAGACCTGCCCAATCAACGCGAAAGGCGTGAAGTCCAAAATCTCTCGCGCGCGTTCCGGCAAGATTGCCAGCAGCGGTGACTGTGACAACATGGCCAGCACCATCACCGGCAGCGACGTCATCTGCGCGGCTTCCGCGTTCGAGGTCATGCGGCTGGTCAAAAATGCTAGCGCCGTCGAAATCACAAGTCCCAGCGCCAAACCAACAAACAGCAGCAGCGTCGAATTCGGCATCTCACCGGCCTGCACGGCGAGCACCGCAATCATCAGCGCCGTCAAGATCACTGACAGCAGCACGCCGGGTGTGGAAATCGCCAGCATAATCTCGCCATCGCGTGCTTCACCGGTGCGCAGGCGTTTGAGCACCCGCTCGTCGCGCCGGGTCGTCGCCATCGACAGCACCGAGTAGTACTGCACGAACATCAAAGTAATGAGGAAGAAGACTTCCATCGAAGTTGCCGCGACCAGCCGGTCCTCGCCGCCTTGGGCGAGCTGCTGCGAGATTAGACCGATACCGATGGGAAAAATCAGGCCCATCGATAACAAGGTCTTGTTGCGCAGAAACTGAGTGGTCTCGGCCTTGGCTAGTGCAAAATATCGGGAGAATTTCATGAGCTGCTCCTTAAGCAATTTCTTGGTCTGCGATGGATAGAAAGACTTTTTCCAACGTCGCTGGCCGGGCGGAGAAGCCGCGCAGTTCCACGTCGTTCTCACGCGCCCAGTTCAAGACTTTCCAGGTATCGCCCACCAGGTTGTCGGTGGAGATGAGGTGCTTTGAGCCATCGCTGAGCAACGTTGCTCGCTCAACAGCCGGGGCCTTATCAGCGGTGAACTCGATTTCAGACGACACCCGCGCCACCAGTTCATCCAAGGTGCCTTCGGCTGCCACCACACCTTGGTCCATAATCGCGATGCGGTCGCACAGAATCTCGGCTTCCTCCAGGTAGTGGGTGGTTAGCACCATGGTCACTCCCTGGGCCTTTAAATCCAGCAGCAGCTTCCACACATTGCGCCGCGACTCCGGGTCTAAGCCGGTAGTCGGCTCATCCAGAAACAACAACGAAGGGTTGGAAATCAGGGCACAGGCAAGGTCTAGTCGGCGCTGCTCGCCGCCAGATAGCACGCCAACGCGCACTGCTTGCCGATGCTCCATTCCCACCTTCCCAAGCACGTCCTCCACTTCGAGGGGATGGGTGCATGTGCCTTGCCACATGGTCAGTGTCTCTTTGACGGTGAGCTGGCTGGGCAGGCCACCGGATTGCAGCATGATGCCCATTTCCGGGCGGACCTCACTGCGGTGGGTGATGGGGTCTTTGCCGAAGACGGCAACCTCGCCGGAGGTAGCGCGAGAGAGACCTTCGATGATTTCCAGCGTGGTGGTTTTGCCGGCGCCATTGGTGCCGAGCAATCCGTAGACCTCGCCGCGGTTGACGTGGAAGTTGAGATTATCCACTGCCTGAAGCTCAGTTTTTCCAGTTTTGTAGGTCTTGTTCAGGTTGTGCACCTGCAAGACTTGCTGTGATTGTGGTGTCGATGTCATGGCATTAATTCTTCCGGTGCACACGCACCGCCGGTAGGGCGTGGTTTCACCCATCGCCATGACATTTGTCATCCGCTTGTCGTCCACTTGTTAACCACTGCCTGATGAAGCCAGGCAATATAGAATGAGCTGCATGAGTATTTTGGTATCTCCGCAAGCCCTCAATGAAGCAATTCATCAAGGTCAGCGCTACACCTTGCTAGCCTCGCTGTGGGGAACTAGCGAATATGACGGCGAACAACAATTCCAGTCCCTGCACATTCCAACCGCGCAATACTGTGACACCGCCGGCGCGCTCGCGGGTCTTCCGGGCTCGCGCGATGGCCGTAACCCGATGCCAGATCCGAAGCTTTTGCAGAAGCACTTTGATAACTGGGGTCTGTGCCGCGACCGCCCGGTGATTGTCTATGACGAAGGCCGTGGCCTTTTTGCCGGCCGTACCTGGTGGATTCTGCGCTGGGCTGGTGTTGAGAACGTGCATATTCTCGATGGCGGCATGGCGAATTGGCGTCGTAACAAGCTGCCAACGCTAACTGGTCCAGGCAATATCTCCGTCGAATCTGACCAAGTTGTCAACCCACAGCACCACATGGTCGCGGGCTTCGACGATGTAAAGAACCACTCCGGCCTGCTCATTGACACCCGCGAAGCCAACCGCTTTGCTGGTCGCCGTGAAAACCTTGACCTCAAGGCCGGGCACATCCCGGGCGCGGTCAACGTACCTGAGCGCAACCTGCACCACCCGGACCGCACCTGGAAGACGAAGGAAGAAGTCCTCGAGGTCTTCAACCAGGCCGGCATCACCGCGGACAATGTCAAGGACGCGATTGTCTACTCCGGCTCCGGCAACCACTCAGCCCTAGCGCTGGCCGCGATGGAGTGGGTTGGTCTGACTGGTGCTCGCCACTATGTCGGCGGCTGGTCCCAGTGGTCTGCGGACCCAAGCAACCCGGTGGAACGCGGCGACCGCACGGCGCTCAACGTTTAATCCCCACCCACGCAGTAAAGTGGGAAGGCGATGGCTACAGTACTTCTCCTTCTCTCCCTCGCCACGGCCACTGCGGCCGTGGTCTTGTGGCGCGCTGCCAGCAAGCAGGAGCAGCCGGCACCTGAGCTAGAACCTGCGCCCACACCCGAGCCTGAATCAGTAGCTCCCAGCCCAGAACCGGCAGCAGAGCCAGCGCTAGAGCCTGAGCCCGCGCCCGAGCTCACAGAACCAGAACCGGAACCTGCGCCAGAACCTGACCCGGAGCCAATTCCGGAACCGGCACCACAGCCCGAGCCTGCACCGGAACCAGCGCCGAAGCCTGAGCCGAAGTCAGAGCCGGAGCATCACGCGCGGCTGGTGCTGCCGGGCGCGTTCAAGCGCGAGCGACGCAGCTGGGCGGAGGCCAAGAACTTCGAGTTCCTCAAATCTGATGAGTACCTCGAGGATGAGTGGGCGCGCGGGGCGGCATCGAATGGTGCGTCGCCGAAAGACATCGTGGCAGGCAACGTCTTTGGCCACGAAATGCTGCTCATGGACCTTGGCGGTGTCAACGTCATGGCCATGCGCACCGGCTCTGCATCGGAGGAAGTCATTGACTTTCGCCGCCATGGCGCGCTGCAGCAGGAATCCTCGGAGGACCTGCTCGAGGCATTTTCCACCGAAGAGTTCACAGCCCTTGCCACCGATACTGCCGTGGCGCAGCGCATGCGCGATATCCGCGTCAATGTCGCGCTCGAGCGCATGCCCAAGGACGTAACCGGCATCTGGATGGAATCCGAATGGGTGCTCGCCCAGACCACCAAAAACGCCTTCTCGCAGGTATGGGATGACATGCTCGCCCCGCTTGCCTTGCTTGCCGATGCCGCACGAACCCTCCCACCACGACCCTCAGCCAGCAATGCGCTGCGGATGGAAGACGGCGACCCCACCCGGCCCGCACCACCCACCGGGCCGGTCGAGCTATCTGGCCTGCCGGCGATTCGCACGGTCACTGACCACTTCGAACACCCGCCCGTGCAGCGGCCCGAAGAACCCATCGTGTTGCCGACACGCGCCATTGATGACTCCCGCGGCGACTTCAATGAAGAAGACACCACCGCGCATGACATCGGCGCGGATGATGTCGACGCCATCGGTGACAACACCCCAGATAGCCCGCAGAAAAACGCCAACGATGTGCGCATTACCCGCCAACAAGGCACAGATGCTTCAATCTTTGAAGACTATTCCGAATAACTAACCCGCATACCCGCAAAACAGAAAGGCCCTACTTCCCATGAGCTTGGACCCACAGTTAAAGAACCGCCTGGCAGAACTAGTCAAAGAACTAGCCGTCGTACACGGCAAAGTCACCCTGTCTTCCGGTAAGGAAGCTGATTACTACGTGGATTTGCGCAGGGCGACGTTGCAGCATGAGGCTTCACGGATCATCGGCAAGCTATTGCGTGAACTGACCTCCGACTGGGACTACGTGGCCGTTGGCGGCCTGACCCTGGGCGCTGACCCGGTGGCAACCTCTATCATGCACGCTGAGGGCCGCGACATCGACGCGTTTGTCGTGCGCAAGGAAGCGAAAAAGCACGGCATGCAGCGCCGCATTGAAGGCGCGAACGTCGTGGGCCAGAAGGTGCTGGTCGTGGAAGATACCACCACCACCGGCAACTCCCCGCTGACCGCCGTGGCTGCCCTCCGCGAAGCTGGCGCTGAGGTTGTTGGCGTGGCCACCGTCGTGGACCGCGCGACCGGTGCCGCTGATGTTATTGCAGCTGAGGGCCTGGAATACCGCTACCTGCTCGACCTTGCGGACCTGGGCCTGTAAATGACCGGGCCTACCGAATGGAACGAAGGCCGCCACGGGGTCGGGCCGTGGGAAGGCGAGCTGCCCACCGATGAGCGCTATGACGCCGAGTTGCTTGCCGATGGCGACCGCCGCAACGTTGTTGACGCCTACCGCTATTGGACACGCGAAGCGATTGTGGCCGACATTGATAGCCGCAGGCACACACTGCACATCGCGATTGAGAACTTCGAGCACGACGCGAATATCGGCACCGTTGTGCGCACGGCCAACGCCTTTGCCGTGGACACCGTGCATATCGTGGGCCGACGCCGCTGGAACCGCCGCGGCGCGATGGTCACCGACCGCTACCAGCACCTGATGCACCACGATTCCGTCGGGGAGCTGATGGTGTGGGCGCGCGAGAACGACCTAGCCGTGGTGGCCATTGATAACACCCCCGGAAGTGTTCCGCTGGAAACCGCCGAACTACCCGAGCGCTGCCTGCTGCTTTTCGGTCAAGAAGGACCCGGTGTCACCGAAGAAGCGCAGGCGAGTGCCAAGATGACCTGCTCCATCGCGCAATTTGGCTCCACTCGCTCCATTAACGCGGGTGTAGCTGCGGGTATAGCCATGCATGCCTGGATTCGCCAGCACGCAGATTTATCGCGCGCATGGTGATATAACTTTTGTAACGAATCCTATTTGAGGAGTGATAAAACCGCCGTGGAAGAAAAATGGTCGCATCGCGCTGACCTCGCTGAAGCCGCAATTCACGAACGCCATGCATCGGCCGTCTGGTCCTTGCCGCGCACAAACCTGGCCGTCGTGAGCTGGCCTCCCGTGTCCAAAGAGCGCCTGTTTGTACACTGGCACTACTGGTGGCAGGCCCATTACGTGGATTGCCAAGTGGACGCGGCGCAGCGCAACAACACCAAAACACGGCGCAAGCGCATTGCCGATACTCTGCGCGGCATGCGGCGGCGCAACCTCGCCGCGCTGACCAAAAACCGTTACTACGATGACAAACTATGGCTCGCGTTGGCGATGGGGCGTGTGGCGAAGCTGCCGAAGATGTCGCGCCCGAAGGCGCTGCCGGCGCTGCAAAACAACATCCTGGACGGCCGAGATAAGACATTCGGCGTGCTGCCCTGGCGCGAAGGTGAGACCTTCCTGAACGTGCCAACCAATGGGCCTGCGGCAATCATGCTGGCGCGCATGGGCCGCATTGATGAGGCCCGGCACATCGTGGACTGGATTTATGACAATTTGGTCGATGATGACGGTTTCATCATGGACGGCATGCGCATGCGCATGGACGGCCCGGAGCTGGTGCGTAACATCCACCCGTACTGCCAAGGCGTTGTGCTGGGGGCGTGTTTGGAGGTCGCATTAGCGTTGCGCGAAGAGGCCGGAGTGGGCTCGCTCGAGCAAATAGATTCAGTCCGCGACGCAGAGCTTGCCGATGAAACAATGCGCTATCTCACCCGCATCCGCGGCCTCGTGCAGGCGGTGGCATCGGACATGGCAACCCCTGCCGGCGTGATTGATTGGGACACCGGCGATGGCGACGGCGGGCTGTTTAAGGGCATCCTCGTGCGCTATCTGGCGGATGTGGCGGTGCGTTTGCCGGCGGATTCCCCGGCGAACCGCGCGACCCGCAAATTAGCTGCGCGACTGGTGATAGCCTCGGCGAACTCGGTGTGGGAGCACCGCTTGGAAGTGGACGGTTTGCCGATCTTCGGCACCGACTGGACCGCCGATGCACGCCTGCCCCACAACTACGGCATGGGCGCGACATCGCTGGGGGAGAAGGTCGGCGTTATCCGTATCGCCGAGCGTGACCTTTCGGTGCAATTGTCGGGCTGGATGTTGCTGGAAGCGGCCGCTCGCGTGGCCGGTTCTTTGGAACAAAGCTAATCTCACAGCCGATCCGGCGGCGCAAAATGCTTCACGCAGGCATACTAGTTGGTGACATTTCGTTCCACGCGTAAGAAGGAAGATTTCATGCCAATTGCAACTCCTGAAATTTATAACGCAATGCTTGACACCGCCAAGAAGGACGGCTTTGCGTTCCCGGCAATCAACTGCACCTCTTCGGAGACCATCAACGCAGCGTTGAAGGGATTCGCGGAGGCAGAGTCCGACGGCATCATTCAGTTCTCCACCGGTGGTGCCGAGTTCGGCTCCGGTCTGGGTGTGAAGAACAAGGTTGCTGGTGCACAGGCACTGGCGGCTTTCGCCCACGAGGCAGCAAAGCACTACGGCATCAACGTCGCGCTGCACACTGACCACTGCCAAAAGGAAGTACTCGATGAGTACGTGCGCCCGCTGATCGCTATCTCCCAGGAGCGCGTTGACCGCGGCGAGTTGCCACTGTTCCAGTCCCACATGTGGGACGGTTCCGCAGTTCCTATCGATGAAAACTTGGAGATCGCACAAGAGCTGCTCGCCAAGGCGAAGGCAGCGAACATCGTGCTTGAGGTTGAAATCGGCGTCGTCGGCGGCGAAGAGGACGGCGTTGAGGCGAAGGCCGGCGCGAACCTGTACACCACCGAAGAAGACTTCGCGAAGACCATTGATGCGCTCGGCACCGGCGAAAACGGCCGCTACCTGCTGGCCGCAACCTTCGGCAACGTGCACGGCGTATACAAGCCAGGCAACGTGAAGCTGCGCCCAGAGATTCTGGACATGGGCCAGAAGGTCGCTGAGGAAAAGCTCGGCCTGTCCGCTGGTTCCAACCCATTCGACTTCGTCTTCCACGGCGGCTCCGGCTCCGAGAAGGAAAAGATCGAGGAAGCACTGCGCTACGGCGTCATCAAGATGAACGTGGACACCGATACCCAGTACGCGTTCACCAACCCAATCGCGCGCCACATGTTCGGCAACTATGACGGCGTGTTCAAGATTGATGGCGAAGTAGGCAACAAGAAGGTCTACGACCCACGCTCCTACATGAAGAAGGCAGAGCAGTCCATGTCCGAGCGCATCATCGAGTCCTGCCAGGACCTGAAGTCCGTTGGCAAGTCTGTTTCTAAGTAAGTTCTAAGTAAGAACCTTCGCTAGTTGTTCGACTAAGCTCGTTGAACATGGCAGGAAAGGGAAAAGGCACGCACGGCGGCAAGATCAACACCCGCGAGAGATTGCAGGTTGTTGAGCATTCGCTTCGCTCGCGCGTCAACCGTGTGCGCACCCGCTTTCCGTACATCATCCAGGCCACCATCGGTGCTGGCCTGGCCTACTGGGTGGCCCACGAATTGGTGGGCCACCCACAGCCGTTCTTCGCCCCCATGTCCGTGGTTATTATCCTCGGACTTTCCGGCGGCGACCGCTTGAGCCGCGCTTTTGAGATGGCGCTCGGCGGCATCATGGGCGTTGCGGTGGGTGACTTGCTGTTCCACTCCACCGGATACACCGGCGCGCTGCAGATCACGCTGATTGTGCTGGTCGCGCTGATACTTGGTTCGCTGCTGACCAAATCGGTGCTGGTGAGCAACCAGATTGTCATCGGCTCCATTTTGATCGCCACGATATTGCCACCCGATGTCTCCAACGCAGGCTTCGACCGCGCGATTGACGCACTCATTGGCTGCATTATCGGTATCGTGACCATCGCGCTGTTGCCCAGCTCGCCGCTGACCAACGGCCGCAACGAGATTTCTAAGGTCCTGGCCATTATCTCCTCAGTCCTCGACGATGTCGTTGAGGGGCTGCGCAACAATGACCACGCGGTTATTGACCAAGCGATGGAAGCCGTCGAAGGTTCCCAAACAGAAATCAACTCCATGCTGGCCGCCGCCAAGTCCGGCAAGGAAGTCACCAACGTCTCGCCGCTGATGTGGAGCTCGCGCCGGCAGCTGCGCTCCTTTGAGCGGCTGCTGGAGCCAGTCGGCAACTGCGTGCGCCTGGTCCAGGTGCTGGCGCGCCGGGCCGGCGTGCTGTGCGAGGACGGGGATAAGGTCAGCGAGAAACAAATCGAGCTGCTCGAAGAACTCGGCGACATCGCGCTTGGCCTGTCCACCGTCTATGAGAAGAAGACCAAGGTCATCGAGGCCCAGGAGATTCCCGCACTCATTAACCGCCTCCGCGACGTCGCCGCCGAATCCGGCACCGAAGTGCTGGATAAGCACTCAGTACTCTCGGCCTATGCCATCCTCGCGCAGACGCGCTCGGTGGCAGTTGACCTGATGATTGTCTGCGGCATGTCGCGCGAATCCGCAGTCGCGCAGCTCAAGCCGACCTCCAAGCACCCGGCCTTCCCGCCCGAGGTCTAATCAGCACGGCTAATTAGACCTTATGACTTATTCGGGGCGGATGATTTGCAGGTCGCGCAAGTGCCGGTAGAAGGTCGAGCGCTGAACGGGGCGCTTGCCGGAGACGCCGTCGACGATCACGCGCAGCTCGGGGCCACCAGCCTGCAGGGCACGGCCCGTGCGTGCCGAGGACGGATCCAGCTGGCCTAACTCTGGTATCTTGGCGAATTTGCGCTTAAAACGCGCAAGAAGGCCGGTCTCGGCGGTGTCTTCGGTGACATCCAGGCCCAGCGCGCGGGGGTTAGCGACCGGCGAAATAGCGGTCGCGGCGAGGATACCGGGCGCATCCACCATCGGCACCAAACGTGCGCCAAAGGGGGAGTCCTTGGTAGATTCACCGCGCGCGATGGTGGTGTCATCCACGATGATTTCACCCATCATCGGCCCGTTATCCCACGAGCTGACCGTCGCAGAACCAGCCACGGCAAGACCGGTGTCATTGCGAATCAACGGCACCGGGCGCACAGCACCTTCCAGCGCGAGTGCCATCGCCGCATCCACATCAGTCGGGATGTTCCAATTCTGCGCGGCAGTACTTGCCAACGCCGCACCACCAGAAGAGGCAGGGACATAACCCACCTCAGCCCACATGTAATCCGCGCGCATCATGCGCGTAAGCACCGCCGATAGCGCGGCGTCGTTGCCAACAACAATGATGCGTAAGGGATCATCGATAGGCTGTGGCGCGAACTGCGGCGCACCCAAGTGCGAGACATCAGGCTGCCGGGCAATCTCATCCAATGAGGGCGTGGGGTCCTCGGGCAAAATAGCGGCCGCGGCGGCATCGATAGACTTCAGCTCCTGGCGCGTCGGAATAGCCGACACCTGCGAAAACTCCACATCAGGAATCTCTACCTCACCACACCGCAAAATATGGACGTGCATGGCTAAATACACTATCACCCGTCGATAAAGGTAGAGTTAACGCGTATTTAGCCTCAAAAGTAGGAAGTGAATAACCATGGCAGCAATCGTTATCGTCGGTGCCCAATGGGGCGACGAAGGCAAAGGCAAAGCAACTGACATCCTGGGCGGCCGCGTGGACTACGTGGTCAAGCCCAACGGTGGTAACAATGCTGGCCACACCGTGGTAGTCGGCGGCGAAAAGTACGAGCTCAAGCTCCTGCCCGCGGGCATCCTCTCCGAAAACGCCGTGCCCGTGCTTGGCAACGGCGTAGTTATCAACCTCGAGGCACTCTTCGAGGAAATCGAAGGCCTCGAAGCCCGCGGCGCCGATGCCTCCCGCCTGCGCATCTCCGCCAACGCTCACCTCGTTGCGCCTTATCACCAGACCCTGGACCGCGTGCAGGAACGCTTCTTGGGCAAGCGCGCCATCGGCACCACCGGACGCGGCATCGGCCCGGCCTATGCTGACAAGGTCGCACGCGTAGGCATCCGCGTCCAGGACATCTTCGACGAGTCCATCCTGCGCCAGAAGATTGAATCCGCGCTAGACATCAAGAACCAAATGCTGGTCAAGATGTACAACCGCAAGGCAATCGACCCTGAGACCATCGTCGAGTACTTCTTGGCATACCGCGACCGCCTCGAGCCAATGGTCATTGACTCCGAATTCGAGCTCAACGCAGCACTCGATGCCGGCAAGCACGTGCTCATGGAAGGCGGCCAGGCCACCATGCTTGACGTTGACCACGGCACCTACCCATTCGTGACGTCGTCGAACCCGACGGCGGGCGGTGCATCGGTAGGCTCTGGCATCGGACCAACCCGAATCACCAGCTCCTTAGGCATCATCAAGGCGTACACCACCCGCGTGGGCGCCGGCCCGTTCCCCACCGAACTCTTTGACAAGTGGGGCGAGTACCTCCAGGTCACCGGCGGTGAGGTCGGCGTCAACACCGGCCGCACCCGCCGCTGCGGCTGGTATGACTCCGTGATTGCCCGCTACGCCACCCGCGTCAACGGCTTCACCGACTACTTCCTGACCAAGCTCGACGTGCTCACCGGCATCGGCGAAATCCCAATCTGTGTGGCCTACGACGTGGACGGCAAGCGCTTCGACGAAATGCCACTGACCCAGTCGCAGTTCCACCACGCGCAGCCAATCTACGAAACCATGCCAGCCTGGGAGGAAGATATCACCGGCTGCACCACCTTCGAGGAGCTTCCACAAAAGGCCCAGGATTACGTCCTGCGCTTGGAGGAGCTGTCCGGCACGCGCATGTCCTACATTGGTGTCGGCCCGGGCCGTGACCAGACGATTGTGCGCCACGACGTGTTGGATGAGAAGTAAGGAGCAGCCTTGGATTCCTATATCGGTAGCCCATTAACGTCCAACGCTGTCCGCGTGCTGATGCTCGGCGGCGGTGAGCTGGCTAAGGGCCTGGTGGGGGCGTTTCAGAACTTGGGCCTGGAGGTTCATGTGGTTGACCGCTACGAGGGATCGCCGGCGCAGCAGGTGGCGCATTTTAGCTACACCGCGGATATCGATAATGAGCAGGCGGTGCTTGACTTGGTTGAGCACGTCAAGCCGCAGTTCGTGGTTCCGGAGGTAGAAAGCGTTGCGGCAGAGGCATTGCGGGTGCTTCACGATGACTCCGCGGTCACCGTTGTTCCCACCGCTCGGGCGTGTGAGCTTACGCGCGACCGCAAGAAGTTGCGGGAGGTCGCTGAGCGCATTGGCTTGCCGACGACTGCCTACAAGGTGGTTGAGAACTTCGCCGATTTAGAGGCGGCGGTGGATGAGTTGGGTGTTCCTTGCATCGTGAAGCCTGATGTGATGACCTCGGGCCGCGGCCACGTACTGGTCAAGGACAAAGACCAGCTGAAGGACGCGTGGAATAACGTGCGCCGCGGCACGAAGAATTCGTGGGTGGTGGCCGAGCAGTTTGTTGATTTTGACTATGAGGTCATCATCATGGCGGTGCGCTCTACTGACCCGGAGACGGGCAAGCTTGCCACGTGGTTCTCCGAGCCGATTGGTTATGAGCATGACCGCGGCAATCTGGTGGAGTGCTGGCAGCCAAAGCGCATGAGCCAGCGCGCGTTTGAAAATGCACGCTCGGTAGCAGCGCGTATCTCGAATGAGCTGGGCGGCCGCGGCATTTTCGCCGTTGAGCTGTTTGTCGCCGGTGATGATATTTACTTCTCCTCAGTCACCCCGCGTCCATCGGACAAGGCGATGCTGACTGAGGCAACGCAGCGTTTCTCACAGTACGAGCTGCATGCCCGCGCGATTTTGGGCCTGCCCATTGACATCACGCTGACCTCCCCGGGCGCGAGCTCGCTGATTCACGCGAATGATGAAATCACCGAAGTCACCTACACCGGCGTGGAAGACGCGCTGCAGATTGCCGAGACGGATATTCGGTTGTTTGGCAAGCCTTCGGCATACCCGGGTCGCCGCATGGGCTTGGTCATGGCCACGGCTGACGATGTCTCCGAAGCCCGCGACCGCGCCGCCATCGCCGCCTCCAAAATCGTCGTCGGTTCCGCGCCCGTCCCCGCCGCCGCGTCCATGCCTGACACAGACGCGCGGGCAGAAGGGCAGCACGAGGGGGCTCTGGAGGAATCTCCAGAGCCGAATGCAGGGGTTGAGCCTGTTTCCGGGCCTGAATCAGCGCCTGAATCAGCGGCAGCTTCCGAGCCGACCGGTGAGGTAGCAACTGAGAATGCGGCGCCTAAGCCGCAGCCGGGGTCAGATGAGACTCATCGCTCCGAGTGAGCTGTTGAGGTGCGTGTTTTCTAGCTCCCGGCCACCGGGGCTGCGATAGCGCACCCTGCCGCCTTCGCGGTGGACGCGGCCGTTGCGCGGTGGGGCGTTGGGGTTATCGTCGTTGACGCCGTTGTGATACTTGCACAGCATGGTCAGATTGGTGGGCTCGGTGGGCCCGCCCAGGTTGTGCGGGTGAATGTGGTGCACCTGGCACCTATCGGCCGGCACGTTGCAGTCGGGCCAGGGCACACGAGGTTCTCGGCGGTGGCCAGGATGCGCTGTTTCGCCGAAGCGAAGCGCGCCGAATACAGATTCACCGGTCCATGGACCGGGTGGAACAAGCCGGCGAAGATTTCCCTGCCGAGCTGCCCGGCCATAAGCGCGGAGAGCATCTCGGCGCCGGTCATGGTGGTGCCATCGGAAAGAGCGATGATGACATCGTTGCCTTCGCCACGCAGAACTTTCACGCAGTCTTCCAGCCCGATTGCAATCACCGTGCGATACGCCGGCGTCACAAGCCCGGCACCTGAATCCAGATGCTCCCACAAGGAGTCTAAAAGCTCCCGCGAGCGCTTCTTGGCTACGGTTTGGCTCCCTGGGGCCGCGTTGGAAGCGCGGACCTCGCTAACGGCGTCGAGCGTCTTCTCAAAGTCCGTGATGCGCCGCTGTGCGTCCGTGACGGTAACTATGCACATGCCGTCCTTAGGCCGGCTAAAGCGCATGCCGGGCTCCTTGGGCGTTGGCCCCAAAAGCTCGGCCACGCGCGCGGTTGCATAGGCGTTGACTTCCTCATGCGAACCGGTCATCGCGACGAGCTCCGCGCGCAACTTCCACGCTTGCCCGCGGCGGTGAGATGGGCGGCGGGGCGGTTGATCATCGTTAAGTGAGCAATGCTCAACCCTGCCTGCTCGGCGGCGGCGACTGTCTCGCGCTGCACACGCGGCGAATCTGCCGGGCCCATAAAAGCCTTGGCCGTGCGCTTCCACGTCTTTACTTCTGACAGCGAAAATCCCAAGCCCGCAATGTCATACGCGCTGCGCTCATGGCACAGGCGCATGACTGCCACGCCGTTGGCGGCAAACTGCGAAAGTACTTGGAAGATGTCCATGTCTTCGACCCTAAACCGCACGCGCAAACTACGTCTAGTCCCAATTCGCCAGCCTGTGGATAACTGCGTTGACGCGTCACCTAACTGGCCTAGTTATCCACAGGCCGGGGTAAAAACGCAGGAAAACGCAAAAAGCGCGGAAGACCGCAAAGTCTCCCGCGCCTAACCGAGCTGAGGTTTAAGCCTGTGGTCCAGCGTGACGAACCATGTCGTCCCACTCCACAATCTTCACGCGCTCGCGCTCAAACTCTTCACCAGCCGCGCGCTCAGCAGCATCCAGTCGGCCCCAGCCTTCCCAGGTGGTGAGCGGAACGCCGCGGGTCTCCAGCAGGTTAATGATGTCCTCTGGGTCGCGCTTATCAGCAGCGGTGAGCTTGCCGGACGTGTAGTCCTCCACCAGCATGGTGGTGGTGTCCTTCGCATCCGACTTGGTGTTACCAATCAGGCCGATTGGACCACGCTTGATCCAGCCGGTGGCGTACAGGCCAGGAATGGATTCACCGGTGGAGGAGTCGATGACGTGGCCGCCGTCGTTCGGGATGACCGACTTCTTTTCATCGAAAGGTACGCCGTTGACGTGCTGTGGGTGGTAGCCAATCGCACGGTAGACGGCCTGTACTGGCCAATCGGTGAACTCGCCGGTGCCGGTGACGTTGCCGTTGCCGTCGAGCTGAGTGCGCTCGGTGCGGATTGCTACAACGTTGCCGTCCTCGCCCACAATCTCGGTTGGAGATTCGAAGAAGTGGATGTAAATCTTGTGCGGAGCATCGCCTGGCTCGCGCATGGCGTAGCTTTCCAGCGTCTGGCAGACCAGGTCAACGGACTTGGTTTCGCGGCGTGCGGCCTCGGAAGCAGCGTCGTAGTCGATGTCTTCTGGTGCGACGATAACCTCGATGGTTGGGGACTCGTCGAGCTCCTTGAGCTCCTTCGGCGTGTACTTCGCCTGCGCTGGGCCGCGGCGGCCGAATACGTGAACTTCCTTCGCCTTGTTTGTCTTCAAAGACTGGTAAACATTGTCCGGAATCTCGGTGACCAGCAGCTCATCCGCGGTCTTCGCCAGGATGCGGGAAACGTCCAAAGAAACGTTTCCCACGCCAATCACAGCAACAGACTCAGCGCTGAGATCCCAGTCGCGGCGGAAGTTTGGGTTGCCGTCATAAAAGCCCACGAACTCGGCGGAACCGAAGCTGCCGTTGAGTTCCTCACCAGGCAGACCCATGGCCTTGTCCTGGGTGGCGCCGGTCGCGAAAATGATCGCGTCGTAGTATTCGTGCATTTCATCGACAGTGATGTCGCGACCAACCTCAATGTTGCCGAGGAAGCGAATCTCGTTCTTCTCCATCACGTTGTGCAGCGACTGCACAATGCCCTTGATGCGTGGGTGGTCAGGGGCTACGCCGTAGCGGATGAGGCCGAAGGGGGCCGGCATCTTCTCAAACAGGTCAATCTGAACATCCAGGCTGGACTTGACCAGCAAGTCAGAGGCGTAAATGCCGGCTGGGCCGGAGCCAATGACAGCGATTCGGGCTGGCTGATTGGACGCTTGAATGTCCGCGGTGGTGCTCATCGGGGTGTTCGTCTCCTTGAATTTGCGAATAAGTTTTAAGTTTACGTTGTAGATTAGGCTACGTCTGTGGTAACTATCACGTCTCACCTAGGCTTTTAGAGCCAGCCAGGCACTGTTTAGCCAGTGTATTGGCGGTGTGAGCGGGGTGCATAAAAATCCGTGAGCTTTTCGTTTCTCACGTGCGCTTCGGGCTACTCGGATAAGATTGAGCTCGTTGCTTCACGCCATAATACGAAAGGTCTACTTCCAATTATGCCTGAAACCCGTTCGGCGCTTTTGAGTGCGCTTGGTTTGAGTTTTGAAGAGATTGATACGGCCGCGTTGGTCGCTGAGGCGGGGGTTCCGCTGATGCGCTTGGCGGATGCGCCGCCGAAGGTTGCAGAGATTGTTGCTGCACAGCCGCTGGCTGATGGCCCTAAGTTGTTTGAGGGCTCGGGAGATTCGCATTTTGACGCGGTGGTTGCCGCGGCGTTGGGTGTGCCGCTGGTGATTATTGCGCGTGATCATGGCCGGGCGGCGATGTTGGCGGAGCGGCACGCTAAGGATGTGCATGCGACGGTGGCGGGTGTTTTTACGCCAGAGCAGCTTGCCGATGTCCCTGCGTTGCTTCGCGCCATCAACCTGAATGTGCAGCCGGTGATGTCGGCGCCGGTCTTTGAGCACAATTTGCTGGCGCAGGCCA
>JAUNRU010000001.1:57467-78391 GCA_030535535.1 Corynebacterium casei
GTGCAGCCGGTGATGTCGGCGCCGGTCTTTGAGCACAATTTGCTGGCGCAGGCCAAGAGCATCGGCGCGCATGTGGTGCTGCCGGAAGGCGAGGATGACCGTATCTTGTTGGCGGCAGGCGCGCTGTTGGATAAGGGCGTGGTGCGGTTGACCATCCTGGGCGACCCGGAGGATTTGGAGTCGCGCGCTTCGCAGCTGGGCGTGGACCTGCATGATGCGACGCTGCTGGACCACACGCGCTCACCGCTGCTAGAGGAGTTCGCAGCGGAGTTCGCGGAGCTGCGCAAGTCCAAGGGCGTGACCTTGGAGCAAGCGCGAGAGACGATGAAGGATATTTCCTACTTCGCAACCATGATGGTGCACCGTGGGTTGGCAGATGGCATGGTCTCTGGCGCTGCGCACACCACGGCGCACACGATTAAGCCGTCGTTTCAGATTATTAAGACGGTGCCGGAAGCCTCGGTTGTATCCTCGATTTTCTTGATGGTTATGCGCGGGCGTTTGTGGGCCTTTGGCGACTGCGCCGTGAATCCAAACCCGACTGCGGAGCAGCTGGGGGAGATTGCGGTGGTTTCAGCCCGCACGGCGAAGCAGTTTGGTATCGATCCGCGTGTGGCGATGTTGTCTTATTCCACCGGTTCTTCCGGCGCGGGCCCAGATGTAGAGCGCGCGGTGGCTGCGGTAGAAGCGGCGAAGGCCCTGGATCCGCAGTTGAAGGTCGATGGACCACTGCAGTTCGATGCAGCTTGTGACCCGGGTGTCGCGGCAAAGAAGATGCCGGACTCAGAGGTTGCAGGGCACGCGAATGTGTTCATCTTCCCCGACTTGGAGGCGGGCAACATCGGCTACAAGACGGCGCAGCGCACCGGTAATGCGCTGGCGGTCGGCCCGATTTTGCAGGGCCTGAACAAGCCGGTCAATGACTTATCGCGTGGTGCGACGGTGCCGGATATCATCAACACGGTTGCTATCACGGCGATCCAGGCGGGAGGACAATAATGTACTGCCTTGTCATTAACTCAGGTTCTTCGTCCATCAAATTTCAGATTGTAGATCCGCAGTCCTCGGCCACGGATGAGCCGTTGGCTTCCGGCCTGGTGGAGCAGATTGGGGAGCCAACGGGCGCGATTAACGTCACCGTCAAGGGTCAGAAAACCCGCGAGGTACTGGAAGTTCCTAACCATACGGCGGGCCTGAAGCGCGCGTTTGAGCTGCTCGATGAAGCGGGCGTTGGCCCGACCCAGCTGGAGTTCGTTGCGGTGGGGCATCGCGTGGTGCATGGTGGCAAGCTGTTTTCGGAGCCAGTGCTTATCGATGATCAAATTGAAGCCATGATCGAAGACCTCATTCCGTTAGCGCCGCTGCATAATCCAGCCAACCTGGATGGCATTCGCGTGGCACGAGAGATTCTGCCGGACCTGCCGCACGTGGCGGTGTTTGATACGGCATTTTTCAACCACATGCCGCCGGCCGCGGCGCTGTACGCAATCAACAATGAAGTTGCGTCGAAGTACGACATTCGCCGCTATGGTTTCCACGGCACCTCCCATGAGTTTGTCTCCCAGCAGGTTCCGCAGGTACTGGACCGCGACCCGGAGCACACGCGGCAGATTACGTTGCACTTGGGCAATGGTGCATCGGCAGCCGCGGTGCACAACGGCCGTGCGATTGATACCTCGATGGGCTTGACGCCGCTGGCAGGCCTGGTCATGGGCACGCGCACGGGTGATATTGACCCTGGCATCATCTTCCACCTGGCGCGCGAGGCGAAGATGAGTATCGATGAGATTGATACGCTGCTTAACAAGAAATCTGGCGTGAAAGGCCTGTCGGGAGTCAATGACTTCCGCGCGTTGCGCGAGATGATCGAAGACGGTGATTCAGACGCGTGGCTGGCGTACAACATCTACATTCACCAGCTACGCCGGTTTATTGGCTCTTACATGATTGCGCTGGGCCGCGTGGACGCGATTAGCTTTACCGCAGGCGTGGGCGAAAATGATATCGAGGTCCGTGCGGATGCGCTGGCTGACCTGGAGGTCTACGGCATCAAGATTGATCCGGAGCGCAACGCGGTGCGCTCTAGCGAGCCGCGCGTGATTTCCACGGATGACTCCACCATCAAAGTCCTGGTGGTTCCCACCAATGAGGAACTGGCCATCGCGCAGAAGTCCGCAGCGCTAGCTGGCGCTCGCTAACGCTAGCGCCGGGAAGAGCGAGGAATCGTTTGAAGCCCGTTCTAGGAAGCTTTAGCTGACTAGAACGTTGTAACCGGGCGGACCTGGTTGGCCAGGTCCACCAGCGCGTAGCGGTGGCGGCTAAATGGCGCCTGGCGGGCTAGCGCGCGCAGCGTATCGGCCAGGCCGTAGCGCAGGCCGCGCTCTGTGAATGCGTACTCGAACAGGTCATTCGGCGACGCCGCTGCCTGCAGCTTGGAATCGCGCAGGAAGCTCAAGCCCGCGGAGATGACCGCGATCTTGATCTGCAAAAAGCGCGGTTCATTCGTTGGGATTTCTTCCAGGCGGCGCGCGGCACGGCGCACGCGGGATTCGTTGACGTCTTGGGAAATCAGCTGCACAATCGTGGTCAACCGCGCCATGCGCTGGTGGCGCGAGGCATTGGGCACGCGATCAAGCGTTGCCACGGCCATCTCCACCTGGTTTTCCGCGCGCAGCAGACGCGCGAGGCCAAAGGCTGAGGACACCGTCGTCGGGTTGGTGGCCCACACCGTGCCGTACAGGCGCAGCGAGTTAAAGCGGATGCGCTTCGGGTCTGAGGAAATGTGCTCCCAGATGGTCTGATCCACGAAGTATTCATCATCCAACTCGTACAAGTTGGACGTAATATTTGCACACGCGCGTGCCACGGCTGGCTCCAGAAGCTGCTGCTCGGAGTAACCCATCGACTGCAAAAGCAGCTCATTGACCGCTGCTAGCGCCAGCTTTGGTGCCGCCTCGCCCGGCAGAATCTCCAGCATGTTAGAAAAGTGCAGCTGCGAGGCCGTGAAATCTTCCAGCAGCAGCTGGGTAACACCGGAATACCACTGGAAACGCCAATCTTCGCCCAGCCGGGACTCGAGCTTTTCCAGCCACTGCTTCGCCTGGCCCGTGTAACCCAAGTCCAGCATGGAACGCACAACGCCGAATGGAATCTCGGCGGATTCTTCATACTCCACCGTCTGCATCGCCTGGCGCAGCGTCTCCAACGCTTCCTGCGGCTCGGTGTAGGAATAGCCCTGCAGCAACGCGGCACCCACATCGTCGCGGTCTAGAAGCGGCGTTGGCAGTGCGGAGACTACCTCGGGGGCGGTGATGCGGACGGTGCGCTCAATGCCATCGATAAGCTGGTCTGTGCGAAACACCAAGTGCTTGGTGCCGAACGTCGAACGCGCCGGCGAGAACAAAGAATGCTGCGCCGGATGCTGAATCCCATCGCGGATAGCAATGATTTCGCGCAACACCCCGTAGAGCTGCGTGCGCATCTCGCTGATGTCCTTGAAACGCTTCTTCGGATCCGGGTTCGTGGCGCGCTGCAACAGGCGGTAGAAAGACACGTGCCTGCGCAGACGCGGCTCCTGGGTGGGGTTGGGAATCCCCGGCAAGAACACGCCGTCTTCGTGCGGCAGCTTCAACGTCAGCGCCGCGAGCGTGCGGCCGATGGTGTAAATATCACTGGAGACCGACGGGCCTTCCGTGGGGACTTCCGGCGCCTGGAAACCCTTGGTGCCGTAAATGTAGCCAAATGCGCCGATACCAGACACCGCGCCTAGGTCGATGAGCTTGACCTGGTCCTCGGTGACAATGATGTTGTCCGGCTTGAGGTCGTTATAGACCACGCCGCGCGAATGCAGGTAATCCAGCGCGGGCAACAGTTCCAGGATGTAGGCAATCGCGATGGTAAACGGCAGTCGGCGCTCTGGCAGCGCATTGCGTCGCTTGCGCAGCGAAGGCCCGCCGACATACTCCATGACAATGAACCCGCCGGGCACGCGGGCGTCGTCGATGAAGTTAAAAATCTTCACGATGCCCGGGTGTGTAATATCCGCCAGGAATTCGCGTTCGGCTTCGGCGGCTGCGGTTTCATCGGCAGACTTGTGCGCCTGCATGCCTTTGAGCACCACCACGCGCCCGGACACGAAGTGGTCATTGGCCAAGTAAATCCAGCCCATGCCGCCGTGGGCAATCACGCCCAAAATCTCATACTGGCTGGCTACAATGTCGCCGGGTTTAAGCTGCGGCGGTGCGAGCTTCTTTTCTTTAATGGCCTCCGTTGGGTCCATTAGGGCGTCTTCGGGGTCGGTGGGGACCACATAAGGCAAAGACACCATGCCGTCGGCGACTTCGCGGTTGGTGCGCGCGGCCAGGCGCAGCTCACGGAAAGTATCCAGCGCCTGCTGGCGGGAGCGCTGTGAAGTGTCCATCAACGCCGAGGCATTACCGCGGCGCTTTTCGCGCTTGTCACGCAGCACGCCGAGGTCTTTAATCAGCGCGGCAATATTGTCAGAGTCGGTGAAAGACTCTTCGGAGTCACCATCCGTGTCATCATCGACATCGGCGAAGGGGTCAAAGGCGACGGCGGAGGTGCCCTCGTCTTCGTCCTCGAGCTCATCATCAGCAAAAGGGTCATAGGCCACGGCCTCGGTCGCAGCAGTGCCTTCCGATGCGCCTACCTGCTTCAACAGCGCCTCAATCTCTACATCGGCGCGCTCTTCTTCGGCATCGGCAGCAGCTGCCTCTGCTGCGGCCGTGGTGTTGTCTTCCTCTTCGTCATCATCGGCGAAGGGGTCGAATGCGACTGCCTCGGTGCCCGGCTGCTCCTTGCCTTTATTGGGGTCGAGGTAGTTGAGTTCATCATCAGAGAAGTTATGAGTCATGACTCGTCCTCTTCATCATTATCTTCATCGGTATCTTCATCGATGTAGGTGGGTGCCGGAAGCGTCGGCGTGGGCAGGTATTCGCCGAACCATTCATTGAAAAGCTCTTGCCATGTGCCATCGTCCTGGATGCGGTCGAGGGTGGAATTGACCTGGCGGATTAGTCCGCGCGAATCATAGTGCTGATCCGGCTGGCGCACGCCGATGCCATATATTTCGGTATCCAGCACTTCGCCGACGATGGAAGAGTAGGGGTCCTGCGCCATCATTCCGGACAGCAGCGTGTCATCCACGATGACCGCATTAGCCTGCCCGAGCTGCAGCGACATCAAACAG
This sequence comes from Corynebacterium casei, assembly GCA_030535535.1. GTDB lineage: Bacteria > Actinomycetota > Actinomycetes > Mycobacteriales > Mycobacteriaceae > Corynebacterium > Corynebacterium casei_A. The sequence continues at coordinate 62,677 of JAUNRU010000001.1, forward strand.
TCACCCCAGGAACGGGTGATGAGTAGGTTAGAATTCGGCGCGAAGTCCGTGACTTTATCCAGCGCGGTAGAGCCTTCGACAGAACAAATCGTGCGGCCGGAGGTTTCGCGGATGGAGGTGATACCGGAGCTGGTCAGCACCAGCATGCGGGTGTCGGTGGCCATGTAGGGCTGGGAGAACGCGATGTCTTTTTCGCGGTCGGGCGTAATCGTCATGGTGCGAATGACAATATCGACGGTGCCGTTGGCCAGCGCCTGGGTGCGCTCAGCGGATTCGAGGAAACGGAAGTCCACGCGGTTGCGGTCACCGAAGATGTCTTCGGCGATTTCATAAGCCAGGTCAACTTCAAAGCCCTGGAGCTCACCTGTCGCGGCGTCGCGGTAGGACAGCAGGTTGTGTGACTGGTCGACGCCGACAATCAGCCGGCCGCGCTCGATGATATTCGGCACGCGCTCTTCCGGATCTTTGTCATCGGGGCGGTAGGTGCCTTTCAGCTCCGCGTCGAAGTTGGTTTCTTCCGGGGTGTATTCGGATGCCGGAACCCAGCGGGAGCCCACTGGAAGCGGCGGGCCGGCAATCGGCGCGGTCAGCGGGTCGGAGTTCATGGCGCGGGGCAGCTCGTTGGTTTCTTCGTCTTGCTGTAGCGCGGGGTCCGGCGGGAGTTCTTCGGCGTCGCGGGACACGCACGCGGTCAGCGTCAAGGACGTGGCAAGAAGTGCTGCGAAGATAGCGCGTGAAGTTTTCATTAGAGGTACTCCTGCAGACGCGGGCGAATGCCCAGCCACACGGCGAAAATTGCGAGCACGGTGAGCACCATGACGGCTGAGGCCACAAAGGTCATAGCGGCCAAACCGTCGGAGATATATGCGCGCATGGTTTCTCGCGAATCCGCAATCAGCTTGGTCAGCGCATTATCCAACGCGTTAAACGCCGATGCCGCGGTAGCTTCCTCACCGGCATCCGGGTTCGGCGCGGTGGCTAAGTGCAAGGCGTCATCGTAGCGGCCGGTGCGCAGCGCGGAGACAAATTCATCGTGGGTTTCGCTCCACGCGGTCAAGGACTCGCGCGCGGTGTTCACGGCAATCTGGGAGCTGCTCAAATCCTCAGTGTCGGAGGAGGCGGTGGCTTCGAATTCTTGCAGTGCCTCGCGGATGGAGGTTTCAACCTGGCTAAACGGTACGGAGTCGGTGTCGGATTCGCGGCGTACCAGCGCCAGGGTTTCGGCGGTGCGGGCTTGTTGGCCGGCAATACGCGAGGCGGTTAGGGAGCTCCACGGGTTGGAGGCTTCCTCGAAAGCTTGGGAGCCGGCGGTCCAGGTGGCGACATTCGCGATGGAGACCCAGAAGATAGCCAGTGCCATCAGCGAGGTTGCGGTGACAAAACCGCGGTTGAGCCGGCGCCGGGTAACGCGCCACAGCCACCATTGTGACAACAGCAGGAAGAATACTGCCGCGAACAGGCCGGACAGTGGCACCCATTGCGGCGCGGTCAGGCTGCGTTGTTCATCGGCCACTTTGCCGGAGGTGATGGTAAACAGCCGGGAGGCAGCGGGCAGGATTTCTTCACGCATGACTGCCGATGCATTCGACATGTATGCCGCAGACACCGCATTGGACATGCGGTGGTTGGCGCGCGCGGTTTCCACCATGCCGGTGTAGACGGGCAGCTCGCGCTGGATGAATTGCACGAGCTGGCGGATTTCGTGGTCATCTGCCCCGGCGCCTTGCACGGCTTGGGTGGCGGAGACGGCGGCGCGGTCAATGGCTTCGTTGTACTTTTGCCGGCTTGTCGATGACTCGACGCCACCTTGCACGAATCCCGTCGATGCAACGGTGTCCGCGAGCGAGAGAGAAGTGTACAAATTGTGCGCGGCATTCGCGGTGGGCTCAGTGACGGTCAAAAGGCGATCGAGGTCGTCTTGGCGCTGGGCGGAAGAATTCGACATCGATACACCGGCGGCGGCAATCGCGACCGACAACAACACGGTGATGGCGAACATGCGACCCGGGGTGGTGGTCATGAAATTCCAGATGCGGCGAATCAGCCGCGCCGGGCCCGCAAATGTGGACAACGCGAGGTGCGTCGCCGGATTAAATACAGGATTTGAAGGTTCGGTGACCTCATCCAACCAGTGGTCGTGAGCGCCAGGATCGGCGGAATCACCAGAGGAGATTCCCTCCTCAATCTGCTGTATATCCCGCCTAACGGTCATTGCTTAAGACTAACGCAATCAAAGTGTGATATTCCACCCACCGCAGCGATTTTTTGTGAAAGTTGGGACTTATGTGAATTTCCTCGCGGGCTAAGGGTGCTCGCGTAGGATGTAGAACTATGGCAGGAAGGGAATCGCTACACGCAAACGGTGATGGTTGGGCAGCTGGACCGGGTGGCGCCCGTATGTGGGGACGCTACGGTGCGGCTGGTTTGTTTCTTGTAGCTTCATCCGACCGCGGTCCGATGGTGCTGATGCAGCACCGCGCCGCGTGGACCAATTTTGGGGATACGTGGGGTATTCCCGGCGGCGCACGCGACTTGAATGAGACCGTCGAACAGGCGGCAGTGCGCGAAACCGTAGAAGAATGCGCAATTGATCCAGAACACATTGAGGTAGTTGGCGCGGAGGTCACCGCTGGTCCTTTTGATGCGGCGGCAGGGCTGCCGGGCGGCTGGACTTATACCACCGTTGTTGCACGGGCGAAAGATGGAAAAATGCTTTCTACCACCGCGAATGAAGAATCTTATGAGCTGCGGTGGGTGCTGATTGAGGAATTAGAAGACCTTCCGCTGTTGGCGCCGTTTCGGCAGGCATTGCCGCGGATCCGGCAGTTAATTGAGCCGCTAATTTAAGGGGTAAACGGTGGGGCACATGGTCATGGCCGGGCATTTTATGGCAACGTTGGTCGCATGATTGAAGTACAAGGATTGACGAAACAATACAAGTCAGTCCGTGCGGTTGATGACCTCTCTTTTGAAGTCAAGCCCGGGAAAGTTACTGGGTTTCTAGGTCCAAACGGCGCGGGCAAATCAACAACCATGCGCATGATTGTTGGACTTGATGAGCCAACCGCAGGTAACGCGCTCATTCATGGCACCTCTTATGCGAAGTTGAAAAACCCGTTGCGCACCATCGGGTGTTTGCTCGATGCCAAAGCCGTGCACCCTAACCGCTCGGCGGCCTCGCATTTGAAGTGGATGGCGCAGTCCAATGGCATTCCAACCTCACGCGTTAATGAGGTACTGGAGCTGGTGGGCTTGAGCGATGTTGCGAAGAAGAAGGCCGGCGGCTTTTCGCTTGGTATGGGCCAGCGCCTGGGCTTGGCCGGCGCGATGTTGGGAGATCCGGAGATTTTGATTCTGGATGAGCCAGTCAACGGCCTGGACCCGGAAGGCATTCGCTGGGTGCGTTCGCTGGTGCGTGCACTCGCAGCAGAGGGCCGCACGGTGCTGATTTCTTCGCACTTGCTCTCGGAGATGGCGCTGACCGCGGACCACTTGGTGGTCATCGGTCGTGGCCAGCTGATTGCTGACCAGCCGACCTATGACTTTGTGAAGGAACACTCGGCATCGAACGTTATTGTGCGTACTGATTTCCTTACAGAGTTCTCCGGCGCGCTCGAGGAAGAAAGCGTGGAGTTTTCAACATCAAAGGATGAAGAAGGCCGCGAGACGCTGATTATTCCGGAGCAGTCCACGGACTTTGTGGGCAACCTGGCCTACTCAGTCGGCGTGCCGCTGACGGAGCTCACACTCAAGCGCGCTTCTTTGGAGGACGCGTTCATGGACATGACCAGTGATTCTGTGCAGTACCACGCTGAAGCTCCAGCTGGAAAGGAACAAAATGATTCTTAATACTTTCCGCTCAGAGCTGACCAAGCTCTTTTCCACTCGCTCGGTGTGGTGGACCACGGCTGTGTTCTTCGTCCTCGCTATCGGCTGGACGCTGATTATGACGTTGACTACCAACTCGCAGCCGGCGGATATGCAGATTCCATTGCCTCCGTCCACGCTGCTCACGGTGGTCTACACCCTGGCGATGCCGGTGCTGCTCATCCAAGCGGTCATGATCATCACCACCGAATACCGTTTCGGCGTGCAGACCAATACCTACATGGCGAATCACAACCGTGCCATGGTGGCGCTGGTCAAAGCGGTGATGTACAGCATTATTGCTGCCATCCTCGTGGTGCTGGGAATCCTGAGTACCTTGGTGGTGGCGAAGGTGACGCTGGGCGGCGAGATGGGTGAGAATTTCGAAATTTTCGATGACTTCACCAAGCGCGCCCTGTGGGTCTTCCCACTGGGTATGGCCATGCTGGTGTTCTTCGGCCAAGGCCTGGGTCTGATCATGCGCCAGACCACCGGTGCGGTGGCTATCTCCCTGATCTTGCATTTGGGTCTGGACTCGATGGTGCAAATGATTCCCAAGATCGGCGAGGACATTGTGTACTTCATGCCGTTTAGCGCGCTAAACACCTGGATCATGGATGGTCCGGTTGATAATGCACTCTGGGATTCCAACACGGGATCCGCGCTGGTCTTCGCGGCGTGGGCTGCGGTGGCCTGGATTGTGGGTGTAGTTATGTTGGTCAAACGAGACGCATAGATGGCAATCTCTTTACTTCTCGCACTGGCGCTGTTGTCCGCAACAGCGCCTTTTGCGACGGATATGTATCTTCCTACGCTGCCGGCAATCAGCGAGGAATTCAACGCAGCCGACTCCGTGGTGCAGCTGACCCTGTCAGGTTTCTTCGTCGGCATGGCCGTGGGGCAGTTGACGGTGGGCCCGATTTCGGATGCCATCGGCAGGCGCAAACTGCTCATCGGTGGTGCGATTGTGGCGCTGGTGGCCTCAGCCATGGCGGCGCTTGCGCCAAGTATTGCCGTGTTCGTTATCGCGCGTGTGCTGCAAGGCCTCGGCGGCGGCGCCTGCGTTGTGCTCTCCCGCGCGATGGTGCCCGACCTGCTCTCCGGACGTGAAGCAGCGAAGACCTTCTCCATGCTCATGGCGATTTTGGCCATCGCGCCGGCGATTGCGCCGATTGCGGGTGGTCTGCTGGCCGAGCCTATTGGCTGGCGTGGTATCTACTGGGTACTTACCGCACTGCACGCAGCGCAGCTGCTGGTCGTGCTGCTCATCGTGCCAGAGACCGGCGGCAAAAGCCCCGCCGGCGGGTCTTTCCTGCGACGCGTATTGGGCAACTATGCCAGCGTGCTCAAAAGCCTGCGTTTCTGGGGATTTTTGACGTCGATGGCTTTCGCATTCGCCTCGATGTTTTGCTATATCGCTGCTTCCGCGTTTGTCTTCCAATACGAGTTCGGGTTTAGCCCCCGCGCCTATGCCGCAGCGTTCGCCCTGAACGCCGCCGGTATGTGCGTGGGTAGTTTTGTGAATTCGCGCTACATCGACAAGCTCGGCACCAAGAAGATGCTGCTGGGTGGCGTTGCGATGGCTGTCACCGGCAACGTCTTGCTCTTTATCGTCGCGATGAGCGGAGCCGGCGTGGGCTGGCTAATGCTCGCGCTGCTGCTGTGCGTCTCGCCGAACGGCGTCATCATGGGTAACTCGACCGCCATGGCGACCGGCGTCATGCGTGAGCGCGCAGGCTCTGTCACCGCGATCATGGGCTTCGGGCAATCGGTGCTCGCTGCTGCGGTCGGGCCAATCATGGGCTTGGGCGGCAACACTGCGCTGACCATGAGCATCGGTATGTTTATCTGCATCCTCATCTCCGGCTGCGGCGCGCTGCTTGCCACCCGGGGTTACAGCGATTAGCCGACGCAGCGTCTATTCGCTTCAGTAACCACCTGCTTCGATTTGGCACGGTAACGAGCTGCTTTAGCTGCGAGTTACTGAAGCGCGGAGGTAAGCCGCATGACGTTGTCGATGTAGCGGCGGAAGAATCCGCGCTTGTTCCATTCTTCGAGCGTGAGCTCGTGGGAGACAGCGCGGTAGTTGGCGGCGAGCTCGTTGAACTCGGTGATGAGGTCGCCTTGGGCAACCAGCATGGTGGACTCATAGTTGAGGCCGAATGAACGCATGTCCAGGTTAGAGGAGCCGAAGGCTGCGAGTGGGTGGGACTTAAGCCTGATGCCTTCGTCGGTTTCCTCTGGGTCGGCGCGGCCGGCATCGGGGTCGGCGAGCACGAACTTGGAGTGCAGCACAAAAGGCTTGGGGAACTGGTAGATGTGGATTCCGGCTTCCAGCAGGGACTGGTAGTAGGAGGATTGTGCGTGGTCGACCATGAATTGGTCGGCGCGCTGGGAGACGTAGAGCTCCACGCGCACGCCGCGGTAGCAGGCGGTGGTCACGGCATCGAGCAGTGATTCATCCGGCACGAAATACGGTGAGCAGATAATCAACCGGCTTTTCGCGTGGTGAATAAGCGAGATGAACATGCGCAAGTTTGGCTCGGTGGAATAGCCTGGGCCGGATGGGATGAGCTGCACATAGTTGGTATCGGGGGTCTCCCCGGTGTCTTCGAGATCGGTGAGCATCTCAATATACTCGCCGGATTCGGTGTACCAGTCCACAGCGAAGACCGCCTGCAAGGAGACCACTATCGGGCCGGTGAGCTCCACCATGTAATCAATCCAGTAGCGGTCGGTGGTCTTGTATTCGCGTTTGATCAAATTGAGCGAGCCGATGAAGCCGCGTTCGCCATCGATGACAACCAGCTTGCGGTGGTTACGCAGGTCAGGGCGGCGAAAACGCGCCTTGTGGATCTGCAGTGGCAACATGAGCCGCCAGTCCACGTCGATTTCACTAAGTCGCTTGCCGAGTGTGCGGTAGCCCTTATATTTGAGGCTGCCGATTTGGTCGAAGAGGAACTTCACCTCCACGCCGCGTTGACGCGCGCGGGCGAGTGCTTGGAAGAAAGGATCGGTGGTCTCGTCCCAGCTAGTGATATAGATTTCGACGTAGACGTAGCGCTGGGCTTTGTCGATGGCATCGGCCATAGCCTGGATGGACTTGTGATAATCGGCGTGAATGCCGAGGTTGTGTCCGATAACGGCTGGGAAGCCGGTGAGGTGTCGGTTGAGCTTGATGATGGACTCGACTTCCGCTTCGAGCTCTTCGAAGGGGTGGTCGGTGACGTCCTTGTGGGCGTCCTCGATGGCATCATTGGCTTCTTGCTGAATGCGGTGGCGGCGCCGGTTGATTTGCGGCGAGCCCATGAGCAGGAACAAGGGCAGGCCGATGAATGGCAGCAGCAAAATTGCGAGCAGCCAAGCTGTTGATGAAGAGGGGCGGCGGCCTTCGGGGACGAAGCCGACGGCAAAGATTTTGATGGCGTAGTCGAGGACGAAAAACGCCATCTGCCAAAAGCTTAAGTCCAAAGACAAAGATAGGGACATAGGGATGTGTTAACGGACGGAGTCGAAATCGGGCAGGTCATAATCTGCCCACAGCAGGAGGTGGTCGGAGGTACCCTTTTCGGCGCGTTCTTTCCGGTCGACGCCGGCACCGGTAACTTTGTCCGCCAGTTGCTGGGTAGCCAGATGGAAGTCGATGCGCATGCCTTCGTCTTTTTGGAAGCGCAGGGACTTGTAATCGAAGTAGGTCCAGCGGTCCTTTTCGGTGAATTGGCGGGTGACTTCGGACAGTCCTGCTTCTTCAAGGCGCTGGAAGGCAGCGCGCTCTGGTTCGGTGACGTGCGTCTTGCCGCGGAAAAGCTCCAGGTCCCAGACGTCATCGTTTCGCGGCGCGATGTTGAAGTCGCCGGTCAGTAGCAGTTTCTCGCGCTTTTTACCGTCGGCGTAGCGGGCTAAGGCGTAGAGAAAGTCCAGTTTGTAGTCATAGTGACGCTGAGTGATTTCCCGGCCGTTGGGAACATAGAGTGACCAGATTTCGACACCGCGAATGACAGCGCCCATGGCACGCGCCTCAGGTGCTTGCTCGGTGGCTTCATCATTGTGATAGCCCGGCTGGCCAGGAAAGCCGGTGAAAACCTCGGTGGGTTCTTCGCGGCTGACAATCGCGACACCGTTCCACTGGTTAAGGCCGTGGAAAACCACGTGGTAGCCGGCGTCCTCGAACAGTGCGCGGGGGAATTTGTCATCGGCGACTTTGGTTTCTTGCAGGCACAACACATCAATGTTGTGCTTGTCCAATAAGTTCAGTGCCCGCTCCCCGCGGGTACGTACCGAGTTAATATTCCACGTGGCAATCCGCATGATTTACAGGTTACCTGGATTGACCTTGATGTAGCGATGCCGGTGGTGCTCAAGCAGCCCCAATTTTTCATACAGGGCAACCGCGCCATCGTTGCCGAGGCTGACTTGCAGGTACGCCTTGTCCGCGCCTTCGGCCTGGCCCCACTTCAGCGCGGCGGAAACTAGGCGTGCTGCTAGACGTTGGCGGCGCGCTGACTCATCTACCTTCACGCACGCGATGCCCAGCCACTTCGTGCCGTCATCGGATTCTGTGATTGTTGCGCGAAGTACCGCGCCTAGGGCTGTGTGGAAGAAGGCGAGGGTGGCATCGGCAGGCGACTGCGTTGCAATGTTACTTGCTGCGTGGTCAGAGATATCCAACCACTCGGGCGTTGCGGTCGCGGTGATGTCCACGTCTAAGCCCTCATCGAGATAAGGTTCGATATCGCTGAGATCCCCCAGCTCGCGGGTCATGACGATTTTCTCCACATCGATGTGCTCGTGCGGCAGCTTCAATGCCGAATTACCAATGCGCTCTGGAACCAGCAGCACACAAGGCAGGTTATGGCTGGAGTAAAACGCCATCATTTCAGCCACCGGTGCTGGTTCAAAGCCCGCAGATGGGCCCAGCGGGACCGCGGAATTGGTGCGCCCAGTGATGCCATCGCCCGCGCGCATGAACCACTGGCCATTGGACGTCCATTGATTGTGCGTGCCTTGATAGGACAGCGCGGAGGCGACCTCAACGTGGCGGATATCAGAATTTCGCACCGTGCGCGGCGAAAGCTTTTTCACCACGTACAGCTCATCGGCCGGGATAATGACCTCCGGCAACGCGGACGGGAACCCGCCGACCATCTGCGGACGGATGGTCAGGGGCTCGACCGCCACGACATGGCCGATGACATCGCTGTGCCCGCCGCCTTTGAACTTGCGGCGCGCAACAACGCGGTCATCGACGTGGATGGGATCGGAGCGAAATGCCTTAGCCATAATGATGTGGTGTCTTAATCTTCGTCGTCGTGGCCGAAAGGATCGGCGCCTTCGCCCGGCAGCCAGGTCAGGCCCGGAACATTCCAACCGTTGGCCTTAATGGTCTTCTTAGCAGCGCGCTTGTTACGGCCAATCAGAGTATCGGTGTAGACGAAACCGTCCAAGTGGCCGACTTCGTGCTGCAGACAGCGCGCGAAGAAGCCGGTGCCTTCGACCTCTATGTCCTCGCCCTTCTCATTCAGGCCGGTGACCTTTGCCCAGTCCGCGCGGCCGGTGGGGAAGCCCTCTCCTGGGACGGAAAGACAGCCTTCGTCTTCGCTGCCGTCATCGGCTGGCATGGTCTCTGGGATCTCTGAGGTCTCCAGCACCGGGTTGATAACGCAGCCGCGGTGCATGTGGCCGTCATCATCAGGGCAGTCATATACAAACAGACGCTTGCTGATGCCAACCTGGTTGGCCGCAAGCCCTACGCCGTTGGCCGCCGCCATGGTCTCATACATATCTGCAATGAGGGTTTGCAGTTCTGGGGAATCAATAGGTTCGGTGACTGGTTCAGTGGGGTTATGAAGAACAGGGTCGCCGTGGATCACAATTGCGCGGATAGTCATGGCATACAGTTTAGGCATGACTAGCGCACACAACAGTAACGGGCTTAATGATTTGAGCGCGATTGATCAGCAGATCCTGGACTTTGAGGCGCGCGCACCGAAAACCATCGCCCTGAAAGAAAAAGCGATTCGCGCTGAGCTGGATATTTCGCCGGTGCGTTACCACCAACGGCTCAATGTGATTGTTGAGCTGCCGGCTGCGTTGGCTTATAACCCGGTGCTGGTGAAAAGACTGTTGAGAAAACGTGGAGAACGCGAGGATATTCGGCGTGCCGCACACGGAAACCCTCAACCTGAGCATTAGTGTTACTCATGTGACTAATGAGACTGTAGATAATTCCGCACAAGAACCTACCCAACCAGCTGCCGGCACTACGTTGCCGTTGCGTGGCTTTGCGATGGTGCTAATCGCCGTCGCCGTCATGTTCGGCCTGTGGGCGCTCTACGCCTTTACCCAAGACAATGGCTCTGAGCAGGCGGCTGAAGACACCAGCCAGCAAGCTGAGCAGCAGGCGGGCAATGCAAATGCGCCGGAGCCAGGCACCGTTGGTGCTGATACCGCGCAACAGTCCGCGGAGGCGATCGCTCCTGAAAACGGCGAGGGTGCTGAAGGCGCCGGTGATGAAGGAGCAGAGAGTGCTGAGAACGAAGGCCAGCCTGCCGATGCTGAGCGCGAAGGTGAAGGACGCGAGGGGGCATCGGGAAGCACTGGCTCCGGCAATGCTGCCGCGCCCGCACCATTGAAGATCAACGTGCTCAACAACTCTGTCACCCAGGGCCTGGCGGCTGACGTCTCCGACCGCCTGCGCGCCGACGGCCGCGAACTCGGTGAAGTCGGCAACTTCTCCGACGATGTTCTACCAGAGACCACCGTGTTCTTTCCCGCTGGTAACGCCGACGCAGAACGCGTTGCCCGCGAGCTTGCCGATGAATTCAACGGCGTAGCACGAGAGAACATCGACACCCTGCCTGATAACACCCGCGATGGTGTCACCCTGGTTCTGACGGAGAACTAGCAAAGGGGAATGTAATCCGGCCCGGAACACTAGCGGCTGGGTACGATAGACCGGTGAGTAACACGGAATACGCCGAAGAGACCTTCGCCCGCTCCCCGCAGCCAACGCTGGGGGTCGAGTGGGAAGTAGCGCTGGTTGACCCCTTAACCCGCGACCTTGTCCCCCGTGCGTCCGAAATTGTGGATGCCGTTGCGCAGTCCGCGCCGGAGATCCACCTGGAGAAGGAATTTCTCCAAAACACCGTTGAGCTAGTCACCGGCATTTGCCACAGCGTTCCTGAGGCAATAGCTGAGCTTCACACCGGAATCCGCGCGGTTCAGGCCGCAGCGGAAGAACGCGGAATGCGCGTGTGGGCATCCGGCGGGCACCCGTTTTCGGATTTTCGCAAGAACCCGGTCTCAGAAAAACAGACCTACTCGGAGATCATCAACCGCACCCAGTACTGGGGGCAGCAGATGCTGCTGTGGGGCACACACGTGCACGTGGGCATTTCCCACGAGGACCGCGTGTGGCCGATTATTAACGCGTTGATGACCAAATATCCGCACCTGTTGGCCATTTCGGCGTGCTCGCCGGGCTGGGACGGGATTGATACCGGCTATGCCTCCAACCGCACCATGCTGTACCAACAGCTGCCGACCGCCGGCATGCCGTACCAGTTTGAGAACTGGCACCAGTGGCAGGACTACATGCGGGACCAGTCCATTTCCGGCGTGATTAACCACACCGGTTCCATGCACTTTGATATCCGCCCGGCCTCCAAGTGGGGCACTATTGAGGTGCGCGTCTCGGATGCGGCGTCGAATCTGCGCGAGCTTTCCGCTGTCGTGGCGCTCACGCACTGCCTGGTGGTGCACTATGACCGCATGATTGATGCCGGTGAGCAGCTGCCAACGCTGCAGCCTTGGCACGTGGCCGAAAACAAGTGGCGCGCAGCGCGCTACGGCATGGATGCTTTGGTGATTACCTCGCGTGAAACCGATGAACGCTGGGTGGAAGATGAACTCACCGACATGGTGGAGCAGCTAACACCGCTTGCGCGCGAGCTGGGCTGTGCGCGGGAGCTGGAGTTGGTGCTAGAAATCATTGAGCGCGGCGCCGGTTATGAGCGCCAGCGCACGCAGTTTGAAACCAGCGGCGACTGGAAATCTGTTGTGGATATGACCTGCGATGAGCTGGATACGCTCACCCCGCTTGGTTTCTAAGCGTGATACTTAGAAACCGGAAGGATCTTGCTTAAGCCGAACGCTTCTTAACAGCGTCCAACAGTCCGGTCAAGGCGTAGCAGGCAATGAAGATGATGCCCGTGCCGGTAAAGGCGAGCGCGCCCCAGGAATGCGCGTCATCCATACGTTGGTAAGACGTGCCGTCCCAGACAACTTTGGCGACATAAGGCAGCGCGAAGATAATCATCACGACGAAGGACGCAAGGCCCGCGAACTGTGCGCCGAAGATACCTTTGAGGCGCTGGCCCAGCCAGTCATTGACCGTGAGCAAGATAGCCAACAGCAGAGGCAGCACCCATACCCAGTGGTGGAACCAAGAAAATGGGGAGACCAAGCAGGAAGAGATGCCGGTGAGCGCCATCGCGACGGTGGCGTTGCGGCGCTTGCACGCGATGTAGACGGCCACGCAGGTCAGCGCAAAGACGATGAGCACGGCGAGAATCCACCAGATGCCGCCCTCAACGCCGAACTCACGCTCCATTAGCGAGCGGATAGATTGCGCGCCGGGGTTGGTGTGGTCGCCCACGCGGGAGGAGTCAAAGATAGCACGCATCCAGAAGTCACTGGCGTCAGGAATGACCCAAAAGCCAACTGTGACGGTAACTAGGAAAGTCAGGATGGAAATGCCAGCGGCCCACCAGCGGCGCTGGAACAACAACACGAGGCCGAGAAACGCCGGGGTGAGTTTCAGGCCGGCAGCTAGGCCGATTCCGATGCCGGGCAGGCGGTGCTTGGGCAGGAAGTCGAGGGCGACCAGCAACATGAGGAAGATGTTGATCTGGCCAAAGTGCAAGGTGCCCTGGAACGGCTGGCAAGCCAGAGCAGCAACCGTCAGCAGCGCACTGAGCAACCAGTTGACGGGGTGGAAGCCGTAGCCGCGCTCGCGGAAGACCAAGAGGAAAATGAAAAACAGCGCGAGCCCCATACCGAGCTGCCATAGGATGATGATCCAGTTGTCGCTGAGATAGCTCAGCGCCGTAAACACTGCACCAGCAAATGGTGGATAAGTAAACGGCAAGTCCCCGATATATGCGTTGTCATAGAGCAGCTGGCCATCGGCTACTTCAGAGCCAGCCAGCACGTAGATTTTCAGATCCAGCGGCACGCGCCACTTCAGCGCGTGCTCCCCGTCGAAGTTGAAAATCCGAAAGACTGTCCACACAGCAAATACCGCCAGGGCAAGCGCTAAGGAGGGAGCCCCCCAGATCTTCTTCACAATATCTATCCTTACAATGCAAGTTTGGCCTATGCAGCCAAAAGGGTACGCCGTGAAAGTAACGCACCCAGTGCGCTACTTGCGCCGCATCTGCTTGGAGGCAGGCTGGTCATTACGCGACATGTTGGCATCGTCGGAGTAAAGACCTTCGCGGCGCGAAATACGCGTCATGCGCTGAGCCGTAACCGGGCTCGTTGCCATGGCAAAAACTACCAGCAGGAACAAGATACCTAAGTCGCCGCGCTCAGCGACGCCAAAGGATTCTGATCCCGTAACGCGAATTCCAGCTCCCAGAATAGTAAACACTAGGCCCACAGTTTGAGGTTTTGTGACGAAGTGAATACGTGACATTGGATCCTGGAATCGCGCCACACCAATCGCGGCGGACAAAACCAGCACGGCACCTGCGAAAATAAGGACGAGGGAGACGATATCGGCAATTAGTGCGTAACTCATTAGTTGTCCCTCTTTCTAAAGCGTGTGACCGAAACGGTGGAGATAAAGCCCAGCAGCGCGACCACCAACATGGCGTTCGACACCGTGGTATCAAGCGTCCAACAAATGTAGACGGCCATGGCGCACTGGAACATCGCGATGAAGCCGTCCATACCAACCAGGCGGTCCATGGAGTTTGGACCTTTGACAATACGCCAGGTGGTCAGCAGGAAGGACACGACGAACATCGCCGCGGCGATGGATAGAAACGTGTTGTAGAGTGCGGGATCCATTAGGCGTGTTTCCCTTCGAAGATGGAAATCATGCGGCGTTCCAGGCTGACCAGGTTGCCGATTTCACGGTCGATATCTGACTCAGTAGTGGCATCCAGAACGTGCACGGTGAGCATACGGTTAGCAATGTCAATCTCCGCGACGGTGCCGCCAGGTTGCAGGTTATACAAGACGACGGCGAAGCTGAAGACCAGCTCATTTTCCACACGCATCGGCGCGCGCAAAATAGCATTCTTGGGCTTTTCGCCTGGGCGAACCGCAATCCATCCGACCTTCACCGAAGCCCACAGCAGCTCACCAGTCCAGACAAACAGGTAGCGAATTAGCCGAGCCCAGGAGACTTTGACATCACTAATGGGCATGGCGGGCAGCGGCAGGAAGAAGACGATGCCGAGGCCCACGAGCATGCCGCTGAAGACATTAGCCCAGGTGACTTCGCCCATGAGCAGACACCACATGATGGTCAGCCACAGAACAAATGTTGGGCGGAAGCGGTGGCGTGCGCCGGTTAGAAGTTGACTCACTGCTCATCCTCCCCAGACTCGGTGTCATTTTCGGAGCCAGTATTGTTGTTTGAACCATTGGCTGCCGGTTCTGGTTCGGGCAGCAGGTGGTCGCGGCTTTCAATGGAGTCCCCGTCCACATAACGATCCTGTGGATCCAGATGACGGGTTGGGTTGTCATAATGCTCACCCAGGACTGCATCTTGATAGATGGATTGGTCTTGCACGGATTCCGCCGAACGCGAGGTAATGCCGGAGACAGGACCCGCCACGAAGGTAATCACGGTGGATGCGATGACTAGCAGCGCGGTTGAGGCAAACATACCAAACGGCAGACGGCCCACGTCGGCGCGTTCGGAGTATTCGACTTCGTCGGTGACATCGGCAAGCGGTGCGGGACGCGCCAGCGCCACGTGGCCCTCTGGGGCATCCGCGCGGTCGCGGAGGAAGCCCTTGGACCAGACCAACACCATGACGTACAAAGTCAGCAGGGAGGTCACAACGGCGCCGCCGATAAGAACCCACGCCAACCAAGAGCCTTCGTTTGCGCCGGCTTGTAGAAGCAAAATCTTGCCCATGAAGCCAGAGAACGGCGGGATTCCGCCGAGGTTGATGGCAGGGATGAAGTACAGAATCGAAATAACTGGTGCTGTGTACAGCAAGGAACCTAGGCGCCGCAGCGATGAGGTGCCGGATTGCCTTTCGATAAGGCCTACCACCAGGAACAGGGCTGTTTGCACCAGAATGTGGTGTACGGCGTAGAAGATCGCACCGGACAGGCCCTGCGCGGTGCCCAGTGCGACACCAAAGATCATGTAACCAATATGGCTGACCAGCGTAAAGGACAACAGACGTTTGATGTCGGTCTGCGCCATGGCGCCCAAAATACCAACAATCATGGTGGCAAGTGCGACCCACATCAGCAGCGTATCCAGCGAGCCATCAGTAAACACCGCGGAGCGCATACGGATAATCGAGTACACACCAACCTTGGTCAGAAGGCCCGCGAAGACCGCGGTGACTAGCGCCGGGGCGGTGGGGTAGGAGTCGGGCAGCCACGCATCAAGCGGGACAACAGCGGCTTTGATGCCGAAAGCAACCAGCAGCACGCCGAAGATAGCGGTGCGGGTGCCTTCCGGAATATCCGCGATGCGGATACCAATTTGCGCCATGTTGACAGTGCCGACTGCGGCATAGGTCAGACCGATGCCAAGCAGGAAGATCATGGACGACACCATGGAAACCATGACGTAACCAACGCCGGCACGCAC
>JAUNRU010000001.1:78491-106988 GCA_030535535.1 Corynebacterium casei
GGAATAAGCACCGGCATCGGAATGAGATAGGTGATGTACGGCAGGACTAGTTCAACGTAGGAAGCAATGAGATCACTCATCCTTGACCCCCTTTACGGGCTCCTCAAAGAAGCGCGGACCGAAGGTGTCGCCTTCCTTGGTGGCACGGCCCGTGGTTGGGTCCGAGGACGCATCGTGGTCCGGTGCCGCCGATGGACGCGAAGCAATCGCTGCGACTGCTGCATCATCCATGTCGTCCTCAATAACGTCATCAGTACGGTAGCGGTACTGGCGGTAGGCGAGGGTCAAAATGAATGCCGTGAGCGCCATCGAAATAACAATCGCGGTCAAAATCATTGCCTGCGCCAGCGGGTCAGCAATATCTTCGCCATGCGGCGCAGACTCGCGGCCCATAATTGGCGGTGAACCAGCCGGTCCGCCCGCCTGAATAATGATCAGGTTGACTGCGTTGCCGATAAGAAGGATACCCAGCAGCATCTTGGTCATCGCGCGGTCAAGCACCAGGTAAACACCCGCGGCCATCATCGCGCCGGAGGCGAGGAGAAACATGAGGTTGGCTTCCATTTACTTCTCCTTTCCTTCAGCGTTATCAGTGTTATCAGCGTTCAAGGTCTTGCTCACAGGGCTGGCATTCGCCGTGGGCCCCTGCGACGGTGGGTCGGGTTCTTCCTTGTGTGGTGGAACCTCAGTCGGCATGGAAATTTCTGCCGTACCGGTGGTATCCGCACTGCTGGTGCCCGCGCCAGCAGTGGTCTGTGCAGCGGCAACTGCTTTGGCTTTTGCCTTGCGCTGGCGGTTCTTACGCGCAAGGGAGCGGGCGCGGTCACGGGCACGCTGCTTACGAATCTCTTCTTCCTCATCCAGCTTTCCGCCGATGGAGTGAAGAATGTGCAGAGTCAGGCCGATAACCACCAGGTAGACACCAAGGTCGAAGACCAGGGCGGAAGGCAAGGAGACCGAGCCAACCAGTGGGATATCAATCGAGCCATAAGCCGAAGCCAAAGGCGGCATGCCCCACAGCATTGGGCCCACAGCAGCAGCAATGGAGAAGAACAAGCCGGCGCCCATGATGCGGCCGCCATCAATAGGCAATGCCTCTTCCAACTCAGCACGGCCGCCAGCGAGGTAGCGCAGAATCAGCGCGAGCGCGGCAACCAGACCACCAGCGAAACCGCCACCAGGGGCGTTGTGGCCGGTGAAGAAGAAGTACAGCGACAGCGCAATCATGGATGGGAACAGCACGCGGGTGGAAACATCCACCATCAACGACCTGTTGAGCTGCTGCTCAGTTTCCACACCCGCAGCCAACCAACGGCGGCCAGTCACGCGCAGGGTTGGGCGCCGGGACTCACGGGTAAAGGACTGGGTGCGGTAAATCAGCGAGGCCACGCCCGTTGCGGCGATAACCAGAACGGTGATTTCACCGAAGGTATCCCACGCACGGATATCAACCAGAAGAACGTTCACGGCATTGGCACCATGGCCAATTTCTTGCGCGAGATCCGGCATGTGGATGGAGATGGACTGCTCCGTGCGCGCGTTGACAGCGAACATGGTCAAAATAATGGTGAGCAGGCCAACCGCGAT
Organism: Corynebacterium casei; assembly: GCA_030535535.1. Lineage (GTDB taxonomy): Bacteria > Actinomycetota > Actinomycetes > Mycobacteriales > Mycobacteriaceae > Corynebacterium > Corynebacterium casei_A. The sequence goes on from JAUNRU010000001.1 coordinate 80,079, forward strand.
GGCAAGCCACGCGCGCAGACGGTTGTGGCGAGGTTCGCCGCGCCACTCCGTATTCGGTGGCATCTTACGCAGCACCAGCATGAACAGCACCATGATGATGGTTTCCACCAGCAACTGGGTCAGCGCCAAGTCAGGGGCGCCGTGCAGCGCGAAGATAAATGCCAACGAGTAGCCGGTAATACCCACGATGATGACGCCGGACAGACGGTTGTGGGTGATAGTGGCAGCAACCGCAGCAGCAATAATGATGAAGGCGGCGAAGAACTGCCACGCATTTTCCGCAACAATCATGCGGACATTGGTCAGGTCACCGAAGACAATGGCGAAGGTAGGCAGCAGAATCAGACACACAAAAATGGTGGTCAGGTTCAGCTGCAGGGAGCCGCGCTGCGTATTCGCGGTGATGCGGAGCGAGAGATTACGCAGGCCAACCAGCATCGCATCATAAGCATTATCCGCATTACCAAGTGCTGCATACTCGCCCTGGAATGGCTTGAGCAGGTGACGCTGCCAGTGCAGGAAGCAACCAGCGATGATGATGACGGTGGAAATACCCAGCGCAATATTGAAACCGTGCCACAGCGCGAGGTAAGAGCCATCTTCACCATAGAGCTGGTCCAGGTGCAGGTTGATGGCATCGGACATGATCTTCGGGAACAGGCCAAAGAAGATGGTTAGTGCGGACATAATGGCCGGAGCAATCCACAGCTTCGGCTCAATCTTGTGCATCTTTTCTACGGCCTCAGAGGTCTCACCATTCTTGGTGCCAAACGCACCCCACAAAAAGCGCAGGGCATAAGCCATGGTGAGAACCGAGCCGATGATGATGGCCACCAGCATGAGGCTGCGCGGCATGCCGATGAGCAGGTCCTCATGCATGACTGCTTCGATGATGGCCTCTTTGGTGACAAAGCCAAACAGCGGTGGGATACCAGCCATGGACAAAGCAGAAATCACGGCGAGGACAAAGACCAGGGGCTCTTTGCGGGCCAAGCCCGATAATTTCGGAATCTCACGGGTTCCGGTGGCGTGGTCAATCGCGCCGACAATCATAAACAGCGTGGCCTTAAACAGCGAGTGCGCAAAGGTCAACGCCAAAGCAGCCATCATCGCTTCGCGGGAGCCGATGGCCATGACCGCAATGATAAAGCCCAGCTGGGACACGGTGCCGTAAGCAAGAACCAGCTTGAGGTCGATCTGTTTCAGCGCCATCCAGCCGCCAAGCAGCATGGTCATCAAACCAATCGGGATGACCACCAGGTGCCAGGAAGAAACCTCATTGAACTCAGGCGCTAGGCGTGCAACCAAGTAAATGCCGGCCTTCACCATGGCTGCCGAGTGCAGGTAAGCAGAAACCGGGGTCGGCGCAGCCATCGCGCCAGGAAGCCAGAAGTGCAGCGGGATATTCGCGGACTTTGACAATGCACCCGCCAGAATCAGACACAGCGCAACCGTGATGTACGGGGTCTGCGCCCAGCCATCGTAGGTGGCAATTTCGCTGAAGTGCCACACACCGGTCTGGCGGCCGAGGATGATGATGCCCACCAGCATGGCCAGACCACCAGCAGCGGTGATCATCAGCGCCTGGGTTGCAGAACGGCGCGAAGACGCGCGCTCGCCGTAGTACGCCACCAGCAGGAAGGACAGCACGGAGGTGATTTCCCAGAAGACGTACATCAACAGCAGCGAGTCGGAAATGACCAGGCCGTACATCGCGGTGGCAAAGCCGGTCATCTGCGCGCCGAATAGCGTCAAGCGTAGCGGGACGGTATCAAAATAGCCCCAGCAATACAGCAACACTAGCGCGCCGACACCCAAAATGATGAGCGAAAACAGAGCCGAGAGGCCGTCGAGTTGAAAGTCAAGATTCAGGTGCGCGGCGGGCATCCATTCGATGCTTGCTTTGTGGTCCAGGTTTCCTGAGACCATTTGTTGCACAACCCAGATGAAGCCTCCGGCAGGCGCGAGGGCCAAAATTCCGAAGGCGGGCCGTCCAAGCGTGTGGATTAAAAAGGGCGCACACACCGTCGCGGCGATTAGAGCTAACAGCAATATCAGCACAGTATTCGGTGCTCTCCCACTTAAGTTAGCGAAGCACGAGTGCTCCTTAAAACGGACAGGGTAGGGGCCAACAGTTTTCCGTTTATCGACTTTCAACCCGCGCTGTCCCAGCGGCGGCAAAGCTAGCGCTATTAAGTGCTATTTCACCTGGAAATACTGCAACATCTAAGGAATCTCCACCATGAACTTGTGCGCACCGGGGGTGAGAGCGTGCCCAAGGACTCATGCTGGGGCGGCGTCGATAGAAAACGGCGCGGCCAACACGGTCAATAGTAGCGTGACGTGCGGAATTTTTAAAAGGTAAATTCAAATTACACAGTATTATATAGGGCGATTGCGCTCTTTCTGTTGCCCAATAGTTGATATGACGTTTCTATGAATTCGCTTTGCGCTGGTGCGTTGCACGTCATAGCCATGGCGGAGTTGTTGGACGCATTGCTTGCCGATGCTTCGAAAAAGAAAACGTTATTTTTGCCACATATAGGTGTACCCGCACGGTGGATGCCCGCTTGAGCGGCATCCACCGTAAGTATTAAGAATGCGAGCATCCACCCTAGGCAGAGTGAAAGCGCGTGAGGAAGAGTGCCTCGGTCTGAACCATGTGCTCAATCTCGGCGGGATCTACTGACTCCTGTGGGGAGTGGATAGCCGAGGTCAGATCCGCTGCGCCAAAGAGGGCGATTTCAGAATCAGGGAAGGCCTCGTGCAGCTCCACGGTCAGCGGGATGGATCCGCCGGTGCCGATTTCGCTGGCGTCCATGCCATAGGCGTCAGACATACACCCGCGTAGGAGGTTGAGGATTTCACCGTCTTCATCAGCCGCATAAGAGCGGTTGATGGCCAGGATCTCGGCATCCAGCTGCGCGCCCCACGGCGTGTGGTCTTGAAGGTGTTTAATGAGGAGCTTCGCGGTCTTTGCCGTGGTGATGCGCTTGCCTTCTGAGTTGCGCTGGCGTGGTGGCACGCGCAGGTTTAAGTGCGCTTGGGCCGTGGCAGGAACCGCGTTGATGGCGTCTTCGACCGGAGTGGAGGAAAAACCAGTGATGGATACTGCGGGGCGCGCCCAGATAAAACTTGCGATATCGCCTTCTGGCAGCTCAGTTGCCTCAAGCATTCCGGTGTCAGCGCGGAATTTGTCCTCGGGGTATCCCTCACCGTCCCACACGCCGGTGCAGTCAACGCCGTCGATGACGCAGCGGCCTTCGTCATCCCGAACGGAGTCAAGCGCGCGGATAAGAGCCGCGACGGCATCGACTGCCGCGCCGCCGAACTTGCCGGAGTGCACCGGTGCTTCCATGGTTTCGCAGTGCACACGGATCTGCGCCGAGCCGCGCTGCAGGGTCACAATGGAAGGTACCCCTGGTTCGGTGTTGCCGGTATCAACCACGAAGATAGCTTCTGCCTCGAAGAGCTCAGGGCGGTCCTCGAGTAACTGCTTGAGACCCAGCCCACCGTTTTCTTCCGAACCTTCAATAACAAACTTGATGGTGGGAAGATTCGGCTCATCCTTGATAAGGCGCAGCACCTCTAGATGCATGGCGATATGCCCCTTGCAGTCCGCGGTACCACGGCCCCACCAGCGACCATCGCGCTCAGTCACTTCGAGTGGCTCATTGTCCCACTCTTCACGTGGGCCGAGCGGCACGATGTCATGGTGGGCATACAACAACACCGTGCGGTCATTGTTCGGATCGCCTGCAACCTCACCGAGCACGGCGAGTGATTTATCCACGCCCTCAATGATTTCAGCGGTGGCGCCGACTTCTAAGAAGGCATTTTTGACCCACTCTGCGGATGCCTCGTATTGCTCACGCACCGAGGCGTCCACATGGACGGATTCAAACGCAACCATCTGCGTGAGGTCATCGAGGATTCGTGTCCGAGAAGGGCTAAACATAGCAAATAGCTTAGCCAATGAAGATGTGACCAGCGGTTTTGGCCACGCTCAAGAACACTGAATCCGCTGCGAATTACTTATAAATCTGCAGGAAAAGGGCTTCCGCAATGGCGATGTGCTCAATTTCCGATGGATCTACGGATTCATTCGGGGAGTGGATGGCACACTGTGGTTCTTCCACACCGAACAGTGCAATCTCTGCATTCGGGTGAGCGTCTTGCAATTCCACAGTCAGTGGGATGGAACCGCCCATACCCATGGTGGTGGTTTCTTTGCCGTAGGACTCAGACAGAGCCTTTTCCAGGATCTTTAGCGCTGGCTTTTCCAAGTCAGTTTCAAAACCGCGAGCGGCTTCGATGATGTCTGCGGAGAAGTGCGCACCAAATGGAGTGTGTGCCTTGAGATGAGCGACGACAGCTTCGGCAATTTCTTGAGGGTTAGCTGCGGCTGGCACGCGCACATTGAGCATTGCCTCAGCGGTTGCTGGAACAGCATTGACCGCGCGATCGACCGGGGTGGAGGTAAAACCAGTAACGGTGACTGACGGGCGGGCCCATACCAAGTCACCGGCATCAGTGTTGTCATCGCCAGCGATTTCGGTGCCCTCCAGCAGGCGTGCATCCTTGCGGAATTCCTCGGCTGGGTAGCTGCGGCCTTCCCACTTCGCTGTGGAATCGGTGCCCTCGATGACGGTGGCACCTGTGTCATCGTAAAGCGAATCCAGCGCACGCATCAACGCCTTGACGGCATCTGGTGCCGCACCACCGAACTGGCCGGAGTGCGCCGGGCTGGACAAGGTATCCATCTGCACGCGAATCATCGCCGAACCACGCAAGGAAGAAGTCAGCGTTGGCTCGCCCACGGCCCAGTTGCCGCAATCGGCGATGAGGATGGCATCGGCAGCAAATGCCTCCGGAGACTTAGCAATCAACTTGGACAAACCTGCGCCGCCCATTTCCTCTGAACCCTCAATGAGCACCTTGATGTTCAAATCGGTGCCACCGGTCTGCTCCAAAGCGCGCAGGGCAGCCAGGTGCATGACCACATTGCCCTTGCAGTCAGCAGCACCGCGGGCATACCAACGGCCGTCGCGCTCCGTCAGAGTGAATGGATCCGAATCCCACTTAGCTTCATCACCAGCAGGAACCACGTCATAGTGGGAGTACAACAGGACAGTCTTCGCGCCCTCTTTGCCAGCGCGCTGACCCAACAGCGTCACCGAACCATCCTCGGTAACATGCTCTTCCACCTCGAGCCCAGCCTCGGTCAACGCCTTGCTGACCCAGCCCTTTGCCCCATCCATCTGGTCTTTGAGCTCAGCAAAGGTGTGGACAGAATTAAACTTCACCAGCTCGGAGAGCTGCGTGAAGATTTTCTCGCGGTCACTTTTAATGATGTCTTTAATATCAGCCATGACCACCAACCTACACCGCAGCCGCATTCCATTAGGTGGAATGGACGAAGGAATTGGCCGAGAAATTTCCTTCCTTTATATATAAGGTGAAAACCAGCCGAACTAATACCGCCTGGAGCGATGAATCGACCGCCCAGAAACCTTCTGGCAGGGGTCGCGATGCACTGCTAAATATTTAAGCCAGCACGGGATCGCAGGTGAGCAAATTATTGCAGATCGCTAGTAGCTGTTTTTCTTGCACTCGAGGGGTGAGAGTGCCAGAATGGTTGCTGACACCAGGTTGAGGTTGGTACACACTCACCAATCCTGCCGTCGCGGGCGCCTGCGTGACCTACAAACCTTGAGTGAAACCCAATCTAGGAGATTAAACACTATGGCAAAGATTATTGCCTTCGATGAAGAGGCACGTCGTGGTCTTGAGAGTGGTCTCAACACTCTGGCAGACGCAGTAAAGGTAACGCTCGGCCCAAAGGGTCGCAACGTAGTCCTGGAAAAGAGCTGGGGCGCTCCAACCATTACAAACGATGGTGTTTCCATCGCTCGCGAAATCGAGCTCGAGGATCCATACGAGAAGATCGGCGCAGAGCTGGTCAAGGAAGTTGCAAAGAAGACTGATGACGTCGCTGGCGACGGCACCACCACCGCAACCGTCCTGGCTCAGGCACTGGTCCGCGAAGGTCTGCGCAACGTAGCCGCTGGTTCTAACCCAATGGGCATCAAGCGCGGTATCGAAGCAGCAACCAAGACCGTTGTTGACGCACTTCTGGCTTCCGCTAAGGACATTGAGACCCAGGAGCAGATTGCTACCACCGCTGGTATTTCCGCTGCGGACCCAGCTATCGGTGAGAAGATCGCTGAAGCTATGTACACCGTTGGCAACGGCGCGGTGAACAAGGATTCCGTTATCACCGTTGAAGAGTCCAACACCTTCGGCGTTGACCTCGAGGTTACTGAGGGTATGCGCTTTGATAAGGGCTACATCTCCGGCTACTTCGCAACCGACGTTGAGCGTCAGGAAGCAGTCCTGGAAGACCCTTACATCCTGCTGGTCTCCTCTAAGATCTCCAACATCAAGGACCTGGTTCCTGTTCTGGAGAAGGTCATGCAGTCCGGCAAGCCACTGCTGATCATCGCTGAAGACGTTGAGGGCGAAGCACTGTCCACCCTGGTTGTGAACAAGATTCGCGGCACCTTCAAGTCCGTTGCTGTTAAGGCACCAGGCTTCGGCGACCGCCGCAAGGCAACCCTGCAGGACATGGCTATCCTCACCGGTGGCCAGGTTATCTCTGAAGAAGTTGGCCTCTCCCTTGAGACCGCTGACCTCCCACTGCTGGGCCAGGCACGCAAGGTTGTTGTCACCAAGGACGACACCACCATTGTTCAGGGCGCTGGTGCTCAGGAGCAGATCGATGGCCGCATCAAGCAGATCCGCGCAGAGATCGACAACTCCGATTCCGACTACGACCGTGAGAAGTTGCAGGAGCGCTTGGCTAAGCTGTCCGGCGGCGTTGCAGTTCTTAAGGTTGGCGCTGCAACCGAGGTTGAGCTCAAGGAACGTAAGCACCGCATTGAGGACGCAGTCCGCAACGCAAAGGCTGCTGTTGAAGAGGGCATCGTTGCCGGCGGTGGCGTAGCGCTGCTGCAGGCTGCAACTGCTCTTGATTCCCTCGAGCTCACCGGCGATGAGGCAACCGGCGTGAACATTGTTCGCTCCGCGCTGTCCGCTCCACTGAAGCAGATCGCTTTCAACGCTGGTCTGGAACCAGGCGTTGTTGCTGACAAGGTTTCTTCCCTGCCTGCTGGCCAGGGCCTGAACGCTGCTACCGGCGAGTACGTTGACCTCATGGAGGCTGGCATCAACGACCCAGTGAAGGTAACCCGCTCTGCACTGCAGAACGCTACCTCCATTGCTGCACTGTTCCTCACCACCGAGGCAGTAGTTGCTGACAAGCCAGAGCCGAACGCGCCAGCTATGCCGGACGCTGACGCAATGGGCGGCATGGGCTTCTAATCCCCACCCACCCCGCGCCTAACTAGCGCACCGCGTCTCTACTGACGCACCTCAAGCTCACCGTTTCCTTATGTAGGAGACGGTGAGCTTTTTGCGTGCCTAGACAGTCTTAAGGGAGCCTGCCAGACCTTGTCAGCAGCCGGCAAACATAAGTCCACACAAGCGCGCGTCCACGGGCATATGCAGGCAGATTAGTTTCAGAAAGGATCTTCCTCGTGTGTCATTGGAGGTTCCTGGGAATACTTGCGCTATGTCTGGTTAAACAGGGGCTTAAAGGAATATTTCGAAATGATAACAAGCTATTTCCCACAAGGGGTTTACCAGTCACGACAGCTCTTTTATTTAACCGACTGAACTTCAATTTTTGATGTGTAAACCGCGACACGAGCTCCGCTAGGTCGGCCAAGTCTTGCCAGAAACACCCAGGATATAGCCCCGGATTGGGGTAGAAAATCGTGCTCCGCAGAAAAACTTTCACCCTGAGTTCCGGTTCCAGGAGGGCTATATATCGACCCGTTATGTCCGGGTGTTAACGCGAAACCCACACTTGATCCAAATTCCTTCGCGGATCACAGTCATAGCCGCAGGTTAACTATTAGTTTTAGTGTTTAAAGAATTTTGGAAATTTTTCAAGCGAGCGTGAAACGTGGGGCGTGTGGGGTCGTGAGCGTCATTCTGGAAAGAAATAGACATTGCAATTCAGCTTGAAAAGTAACTGGTTTGTGACAAAATAGTTAGTTGTGACGCCCGCTAGGGTGTCTGCAAATCCGCAAACACCTCCGGGCAAGAGTCCGGACTTCACATAAGGAGATCAACATGGATCTGTCTTTCGTTCAGGAGCAGCTCGACACCTTCGCTACCTTCGCTGGTGCAATCGGCGACTTCCTCAAGCTGCCTGCTCAGATTCTGGGCAACGTAGTTGACTGGTTCAACGGTGAGGATGCAAACCCACTGTACCCAGAGGCTGAGACCAACAAGGACATCAGCACCGATTGGGATGTAACCAAGGATGCTTTCGGCTCTTCCAAGGAAGAATCCGCAGAGTAATTCAGCTGCCAACTGGCAACTAATAAATCATTCATCTTTGCCAGTGGGCGGCAAGTAAGTCCGACTCACTGCACTTCCTAAAGGAGTTAAAATGGAATTTCTCGCTAACTGGAACGTACTGTCCTCCGAGGGCATCCTGGGCAACCTGTTCACCATCCTCGAGCCTGCTGGCGACTGGGCTGGTGCAGCTGCTGACCTCATCGGTCTGGTTATCTAATTAACCACTGCCTAAGCAGTTTCTAAGTTGAAACCCCCACTCTTTGAGCGGGGGTTTCGCTGATCCTAGGTGTACGGAAAATAACCCCCTACTCAGCGCGCCTGAATTACTTTTAACGATTAAACTAGCCAATATGGCTGATAATAAAGACGATGAATTACCAGTAATCGATCTGGCAAAGACCGACGGTTATGTTGTTGATGACTCGGACGAAGATGATCCAAGTCTGATTATGCCGGACGGCTCCGCGGTTCAAACATGGCGCGAGAATTACCCTTATGAAGAGCGCATGTCCCGCGAAGAGTATGAGATTACCAAGCGTGCTCTGCAGATTGAGCTGTTGAAGTGGCAGAACTGGACCAAGGAAACTGGTCAGCGCCACATTATTCTGTTTGAAGGCCGTGATGCTGCTGGTAAGGGTGGCACTATTAAGCGTTTCAATGAACACCTCAACCCACGTGGCGCGCGCACCGTGGCTCTTGAGAAGCCTTCACCGCGTGAGTCCACCTCTTGGTACTTCCAGCGTTATATCCAGCACTTCCCAGCGGGCGGAGAAATCGTCTTCTTTGACCGTTCTTGGTACAACCGTTCCGGTGTTGAGCGGGTCATGGGCTTCTGTACTGAATCCCAGCATGCTGAATTCCTGCGTGAGGTACCAATGCTGGAGAACATGCTTCTTGGTTCCGGTATTTCACTGACCAAGCTGTGGTTCTCCGTTACCCGTAAGGAACAGCGCACCCGTTTCGCTATCCGTCAGATCGACCCCGTACGTCAGTGGAAGCTTTCTCCAATGGACCTTGCTTCCCTGGACAAGTGGGATGATTACACCCGCGCGAAGGAAGAACAGTTCCGTTATACCGACACTGATGAATCCCCATGGATCACCATCAAGTCGAATGACAAGAAACGTGCGCGTATCAACGCCATGCGTTATGTATTGAGCAAGTTTGAGTACACCAACAAGGACCACTCCGTTGTTGGTGAGCCTGATGAAAACGTTGTTAAGCGTGGACGTAATCAGATTGGTGATTAGTTTCGCCTAGATGTCAGCCAGGCTAAAAGGAAATGGTCGCTCCGAGAATTACGGAGCGACCATTTTGCTATCTGGGTAAGTGCTAGCGAGCGGTGACTTTGCCGAACAGTCGGGCAACTGGTGCCAACAGTGATGGACGCGCTGCAATCCAAGCAGCAGCGATGACAACCAGCGAACCTAGGAAAATGAAGAACCCAGTCCAGTTGTCGGCGTACACCGACGGATCGACGTCACCCTGCGACGCGTACATGGTGTTGAGGTTTCGCAGCAATCCGGTGCCGATGACCAGCACGACGTGGATGATGATGAAGATGACGAAGAACAACATCACTGGCGTGTGAATCTTGCGGGCCAATGGTGCTGGGTAAAGCTGGGAAGCCTTGGTCCAGTTCTTTGACCAGAAACTGCTCATGCGGAAGCCAGAGATGATGGCCAGCGGCGCAGCGATAAACACAACGGCAAAGTAGGAGAGCAGCTGCAGAGCGTTGTAATGAACCCACCCGTTTTCAGTTGGCCAATCCAAGGTCAGGTACTGCAGACCTGCGGATAGTGCATTCGGGAAGACATCCCAGCTGGTTGGAACAATCCTCATCCAGTGCCCAGTAACGAACAACAAGATGATGAAGACGATTCCGTTAATGATCCAGAGAATATCGAGAGTCAGGTGGAACCACAGCGTCAAACTGATCTTCTTCTTGAAACGCTTAGGCGTGACATATGCACTGGGCTTGCGCTCGTAGCGGATCTGGATACCTGTGCGGATGATCAGCACCATGAAGAATACGTTGAAGAAGTGCTGCCAGCTCAGCCAGACAGGAATACCAACGGGTGCGCTATCCGGCAGTGTTGAGTGTCCGTCGTAGCGTTCTAGGAAGTTCGCACCGAAGTCCGTGCTGAAGAAGTAGCGCGAACCGAATACAGCCAAAGCCAGTAAGACGGCGAGGCCGAGAACTACAACGATGCCTCCGCCAATCCACTGCTTGCGTGTGAACTGTCCGTAGCGTTTTTCTTCCGATGCCGGCTTGACAGCCTTATCGGTCTTTGGCTGTTGTTTCGTCGCAGTCGGTGCAGTCTGTGCTGTCGCGGGCTCTTGTGGTGCACTCGGTGCTGCGGCATTTGGTGCAGCTGGGGCACTCGGAGCACCTGGAGCTGCGGGCGCGCTTGGAATGCTGGAATTGCTAGCGACACCAGGCGCTGGAATTCCGGGGGCCGAAGGTGCAGTCGGAATTGACGGAACCGAAGGAGCAGATGGCGCACCTGGTGCACTGGGTGCTGCTGAAGGGTTGCCTGCCGGAGCTACAGGAACTCCTGGAGCTGATGGCGCACCGAGTGCGGAGGCCGGTGGACCTGGAACTGGAGGCGCAGCATTTGCTGCAGACGGGGCAGTCGGCGCTGCTGGGATGCTCGGTGCTGATGGGGCAGCAAGAGCGGCGGGGGCGGCTGGAGTGCTTGGCGCAGACGGAGCTGCAGGAACTGGTGGTGCAGCGGCAGCACTCGGAGCTGCTGGAACGGAAGGCGCACTTGGTGAAGCTGGAGGAGCGGCTACGATTGGGGCCGTTGGCGCACTTGGAGCGACGGGTGCTGATGGCACTGTTGGCACGCTTGGTGCAGAGGGAGCCGCCGGCGGTGTTGCTGCGCTCGGAGTTGATGGAACTGATGGAACTGCCGGCGGTGTTGCTGAGCTCGGAGCGGATGGAACCGAAGGCGAAGGAGCGGCAGGAACAGCTGGTGCGGAAGGAACACTTGGCGCAAGTGGCGTTGCGGCGGCGGGAGGAGTCGGAGCGCTTGGAGCGGCCGGAGCTGCGGGTGCGGATGGGGCGGCCGGCGGGGCAGGAGGTGCGGGAACCGAAGATTGTGGTTGCTCGCTGCCTTCCTCGTGTGGGGTTCCACCGCGAAGATTGCCGGTCATAGTTAGTCCTTTCTCTGCTCCATCGCTTTTAACAAGTCGCTCAACTTCGTGCGCGGAAGTTTTCGTGCCTTATTAATAGTTTCTATTGTCATCGACGAATACGTGCCCACCAAATGCGTGCGCGCAAGACAGCGGCCTAAGGCGCCGAACGTGGCGGTGAAAGCAGACAGGATAGTCTGCCCACTGGTTGGCACACGCCACAGTGCGACATAGCAACAACCATGGGGAAATCATTGCTACCAGCACTTTAAGTATCATGGGGTGCGGCAATTGACTCGTCGAAGTCTTTCATTGAACCTACACGGTAGGGTGCAAAATCGAATTTTGAGCGCGCACATTAATTCAGGCAGGAGCAGTGTAAGTTGCGCGCCTGCCTGAGAATTGCGTGGAAAAGTAAAAGGGGAACTAGCGCATGCCCATGCGGATAGCGCCATCAAGGCGAATGGTTTCACCATTGAGCATGGGATTGCAGATGATGGATTCAACGAGTTGCGCAAATTCGGCGGGTTTCCCCAGGCGTGCAGGGTGCGGTACTTGCTTGCCCAAAGAAGCTTTGACCTCATCTGACATGCCGACGGCCATCGGGGTTTCAAACGTTCCGGGCGCAATGGAAACTACACGAATGAGTGCGCTTGCAAGATCACGCGCAATCGGCAAGGTCATGCCAGCAATGCCGGCCTTGGAGGCAGCATAGGAAGCTTGGCCCATTTGGCCATCGAAAGCCGCAACTGAGGCGGTATTGATAATGACGCCGCGTTCTTCACCCACCGGGTCGTTAGCCAGCATGGCTTGAGCCGCCAACCGAATCACATTAAAAGTGCCCACCAGATTGACGTTGATAACCGCAGAGAATTTATCCAGTGGGAAAGCGCCTTTGGAACCCGCGGTCTTAAAACCGTTGAGCATCCCCGCGCAGTTGACCACGATGGCCAGGTTATTGTCCGCGTTCGCAGTATCAATGGCACGTTGGACAGAGACTTCATCGGTGACATCGGCGGGCGCAAAGACCACATCACCATCAATGGAGTGGAGTGCATCCTGGTTTGCTTGCGGCAGATCGATAACCACAACGCGGGCACCGGCGGCAGCAAGCGCAGTGGTCGTAGCCAGGCCCAATCCAGACGCACCGCCGGTAACCAGCGCGGTCTTGTTTGATATTTGCATGTCAAAACTCCTTCTGCGGCAACTTTCCACATCGCCGCGAAGAGAGAATGCGGCGGATTACAGGGCGTGCTGAATTTGTGAGGCTAACTCTAAAGACCCTGCGCTGAGCTATCTAGAGTTTGCTGAAACTGCCAATTTTCACCGGCTTAACCGCAGGAAAGCTGGGGGTGAACGGCGTTTGTGACTCGGGCAGAAGAAAGGCGCAGCACCCAATTGCTGGGAGCCGCGCCTTCACTTTGAGCAGAAATTATTTCATTGGCTCAATCGGGTTGCCTTGCCACGACGTGTGGCCGGGGACTTGGTCACCGCGCATTACCAGGGAGCCAGGAGCAACGGTTGCGCTGGTGTGAATGTGTGATGCTGGCAGAGACACGGAGTGGGCCGCCAGGGTGGCGCCGTCGTCCAAGGTCACGGTGTCCAGACTCATTACGCGGTCCTGGAACAGGTGGGTTTGCACAACGGTGCCAGGGCCAACGGTTGCGCCGGCGCCGACGTAGCAAAGGTCAGTTTCCGGGAACCAGTAAGACTCAATCCATGCACCGCGGCCAATCTTTACGCCGAGCAGACGTAGGGAGGTATTGAGCTCAGCTGTGCCCATGGCGTGGTTGAAGAACCACGGCGCGGCGACGGTTTCCACGAACGCGTCTTGCAGCTCATTGAGCCAGACGAAAGAAGACCACAGTGGGTGATCGGCAGGCTTGTGCTTGCCCACGCATACCCACTTGACCACGATGGTGATGGCCACGGCGATGATTCCAGCAGCAATCAAAATGACACCAGAAAACAGCCAAGTCAGCCAAAGACCAACAGAGTTGAGTAAGACAACCATGGTGCTAAGCACCGCGGCGAGCAGCATTGCGGATGCCGCAGGGGCTAGCAGACGCAGGGTTTCAATGACACCGCGTGCCACCTTCGCCCACGCTGGCGGGTTGTAGGTCAAAGAGTCGCCAGTGCCTACCGATGCCTCCACGCGGCGCATACGCTCCGGCGGGGATCCCCACCAGTTGGTGCCGGCCTTGGCCTTCTTAGGTGTGGACGAGAGCACTGCCACCAGGGAGTTCTTGCCCAGCTTGCGGCCGGGCGCCGTAATACCGGAGTTGCCCACGAAGGAACGCTTACCCACCTTGGCCAAGCCAGAGGACATCCAGCCGCCGCCAAGTTCATAGCCGCCGATGAGTGTGTCATCGGCCAAGAATGCGCCGTCTTTGACTTCGGTGAGCTTTGGAACCATCACGGCAGTGGAGATTTCCACGTCCTTGCCGATGGTTGCGCCCAGCGAGCGCAGCCATAGTGGGGTCAGCTGACCTGCATAAAGCGGGAACAAAACAGTGCGGGCGTCATCCATGAGCCTTTCAACAGCCCACAGGCGCCAGCCGCGTGCTGAACGCACGGGGAAGACACCCGGCTGAATGCCGATGGAGAGAATGCGAACGCCCAACCAGGTCTGCACCATGTAGAAAGCAAACGCGGCGATAGCCCCGACTGGTGCGAAGAGAACCGCGCCGACAAAAGCGTTGCCATCGGTGGCTTGGACTAGGCTGATAATCACAAATGCTGCCAAAGCAACCGCCACTAACGGCTGGGCAGCGAGCAACATGGAGGTCGCACCATAGATTGGTACCCACCAGGAGCGGCGCGCCGGGGAGTGATCAGGGAAGCGGTGCTTGGAACGGCCAACCTTCTTGGCAGGAGAGCCAGACCAACGCGCACCGGCCTTGACCTTCTTATTGCCAGTGACTGTGGAGCCTGCCTCAATATGGGCTTCCTCGCCAATGACAGAGCCTGGCATCAACTGGGAACGAGCACCAATGCGTGCGCCTTCTTTAACTTCAATGGCACCAACGCGCAGGATATCGCCGTCGAGCCAGTAGCCGGAAAGATCCACTTCAGGCTCAATGGCTGCGTGATCACCCAAGGTCAACAGACCTGTAACCGGTGGCAGGGAGTGGAGATCTACGAACTTGCCCACCTTGACGCCGAGCAGACGCGCGTGGGTAAGAACCCAGGTTGCGCCAGCAATGGAGCGCGCGCCGGATGCATCAGCCCAACGTTCTGCTGCCCAGATACGCAGGTGTACCGAACCGCCCCGCGGATAATCACCAGGAGTAATACCGGCGGTAAGAAGGCGTGCGCCCAAAGCGCCAATCGGGATACGACCCAAAGGAGAGGCGAAGATGATGAGGAAAGCAATAACAACTGCCCACGGGGTTTGCGGTGCAAAATCCACACCAAGTTCTGCTGCGATGTTGGAACCAAACAGCAACCACGCCAACCAATTCGTCGAAGCCAGCGTCATGGCTGGTAGCTGCCACAGAAACTGAATCAGTCGCGTGCTCACGCCAACAGGCTTAACGGTGCGCTCGGTGACGTGATTTGCCTCAGGTGCAGTGGCATCAATGATCTCAGCCAACGACCCTAGACGCGGGTGATCATAGAGATCACGCACGGCCACGGTGGGGAAGCGCTCACGAATGCGTCCGACCAAGGTCGCAGCTGCAAGGGAGGTACCACCAAGGGTGAAGAAGTCAGCATCTTCGTCTTCAACGGATACACCCAGCACGTCAACAAAAAGCTGCGCGAGCCATTCTTCAGTCTCACTCAAACCGACTGCTTCGATGCCAACACCTGGAAGTGGCCACGGCAGAGCCTTCTTATCCACCTTGCCGGAGGTACGAATTGGCAGTTCATCCATCACACAGATGCGTGGTACAAGTGCTGCTGGCATGGTTTCAGCCAGGCGTTCTTTCGCCGCGCGGTGGTCGAAGCCTACTTCAGGGTCTTCGAGGGAAACGTAGCCGACCAGCACGGATTCGCCAGCGGCGGTCTTGTTAACGGCGACCGCGGAGTTGTACACGTTTGGCAAGGCTGCGACGTTGGCTTCGACCTCACCGAGTTCAATACGGCGGCCACCGATTTTGACCTGGTCGTCCACACGGCCGACAAAGTACAGGCCGTCTTCTTCCAAACGCACGTGGTCACCAGTGCGGTAGGCGCGCTCCCAACCAACAGAAGGCAGAGGTGCGTACTTCTCAGCATCCTTTTCAGGGTCGAGGTAGCGGGCAAGACCGACACCGCCGATGACCAGTTCGCCGACTTCGCCAGGAGAAACTGGATTGCCCTCGGCATCGATGACAACCAGGTCCCAACCGTTGAGCGGCAGACCAATGGAGACCGGGTGGTCAGGTTTGAGCATGGCTGCCGATGCCACCACAGTTGCCTCAGTAGGACCGTAAGTGTTCCACATTTCACGGTCCTCAGTGGCCAAGCGGTTAACCAATTCCTGGGAACAAGCCTCGCCGCCGACAATGAGCAGGCGTACGTTATCGAGTGCCTCAGCGGGCCACAAGCCAGCCAACGTTGGCACGGTGGAGACCACGGTGATGTCACGGCGAATAAGCCATGGACCAAGGTCCATTCCAGAGCGCACCAATGAGCGTGGTGCGGGAACCAAGCAGGCGCCGTGGCCCCAAGCCAGCCACATTTCCTCACAAGAAGCGTCGAAGGCAACAGAAAGCCCAGCTAGTACGCGGTCTTCTGGGCCAAGAGGGTTGTCCCGCAAAAACAAAGCTGCCTCGGCGTCCACGAATGCCGCTGCGGAGCGGTGAGTAACAGCAACGCCCTTCGGCTTGCCTGTTGAACCAGAGGTGAAGATGATCCACGCTGTGTCATCCAGGTGCGGTTCATCTTGGTCCGTGCCGGTGGACGGGTTGAGCTTGCGAAATCCCTCATCGGTGAAGATGCCGTTGATGCCCGCTTCACCGAAGACCATTTCAGCGCGTTCTTCCGGGTCATCTGCATCAACCGGGACATATGCCGCGCCGGCGGCTAGGGTGGCCAAAATGGCTAGGTACAGATCGCGCTGACCAGAGGTCATGCGGATACCAATGTGGTCGCCGCGTTTGACGCCGTGCTGGCGTAGTTCCGCCGCCCACGCTTCGACATCTTCGATCAGTTCGGCGTAGGTCAAAATATCGCCATCATCGATGGCGGCAGCCTCAGGGTTATTCGCCGCGGAGTCGCGGACAACATCCCAGAGGGTTCGAGGGGCAGGAGCTTTATCTTTTAAGAGGTACTGGTCAGGAATAGTGGCCAGGAGGTCGCTCAATTTAATGACCCTCATCTTCCGAGTCAGCAGCAATGATGGCCTGCGCCAGTTTACGCAAATGCTTCAGCTGCTTAGACGTGGAATCATTCAACGCCTCATCCTCAGCGGCGGTGACCAGCTTCGCCAACTCGGCGTGGGTCTTGGTGCCCTTCTTGGTGGAGGCAACAATCTGGCGGCGACGGTCTTTTGGATCGCGCTCGCGCTTTGCCCAGCCGCGCTTTTCCAGCGCGTCAATAAGACGCACCATGTCGGATGCGTCAATGGCAAGGGTTTCAGATAGATATGACTGGGATGCGGCGTCTTCTTCAACAAGACACGTCAATACCCAGTACTCGCGGATGGTGGTTTCATGCGCGGCTAAGGCGACATCAACACAGTCGCGGGTGCGACGGCGCAAACGCTCCAGCTGGAAAGAAGGAGATTGCAGCAGTGATGTGGGCACATTGTGCGAAGTAGCAGAACTCATAAGACGATAGTAACCCGCCTACCATCAGTTGTCTAAATGATTGTGGTTATCCACTAATTCTGTAAACTGTTCCCATCAGGACGTTTAGGTCATCTGAGGATTCTCTGATGCCCCAAACTTCCGAATATAGGAAGCTCCGGCAATGAATCCGGAAAAGCTGTTAAGCGTTCTACTTAGCTTCCGGAGTCTCCATTGGTAGGCCCTGCTCGCGCCACGCGTCGGTGCCGCCGACAACGTTGATGACGTTGTCCCAGCCCAAAGCGTGCTCGAGGTACTGGGCAACCTGCTGGGAGCGGCCGCCGGCTTTGCAGATGACGTAGACATCGCGGTCCGGATCGATTTCCTGGTAGCGCTCCGGGATGTCTGCCATCGGAATGTGCTTTACGCCGCGCGCATGGTCAACGGCGTATTCGGAGTCCTCACGGACATCAATAAGCTGTGCGTCGGATGGAACATCTTTTGGTGATACCTCATACATAGTTCACCATCCTACGTCGATGTTCGTGAATTTTATTGTGCAGAGCCTAAGAAAATGTGCGGGATCGCAAAAGCCCAGGTATCCGAACTCACGTTGTGTCAGTGAGACAGAGATACCTGGGCATTGGCTACTGCGAAGACTTTCGTAGCCCGCAGGTAGATAATGAGGCATTCTGCGTAGCAGAAGCCGAATTATCTACTTGCCGTAGCGCTCGATGGAAGCCTGGTGGATGGCTTCAGCCTCAGCCTTGTCACCCCAGCCGGAACCGGTAACTTCCTTGTTTGGCTCCAGGTCCTTGTAGCGGGTGAAGAAGTGCTCGATTTCGTCCTTGAGGTGCTGCTCAACATCGCCGATGTCCTGGTAGCGCTCGGAGCGTGGGTCATCCACGACGCAGAGCAGCTTGTCGTCGCCGCCAGCTTCGTCGGTCATCTTGAATACGCCGAGGATGCGAGCCTTAACAATGACGCCTGGGAAGACTGGCTCAGGAAGCAGGACCAGTGCGTCCAATGGGTCGCCGTCTTCGCCCAGGGTGTGGTCAATGAAGCCATAGTCTGCTGGGTAAGCCATTGGGGTAAACAGGTAACGGTCCAGGTAGACCTTGCCGGTCTCGTGGTCGACCTCGTACTTATTACGCGAACCCTTTGGGATTTCAATGGTTACTTCAACGCTCACGATTGACGCGTCCTTTCCTTATAGACAAGAAATACAAGCAATTTTTCACTGCGGGTACCGAGGGGTTGGCGCACGCAGCATGCTTGGATGAACAGTTCCTGGCATAGTCTACCTTTTGCGGCTTTCAATGACCCCGCGCGCTAGGCTAAGTGGCGATGAAAGCTAAACACGTCGCCTGGATCGCAGTCACAATCTTGACCACCGCCGCTGTCGGATCGACCGCCGCGTTGGGTGTTGCTGTGCATCAAGAATACAGCGCACTCGACCATGGTCAGGCCCCGCAGGCCCCGGTCGCGCAGCAGTTGGTGACTCCGCAAGAGCCATCGGATGTGGATACGTCCGGCATGGCCGCGCGCTTGGATGAGATGGCACAAAGCCCGGCATTGCCAACCTTGGGTGCGCAGGTCATCAACACCACCGATGGAGAAGTGCTGTGGGAGCACGATGCCACCACGCCGTTGATTCCGGCTTCTTCGACCAAGGTGCTTACCGCCGCGGCGGCTGCGCTGAGCATCGAGGATGATGCGCGGTTGACCACGGAGGTGCTGCGCGCGCCGGGCAGCAACACTGCAGTAATTAAGGCTGCTGGTGATGTGTGGATGACCACGGAGCAGATGGATGAGCTGGCGGAGCAGATTCAGGCCAGTGGTGAGGGCATAGATACTGTCTTTATTGACACCAGTGTGTGGTCGGGCGATGAGCAGGCACCGGGCTGGGACCCGGGCAATGTTGATGGCGGCTTTGTCGCGCCGATGCAGCCGGCGATGCTTTATGGCGGTCGCATTGGTGACACCGTTGGTGATGTGCCGCGTTCACACACCCCGGCGTTGGACGTGGCCAATGCGGTAGCCACGCGCATTGATGTCCCGAATGTGGGCACGGGCCCTGTGCCAGAAGGCGCAGAGGTTATCGCCTCGGTGGAGTCGGAGCCTTTCGCGCAGCGCGCGGAGCAGATGATGAAGCACTCTGACAACGTGATGGCCGAGGCCATCGGGCGTGAGCTTGCCATCGCCACCGGTGCAGAAGCCAGCTTCGAAGGTGCTACGGAGGCGACAGTGCAGTTGCTTGCCGATTCCTCTTTAAACACCGACAACATCACCCTCCACGACAATTCCGGGCTGTCTGAAGACAACCGCATCACCGCGGACTTGCTCACCCATATCGTGGCGGACGCCGCGACGGGGGACACTCTGCGTGAAATTTTGGGATATCTGCCCGTCGCGGGCGGTGAAGGCACCTTAGCTGACCGTTATGCAGATTTGTCCGGTCGTGGATTCGTCCGCGCGAAGACCGGTACTTTGACCGGCGTATCCGCGTTGAGCGGCACCGCGCTGGGCAACTCCGGCAACGTCTACGCGTTTACCTTCCTGGTCAATGACGGTGACATTCTTGGTGCGCGTGCTGCCCAAGACGCCATGGCCAGCGTGCTGCGGGACTACTAGAAATTAGTTAGCTACGATGCCCGCCGACGATTTAGGGAACTCAGAAATCCCACCTTTTTGGCCCCGGAAGTCACCCCACTTTCGCGAAGTACGTACTGCCGTAAAACAAGCTCTGGAAACACTGGAAACACTGGAAGCGTTGGGTGCATTGGGCGCGCTGTCCGGGCAAGCCTTCGTAGCTCGGCGTGAATCACCACAAGTGATTTACGCAGGGCTGTCAGGTGGGGCGGACTCGTTGGCGTTGGTGGCAGCGCTGTGTGCAGAGACCCGCGGTACCGATACGTGCGTGCATGCACTCTGCGTGGACCACGGATTACAAGCTGGCTCCCGGGATGTGGCAGAGCAAGCAGCCGCGCAGGCACGCGAATGGGGTGCGCTGGCAACGGTTATTTCCGTTGATATCGAAAAGCACAGCCCCGCCGGAACGGAAGCCGAAGCGCGCCGGGCCCGCTACCGAGCCTTCGCGAAGGTCGCCGGGGAAGACGGAGAAGGGGAATCCCACCCCGGTCCGGTGATGGTGGCGCATACCGCGGAAGACCAAGCAGAGAACCTGTTGTTGTCCAGTCTGCGTGGGCATGCCAGCGCCATGAGCTTTGCCACCGACATTGAAGGCGCACAGGTGCTGCGACCGCTGCTTAATATTCGCCGTGCACACACCCAAGGCGCCTGCGCGGAACTTGGAGTCAGTGTGTGGAATGACCCGCACAATGACCGCGAGGATTTTCGCCGCGTGGCCATCCGCAAGCAAGTATTGCCAATGCTGTCAGAGATCATTGGCGGCGACGCCATCGCTCCCTTGGCCGCAGCAGCACGTGATGTGGCAGCCGATGATGAAGTGCTGAACTCCCTTATCCCACAGGAGTATGACAAGGGTGAGGGGAGCATCGAAAAGAGTGGAGAGCTGGACTGCAACGACCTCAGCCTGCTTGCCCAGCCTGTGCGAAAGCGAATAATTGCCCGCTGGTTAGTTGCCAAAGACATTCTTGTCACGCGCGCCGGGCTGGATGGAATTGACGCTTTATGCAGCGCCTGGAGTGGGCAAGGCGGGGTAGCGGTGGCTGATACGTACACAAAAATCCCACATAGTAGGTTGGAAGTCGTGCGTGTTGGTGGCAAACTGAGACTATTGCGTTTTAACGCTCCCTAAGCCACCTAAAGGTCCTAAACCGGCTCATCAGAAAGGGCGACCATGGCTCACAATGAAACTGCGCTATATGAATCCAAAGACTTCAACGTCCCGCCACACCGTTATGGCAACGATGTTGAATCAGTACTAATCAGTGAAGAAAAGCTCCAGGAAAGAATCCAGGAACTAGCTGACAAAGTATCCAAGGACTACGCGGACACCGAAGAGGACCTGCTGCTTATCTGCGTGCTCAAGGGCGCGGTCTACTTCCTGACCGACTTCGCGCGTGCGTTGTCCATTCCTTCCCAGATGGAATTCATGGCGGTTTCTTCCTACGGCAACTCCACCTCCTCTTCCGGCGTGGTGCGAATCCTCAAAGACCTAGACCGTGAAATTGAAGGCCGCGATGTTCTTATCGTTGAGGACATCATTGACTCCGGCCTGACCCTGTCCTGGTTGTTGCGCAACCTCAAGGGCCGTCACCCAAAGTCTTTGGAAGTCATCACCTTGCTGCGCAAGCCTGAAGTAGTCACCGCCGAAATTGACCTGTATGACGTGGGCTTTGACATCCCTAATGAATTTGTCATTGGCTATGGCCTTGACTACGCCGAACGTTACCGCGACTTGCCATATGTAGGCACTTTGCATCCGGACGTCTACTCCAACCACTAAACTAAAACGCTTGATGAAAAATTCTTCCTGGATCAAATACGGTGGCATCGCTGCAGTAGTACTTGTAGCGCTGTACATCTTCACCTTCTTCTCCGACGACACCCGCTCCTTCATGCGAGTGGATACGTCCATTGCGCTGGAGCAGCTCAACGACCAAAACGTTGAGGAGGCGCAAATTGATGATCGTGAACAACAACTGCGCCTGACTCTGCGCGAGCCAATCACGGTTGAAGAACGCGAGGGCGTTGAAGAGGTCATTGCGAAGTACCCAGCGCGTACCTCGCCGGAAATCTTCGACTCAGTGCGCAACTCCGGTGCTGAGACCTACCAGACCAACGTCACGCAAGATTCGGTCTTCATGTCGATGATCTCCTTCTTGCTGCCGATGTTGATTCTGTTCGCAGTACTGTTCTGGTTCATCTCGCGTATGCAAACCGGCGCCGGCGGCATGTTCGGCATTGGCGGTTCCAAGGCGAAGGAACTGACCAAGGACATGCCTACCAACACCTTTGAGGATGTTGCGGGCGCTGATGAAGCAGTGGATGAGCTGCAAGAAATCAAGGACTTCTTGGAAGACCCAACGCGCTACCACGAGCTTGGCGCGAAGATTCCGCGCGGCGTGCTGCTTTATGGCCCTCCGGGTACTGGTAAAACCTTGCTTGCCCGCGCTGTCGCGGGTGAGGCGGGCGTTCCTTTCTACTCCATCTCTGGCTCGGACTTCGTGGAAATGTTCGTCGGTGTTGGTGCATCGCGCGTGCGTGATTTGTTCAAGCAGGCGAAGGAAAATAGTCCTTGTATCATCTTTGTGGATGAGATTGATGCCGTTGGCCGCCAGCGTGGCTCCGGCACCGGTGGTGGCCACGATGAACGTGAGCAGACCCTGAACCAGCTGCTGGTGGAAATGGATGGCTTCGGCGACCGCGAGGGCGTCATCTTGATTGCCGCGACCAACCGCCCAGACATCTTGGACCCAGCGCTGTTGCGCCCGGGCCGTTTCGACCGTCAGATTCCTGTCACCCCGCCTGATTTGGCTGGCCGTGAGCAGATTTTGCGCGTGCACTCAAAGAACAAGCCTTTGGCGAAGGAAGTTGACGTCACCCAGCTGGCAAAGCGTACCGCCGGCATGTCCGGTGCGGACCTGGCCAATGTGTTGAATGAGGCGGCACTGTTGACTGCCCGTATCGGCGGCAATGTGATTACCGCCGATGCTCTGGAAGAAGCCACTGACCGCGTGGTCGGCGGCCCGCGCCGTCAGTCCAAGGTGATTTCTGAGCATGAAAAGAAGATCACTGCCTACCACGAGGGCGGACACACGCTGTCCGCGTGGGCATTGAAGGATATTGAGCGCGTTTACAAGGTCACCATTTTGGCACGTGGCCGTACCGGTGGTCACGCGATGACCGCGCAAGAAGATGACAAGGGCATGTACACCCGCGATGAGCTGTTTGCGCGTTTGATCTTCGCCATGGGTGGCCGTGCCGCTGAGGAACTGGTCTTCGGCACGCCAACCACAGGTGCATCTTCTGATATTGAGCAAGCCACCAAGATTGCCCGCGCCATGATTACGGAGTACGGCTTCAGCCCATCATTGGGCACCGTGAAGTACGGCAAGGAACACGGCGACCCATTCGCTTATGCCGGTGGCGGCGGAGTCTCTGAATACTCGGATGCCGTGGCAGCCAAGATTGATGATCAGATGTCCTTCCTTCTGGACTCTGCTCACCAGCAGGCCTACGACATTTTGGCTGAGCACCGCGACTACCTGGACAAGCTCGCTGAAGCGCTGTTGGAAAAGGAAACCCTGCGTCGCCCTGATCTGGAAGCTCTTTTCGATGGCATTGAGCCACGCGAATCTCGCGAGGTCTTCCCTGGTGAAGACTCCCGTTTCCCAGCTCAAGCCGGCCGCGAGCCAGTACAGACTCCAGTTGAAGTTGCCATTGAGCGCGGCGAAGAACCACCACGCCGTTTCTCCCTGCTGGATGCCTCCCGTATTGCACGTGAGCGCCGCCTAGCTTTGGAAGAGTCTCAAGCCAACGCTGGCAACGACTCCGATGACGCCAATGAGAACTCCGACAAGGACTCGGCCAACGAACCAGAGATTGGCTTCAACTTTGGCCAGCACGCTGGTGACTGGACCGAAGACGGCTTCAAGACCGTCGAGGAAACCGAGCCAACCACTCCATCCGATGATGAGACAGCTGACGCCAAGCCAGCTAACGCTGAGTCGGCTGACGCCAAGTCAGCAGAGGATGACTCTCGGGTCGTTCCGGATGTAGCGCCAGAAGCTGAGAAGTCGAAGGATGCGAAGCCGTCAGTCATCATGCCGGAGCCATCGCGTACTGCGCCGAAGGCTGCCGAATCAGCGAAGGACCACTCTGACAGCGCTGATAAGGCTGATAAGGCCGAAGAAGCCGACCAGGCTGAGAATCCGGAGGAGAAGAAGCCTTCCATTTCAGAGCGGATGGGCGAGCGTCGACCAAGCGAGGATGACACCGCGGTTATCCCAACGGGGCGCCACCACAAGCCGTCGATGAATGATGATGAGGGTTGGCAGGCTCCGGGCTGGGACAATCAAGATGAGTCCAGCAATCCTTATGCGGCAAAGCCGAAGGATAAGCAGGACCGTCACCCCGGTGAAGATAATTACTAGGCGTGTTTAGTTGCTTCCCGCGTGCGCAATGGCGCGGGAAGCTTGAGAAAACTTGAAAGCAAGGAAAAGATCCGTCGATATGAGTGATAATTCGATTCCAGCCCGCAAGCCTTTTGATCAGGCACGAGCTGAAGCAGCAATTCGCGAGCTGCTCATCGCAGTGGGTGAAGACCCAGAACGCGAGGGCCTCCAAGAGACCCCGGCACGAGTTGCGCGCTCATATGCAGAGATCTTCTCCGGACTTCATACTGACCCAACGGAAGTTCTAAACAAGACTTTCGCGGAGGACCACCAGGAGCTCGTCCTGGTGCGTGATATTCCGATCTACTCCACCTGTGAGCACCACTTGGTGCCGTTTTACGGCGTGGCACACATTGGTTATATTCCGGGCAAGGACGGCAAAGTTACTGGCCTGTCCAAGCTGGCACGTCTGGCCGATGGCTTTGCTAAGCGCCCACAGGTTCAAGAGCGCCTGACCCGCCAGATTGCGGATGCGCTGACTGAGGAACTTGGCGCACAGTCTGTCATCGTGGTTATCGAATGCGAGCATTTGTGCATGGGCATGCGCGGCGTGCGTAAGCCGGGTGCAGTGACCACCACGTCTGCTGTGCGCGGCGGGTTCAAGAACAACTCCGCATCCCGCGCTGAAGTCATGAGCCTCATCCGCAGCTAGTCAGACTTTCGAGGAGAGCCACACACATGCAGGTCGCCGATATTTGCGCTGATGCCGCAGCCAAGCGCACGCTGGTCATGGGAATTGTGAACGTCACCGAGGATTCCTTTTCCGATGGCGGAAAGTGGATCGACATCGACCGCGCGATTGCGCATGGCCGTGAGCTGGTCGCGCAGGGTGCGGACATGATTGATGTCGGCGGCGAATCCACCCGTCCGGGCGCAACACGCGTTGAGCCGGAGGTGGAAAAGCAGCGGGTGGCACCAGTTGTTCAGGCTTTGGCGGAGGAAGGCATTGTGGTCTCCGTTGACACAATGCGTGCAAGTGTCGCCGAGGCAGCAGTCGAGGCAGGGGCATTATTGCTTAACGATGTCTCCGGGGGCCTTGCCGATGACAACATGTACTCCGTCATGGCAGATTCCAAGGTGCCAGTGTGCTTGATGCATTGGCGCACCGTGCGCTTTGGGGACGCAGCGGGGTCCGCGGACCACAATGGTGACGTGGTCAAAGACGTGCATGACACCCTCGCGCGACTAACGGATAACGCCATCAAAGCCGGTGTCGCACCAGAGCTCATCACCTTGGACCCAGGTCTGGGCTTTGCCAAGACCCCGCAGGATAACTGGGCACTGCTCAAAGCGTTGCCGGAGTTTATCGCAGGGGATTATCCCATCTTGGTTGGCGCATCACGCAAGCGTTTCCTCGCCGCTATCCGCGAAGACCGCGGCATGGAACATGGACCGCACTTGGCAGATCCTGCAACGGCGGCAGTAACCGCGCTATCGGCACAATTGGGTGCATGGGCAGTGCGCGTGCATGACGTGCCGGTGTCCCGCGACGCCGTCGATGTCGCCGCCGCCTGGGCAGCAGGCCCACAATATATTTCAGGAAGTGAGCGCTAAATGGCTGACCGTATTGAACTTAAAGGCCTAGAATGCTTTGGCTACCATGGCGTCTTCGACCATGAAAAGCGCGATGGGCAAAAATTCATCGTGGACTTGACCTGCTGGTTGAACTTCAAAGAAGCAGCGGCCACCGATGATCTGGACAAGACCGTGAGCTACGCGGACCTCGCCGACATCGCTGCCGACATCGTCGAAGGCCCCGCGCGGGATCTCATTGAGACCGTTGCTTCAGAAATCGCCGATAAGATCATGGCTTGTGATCCAATTTTGTACGCGGTGGAAGTCACCGTGCACAAACCGGACGCACCAATCGAGCGTACGTTCCATGACGTGGCCGTTGTTGCCCGTCGTTCCCGCAAATCAGAACGGATGTAAATCATGCGTGCAGTGCTATCAATCGGGTCCAACATGGACGACCGCGTCGAACTATTGCGAACCGTCTTCGAAGAATTCAAGGATGAAATAGTTTCTGAGTCGCGCGTGTACTCCACCCCGCCATGGGGTGTGGAAGACCAAGCGGAATTCCTTAACGCCGTCATCATCGTCGACGTGGACCAAACCCCGCTCGAACTGCTGCACCGTGGACAGGCACTTGAAGCGGCAGCGGAGCGTGTCCGCGAGCAGCGCTGGGGTCCTCGCACTCTGGATGTAGACATCATTGAGATCGAAGGCTTTAGCTCCGAAACGGAAGAACTTACCGTTCCTCATCCGCATGCCGCTGAGCGCGCCTTCGTGCTCATCCCATGGATGGCCGCTGATGTTAAAGCCACGTTGGGCGGAAAGCCAGTAGCGGGGCTCATAGGCAACGTCCCTCAAGAAGACATCGAAGGAATCAAGGTGCTGGGGAGCATCGACAAGCTGTGAAAAAGACATCCATTGCCGCACTAGCGGGCATTGCTGTCTTTATCACCCTGGCTGTTTTCATTCTCACCCGCGGCTTTTATGGCTCCATGATGTCCATCCCCACC
>JAUNRU010000068.1:0-7731 GCA_030535535.1 Corynebacterium casei
CCCACGGCGAGCCATCACGCTTGGAGAAGCGGCGGTCCACGCCAGAGATAATGCCGCCGATGACCATCTCCTGGCCATTGCGCATCTCGCCACCGACCACGGTGGTCAGAGCGGTATCGGTTTGAGCTGCGAGCGCATCCTCAAAGCCATCGAGTGGGTGGCCAGAGACATACAGGCCCAACATTTCGCGCTCAAGGGCAAGTTCGTGTTTGCGGTCCCAGGAATCATCGGGCACTTCAATGGCGAAAGTCGATGCTGCCCCACCGTCTTCGCCACCGAATCCAGCGAACAAGTCGAACTGGCCTTTATCAGCAGCCTTCTTGGTGGACTGTACGGAGTCAACCGCGTCTTCTTGAATCAGCATCAAACCCTTGCGCGGGTGCCCAAGAGAGTCAAAAGCACCAGCCTTAATTAAGGATTCCGTTACACGCTTAGTACAGGCAACAAGCGAAATCTTGTCCAGGTAGTCACTGAAATTCCTAAACGCGCCTTTTTCCCGGCGCGCGGCGATGATGGACTCCACCACTTCAGAGCCCACGTTGCGGATAGCGCCCATGCCGAAGCGGATGTCCTCACCAACAGCCTCGAAGTCCTCTGCGGATTCGTTAACGTCTGGTGGCAGCACCTTGATGCCGAGGTGGCGACAGTCCGCGAGGTAGATTGCAGACTTGTCTTTCTTATCTGCCACAGAGGTCAGCAGCGCTGCCATGTATTCCGGCGCGAAATAAGCCTTGAGGTAGGCCGTCCAGAATGAGACCAGTCCGTAGCCTGCGGCGTGGGACTTGTTAAACGCGTAGGACGCGAAGGGCTCGATGGTGCCCCACAGCGCGTCAACCGCTTTCTGGGAATAGCCGTTGGAGAACATGCCCTTGCTGAACTTCTCATACTCCAAAGCCAGCACTTCTGGTTTCTTCTTACCCATGGCTTTACGGAAGCCGTCTGCTTCACCAGCGGTGTAATTCGCCAGTTTCTGGGAAATACGCATGATCTGCTCCTGATACACGATCAGGCCGTAGGTCTCGCCCAGAATCTCTGCCAGTGGTTCTTCCAGTTCAGGGTGAATTGGCGTAATTTCTTGGCGGCCGTTCTTACGGTCGGCGTAGTTCCAGTGTGCGTTCACACCCATCGGACCTGGGCGGTACAGCGCCAGGGACGCGACGATATCTCTAAAGCCGGTTGGCTTCATGCGCTTGAGCAGTTCCTGCATGCCGCCGGAGTCCAGCTGGAACACGCCAAGGGTGTCACCACTCGAGAGCAGGTCATAAACCTTGGAGACCTTCGGGTCGTCGGCATGCAGGTCCTCTAGGTTGAGCTCGATGCCACGGTTTTTCTTGATGTTCGCTAGGGCGTCACCGATAACCGTGAGGTTACGCAGGCCCAAGAAGTCCATCTTCAGCAGGCCGATGGCCTCACATGCTGGGTAGTCCCAGCCGGTGATGTACGCACCGTCAGCGGGGCGCTTCCACATGGGGATGTGGTCCATCAGGCGCACGGACGCCATAATCACCGCACAAGCGTGAACGCCTGCCTGGCGGACTACGCCTTCCAAACCGCGCGCGGTGTCATAAATCTTTTTGACATCTGGGTCGGTTTCCACCAGCTGGCGGACCTCGTTGGCCTCAGAATAACGCGGGTGGTCAGGGTCCGTAATACCGGACAGCGGAATGTCTTTCGCCATGATCGCCGGTGGCAGCGCGCCGTTGATACGGTCAGCCATTTGGAAGCCGGGCTGGCCAAAGTGCACCTTCGCGGAGTCTTTAATGGCCTGCTTGGTTTTCACGGTACCGAAGGTAATAACCTGGGCAATCTTGTCCTCGCCCCAGCGTTCTGCGGCGTATTGGATCATTTCGCCGCGGCGGCGGTCATCGAAGTCGATATCGATATCGGGTGCGGATGGACGTTCCGGGTTGAGGAATCGCTCGAACAGCAGGTCGTGTTCAATCGGGTCAATATTGGTAATGGTCAGTGCATAAGCAACCAGCGCACCCGCAGCCGAACCACGGCCGGGGCCTACCCAGATGCCGATGGATCGCGCGTGCTTAATAATCTCGGCAACGATAAGGAAGTAGGACGGGTAGCCCTTCATATCAATAACGGAGATTTCATACTCCGCACGCTTGACGTATTCCTCAGGTACTTCCCCGCCGTCGAAACGGTCTTTGAGGCCTTTCATCACTTCGTGGCTTAGCCAAGAAGTTGGGGTGTAGCCCTCGGGAACGTCTGCGACAGGCATGCGGTCGTGGGTGTGTTCTTCCCACAGGGAGTCATAGGACTCAACGCGCTCGGCGATCCACAGGGTGTTGTCACAGCCGTCAGGGACCATGTCATCCCACAGTTCACGCATTTGGGCGGCGGACTTGATGTAATAGCCGGTGCCGTCGAACTTGAAACGGTCCGGGTCCATCAGGGTCTTGCCTGTCTGCACGCACAGCATTGCCTCGTGCGACGGTGCCTGGGATTCCAGGACGTAGTGGCAGTCATTGGTCACCAAAGGTGGCAGGTCCAGCTTGCGGCCGATTTCGAGCAGGCCGTCGCGCGTGCGCTTTTCAATGTCTAGGCCGTGATCCATCAACTCGAGGAAGTAATTGTCGCGGCCGTAGATGTCCTGCCACATCGCGGCGGCCTCGAGCGCTTCGTCGAACTGTCCCAGGCGTAGTCGGGTTTGTACATCACCTGAAGGACAACCGGTGGTGGCGATAATGCCATCGGCATGCTCAGCGATGAGCTCTGCATCCATGCGTGGCCATTTACCCAACTGGCCTTCATAAGACGCGAGGGAGGAAAGCTTGAACAAGTTGGACAAACCGGTGGCGTTTTCAGCCAACATGGTCTGGTGCAGGTACGCGCCGGATGCGGAGACGTCATCGCGCTTTTGATCAGGGGTACCCCACAGCTGACGCTTCTTATTAAAGCGCGAACCGGGGGCCATGTAGGCCTCGATACCGATAATCGGCTTCACGCCGGCTTTGGTCATGCGGCGGTAGAAGGCATCCGAGCCAAACATGTTTCCATGGTCTGTCATGCCCACAGCAGGCATTTCTTGCCGTGCAACCTCTTCTGCAAGCAAATCTACCTTCGCCATGCCGTCCAGCATGGAAAATTCAGTGTGGTTATGCAGGTGTACAAAAGAGGAATTCTTCGCCATGTTCGTCATTGTATCCACCGGAGTCAAATGGCGGGAATTACCTGCTAGGCGGACACTTCGTCCACAAGAGGCAATAAATGATGGTCGTGTGCGGTTGGACTAGAGTAGCGTCTTCATTGCACCATACAATTGCATAATACAATTGCGCCGTACAATCAGGTCTTCGCCGACACACAGCATCCGGGAGGGATATATGCCATACGCAATCGGGGCCTACCTACTGTGGGGAGTCTTTCCGGCATTCTTTCCCCTGCTTTTGCCAGCGACTCCACTGGAGATTTTGGCGCACCGCATTGTGTGGACTGCTGTTCTCATCATCATCTATCTCTTCTTCACCGGCGCATGGCGGGAGCTCACACACCTGTCCAAGCGCACGTGGCTGTGGCTCACGGCGGCCTCGGTTGCCATCACCATCAACTGGGGTACCTATGTGGTGGCCGTGAATTCTGGGCATGTCGCGGATGCTGCGCTGGGATATTTCATCAACCCGTTGGTCTCTGTTGCCCTGGGTGTTCTAGTACTCAAAGAGCAGCTGCGTAAGCTGCAGATTTCCGCCGTGGGTGTTGCTGCTGTCGCGGTAATTTGGTTGACGTTTATGACAGGTGAGGGACCGTGGATTTCCCTGATGCTGGCGGCATCGTTTGGCATTTATGGCCTGTTGAAGAAGCAGGTGCAGGTCTCTTCCGCTGGCTCGGTGGCCGCGGAAACGCTGGTCATGTCTCCCGTCGCGCTGATCTACCTGGGTTATTTGAGCGCCAATGGTCAGTCCACGTTCTTGTCTGAGGGCCCAAGCCACACGGCTCTGCTGATTATCTCCGGACTAGTTACTGCCCTGCCGTTGATTTTGTTCGCCCAGGGCGCGAAGATGTTGCCGCTGGCAACCATTGGCATGCTGCAGTACATGACTCCGACCATGCAGCTGTTGTGGGCAGTGTTCGTTACTCAAGAACACATGTCGACTGAGCGTTGGATTGGCTTTGTCATCATCTGGTTCGCGGTCGCCTTGTACATGATTGACTTGGTGCGCATTCGCCGTCAGTCCCGCAGGATTGCGTTGTCTTCACCGCCAGAGGAGACGACTCAGACGGAGGATTCTACTTCCTCCAAGCGCGCCTAGCTTTTTCTTCTTTTTCATCAATGGCCCACGAGGGCATGAACCAGCCGAGCACGAGGCACACGATAAAGCCCAGACCGAGTAGCACTTTGCCTTCGGCAGGCTGGTTGCCGAAGAAGAAAAAGCCCAGGCACACGAAGATGCCGACGATGACCATCGCGTACGCGAAGCGATAGTTCGCTGGCCACGAGCTAAAGGTTTCGAGCTTGCTTAAATTACTGGGTAGTTTCAAGATCCATCACCGGCCTAATTCCGAAGCTTCCCCACGCGGCGTCATCCGGCGCGGCTTCTACTGCAAAGACTCCCTCGCGCTGGGAGATTTCTTCCAACGTATCGCCATCTTCGTAGATGATGACGGAGTTGAGTTCCTCATCACCTATCGCGCGGTTGAATACATCCGCGCGGGTTTCGCCCTCGATGGGCTCGGGGATTTCCACGGGCAAGAATGCCTCTTGGGTGATAACTGAGCTCACGCGTTGTGCGCCCTCAACAGCTTGCGCTGCGGTGTCTGCGTCCACAGCGCCATCAAAGGTAACCAGCGCATAGGTGTCATTGCGGGCATCGTCAACACTGGTGGCTGCGCGGGTTTGGTATTGCTGCGCGGATTCTTCTGGTTCCGGTCCTAGCTGGTCGCCCTGCAGAGTCTGGGTAGGTCCCGGACCGCAAGCGCCGGCAAGGAAGATGATCAACAGCAGCATAAACACGAAGATGCCGATGGCAGCTGCGCGCCGACGGCGATAAATATGGGGTGGGTGCCGGCGCACCACTTGTGCAGCCTGTGCAGGCTGGCTACGCCGGTCACGGTTGCCCACAGGCTGGTTTTGCACAGTCTGCTGCCACGCGGTCTCGCGCGCGTTAGTGCGCGGCCTGCGGCGGGGTGGCCGGTAATCCTTATCCACGAAGGACGTCCAAAGCGTGTTGCAGGTCAGCTGGATATTCGGTCTCAATCTCGATCCACCGGCCTGTGCCGGGGTGTTCAAAGCCAAGCTTGACCGCATGTAGCCACTGGCGGATGAGCCCTAGGCGCTTGGACAGATTTGGGTCCGAGCCATACATCGGGTCACCGCAGCAAGGATGGCCAATGGCTGACATGTGCACGCGGATTTGGTGGGTGCGTCCGGTTTCCAAGTGTACATCGAGAAGCGATGCTTCGCGGAAAGCTTCCAACAGGCTGTAGTGCGTAATCGCATTCTTGCCGTCTTCGGTCACTGCGAACTTCCAACCGGATGAGGGATGGCGGCCAATGGGCGCATCCACGGTGCCCTCAATCGGATCGGGCAAGCCCTGCACCAGCGCGTGGTAGGTCTTATGCACGGTGCGCACCTTAAACGCATGCTTCAGCGCGGTATAGGCACGCTCCGAAGAAGCAACCACCATCACACCCGAAGTACCAACGTCAAGGCGATGCACAATGCCTTTGCGCTCTGGCGGACCCGAGTTTGAAATTCTATAACCTGCCGCGGCCAGTCCACCGACTACCGTTGGACCATCCCAACCCACGGAGGGATGCGCTGCCACACCAACAGGTTTGTTGACGGCAATGATGTCATCATCGGAATAGACCACGTCCATTCCTTCCACCAGTTCCTCTTTAGGAATAAGGGGTGCTGCCGGCTCCGGCAGAGTAACTTCTACCCAGCTTCCGGAGGCGAGGCGGTCGGATTTGGCTACCGCCGATCCATCGACAAGCACTGCGCCTTCCGCGCACAAGTCGGCTGCGACGGTGCGGGATAACCCCAACATCTTGGCCAAGGCTGCATCAACGCGCAGCCCCTCATTCCCCTCCGGTACCGGCAGAGTCCGTACTTCCCTGTTCATTTTTCGCCCTCCTTTCCTCCGTCAGCATGGCAAGAATAAATACAATGACACCTACCGTAATAGAGGCATCCGCGATATTGAATACGGCAAAGTTTCCAACGGAAATATAGTCCACGACATGCCCGAACCAAAAGCCTGGTTCCCGAAACAGCCGGTCCGTCAGGTTGCCCAACGCACCACCGGCAAGCAAAGCTAGCCCGACGGCTTCCCAGCGGTCTTTCATTCGCGGTGCAGCAATGGCTACACCAATGACAAAGGCCAACTGGATGGTGGTAAATAGCCAGGTCGATCCCTCTCCGCCCATGGAGAAGGCGGCGCCGGGATTGAATAAGAGATAGAACCTGAACCAATCTCCAATAACGGGGACGGCTTCACCTGGGTTGAGCCAGTTCAGCATGAGCTGTTTAACGGCCTGGTCTATCACTGCAACGGCAATAACTATCACTGCCATCATCTTCACAATTGAGCGCACCTAAACCATTGTAGAGGCAGCCATCCGGTAGGTTTGAATGCATGCGTGTGAAAGCCTCCATTGTTGCCCTTGCGTTAGTTTTGACCGGTTGCAGCTATGAGCCTCCAGGTCCTGCAGTAGAGCAAGCAGTAGCGGCTCCAGTCGACGCCGCGCGCGTGACTGTAGAAGACGCCGGTTCTGGCGACAAGCGGATGTTGACCTTTGACGATATTGATTCTGAGCAGGACTTGAAGTTTGAGCTCACCGAAGGTTTTGCCCAAGATGTTGTGGACGCCAATGCCCCGACTGATTTTGAGTCCAGCGCCCCGGAAGAATCCACCACCTCTTTTGATCTGAATGCTGAAGTTTCCGAAGCAAGTGATGATCCGGAGCAAACCCCGGCCACGCGTAATGCTTTTATGACGTTGAGCAACCCGACTTATAGCGGCACTGATGCACTCAATGTGGAATCCGGCGATGGTTTCCAGTTCGGCTGGCGCGCCGATGATGCCGGCCAGGTTTCCTCCCTGCGTTTGGCCGCCCCACAGGCCGCAAATGATGATGCCCGTTCCATCCTGGAACAAGCGATTGTGGAATTAACTTCAATGCCGATTGTCTTCCCCGATGAAGAAATCGGTGAAGGTGCCGTCTGGACCTTGGATTCCCGCACCTCCGGTGACTCCACGTTGCTGCAGACCACCACCTACACCTTGGAAAATCTCACTGAGACCGGTGCGGAGTTGTCCCTGGATATCAGCCAACGCCCTGCCTTGGGCGCTTTGTCCATGGAAGACGGCGGCGAACTGGAAGTCATGGACACCGAAACCCGTTCTTCTGGCAATCTGACTATTGATTTCTCGCAGCCGCTTCCTACCTCCGGCAACATCGACATTGCCACCCGCGTTACCTATGGCACCCAGGAATCAGAAATCCGCGTGTTGCAATCAACCAACACGCGGATGCAGTTCAGCCCAGCAACTCAAGAGTCTTAATTAACTCCCAAGCGCTGGGCTGAGTGAAGGACTACGCTCTTCGGGAACAGTAAGTTCCGAAGAGCCGGACTCCTACTTTTCAGTAAATTCCGAAAGGCCGAAGTCCTTCTGGAACAGTAAATTCCGAAAAGCCGAAGGCTTACAGGAATTTACTGGGTGACTTCGTTGGCCCCGGTATCAACGGTTCCGTCAGTACACATTTCTGGAACCT
>JAUNRU010000068.1:7831-11953 GCA_030535535.1 Corynebacterium casei
GTGACTTCGTTGGCCCCGGTATCAACGGTTCCGTCAGTACACATTTCTGGAACCTGGTCTGGGGTTACGGTGTTGGTAATCAGGGTGCAGGCCCAGGACTGGGACAGCTTCCAGGTGCCTTCTTCGAAGACGAACTCAACGTTCTCAGCGGTCTGGGATGGCTCTTCGGGAACGGTGAAGTTCACGGTTGCCAGTACTGAGTCTGGGGAGTAGCCAGGAATAACTGGGTCTACTACCTCAAAGTTGGCGCCTGATTCAGCCTTGGAAGATGCCATGGTTTCAAACAGCTCAGGGGCGGTTTCGCCGCCCTGAACGGTCTTGACCTTGTCTTCTTCGGAGGCAGCGGAGTCAGTTGCGGTGGCCAAGATAGCGTTGAGGTCCGTTGCGGTTGGCAGCTCAGAAGATGCTGGCGCATCTGAGGTTTCTTCAGCCTGGGTTTCTGGGGCTGCTGCGGTGTCTGCGGAGTCTCCAGACTCTGATTCTGAATCAGAGGAGCACGCGACCAATGCGGTTGCAGCGGTGGCGGCTAGGAAGCCGGCGGTCAGTTTACGAAAAATCAACTAATCTCCTTCAACGAATTTATTCTTTACCAATCCTACCGGCCACCTTGCGCGATATAAGAACTTGCACCTTAATTCACAGGGTTTCTTCAAACTTTTGCCCAACCTCTTTACGGCTTTGATTTAAGCTTGCTTTATGTCTGAAACGATTGCAGTAGTAGCTACCGGCGGCACGATTGCGTGCACCCTCGATGAACATGGCGCGCTTGTCCCCACGGTCTCCGCGGCCGAATTGGTTGACGCAGCACTTTCTTTGCCTGCGGCACCACAGGTGGATACGCGCGCTATTGATTCGGTGCGCTTGGACTCTTCTTCGCTGACCTTGCCGGACTTAGATGACTTGTTACAGCGGGTGCACGCATTACTTGCTGATACCTCCATCGCCGGCATCGTCATCACCCACGGCACGGATTCCATGGAAGACACCGCTATGGCACTGGAGCTTTTCCACACTGGAGAAAAGCCCGTTGTTATTACCGGCGCGCAGCGGTCTTTTGACCACCCTGATTCAGACGGGCCGCAAAACTTGGCAGATGCCATTGCGTATGCCGCCACCGGCGCGCCGGGCGTGAGCATCCGCTTTGGCGGACTGACCGTTCCGGCGCGTGGCGCATTCAAGTCCCACACGTCATCGTTGGAAGCTTTCACTGCGGTGCCCACTCCAATTAGGAAACGCCCGACGCTGGCGTTGACTCCCCTGGCGGGCAATGACGTGGTCATCGTTTCTGCCTGGCCCGGCGCGTCGCGGACCATGGTCGATGCCGCGGTCGCTTCCGGTGTTGGCGGAATCATTGTGGAAGCCATGGGTTCCGGCAACATGGGCTCACAAATGGGTGAAGGAGTAGCCGACGCGTTAGAGGCCGACATCCCGCTTCTAATCACCACACGTGTTCCAGAAGGCTCAGTGTCGTTGGCTTATGGCGGCAGCGGTGGCGGCGCAACCCTTGCCCGTAGCGGCGCATTGGGCACCGGCACGTTGCGTGCCGGGCAGGCTCGCATGGTGCTACTCGCTGCCCTAGCTACGGGCACTGATGTAGCCGATCTGCTCTAGTTCTGACCTAGTCTTGGACTAATCCTGCTCCGCTAAGTCCACGTCCCACGCCAAAGAATCCACCGGGTCGGCGGGCTGCAGCTTCTCATCATCGGCATCAAAAGACTTGAAGGGGCCAGGCCCGGTAGCGCGGGTTTCAAAGCGCACGCTGACAAAGCCGTGCCCGGTGCCTTGAATCCAACCGTGGCCATAGTCGGGATGGAACACGTCTTGGGTGGCGTACCAGGTGCGTTTTCTAGGAGTGGGTTCTTCTTCAAACGTGGTTTCCGTGCTGATCACGGCTTGGTCGAGTTCCGGGAAGAGCACGTCTTGGCGTTCTAACTCCAAACCGGAAAAGCCAACGCCAACTAGCCGAATGGGACCAAGTTCGGCTGGATAGCGCGCCAGGGACTGCATGGCCTTGCGGAGTGTTGCAATGTCATCGGTGGCATAGGCAAGTGTTAAAGACCTGGTTTCACTATGAAAATCGGCCATGCGCATTTTTACCGTGACGGTACGCGCACCGCGTCCGTCTTTGAGCAGGCGGTTGTGAGCACCGCTTAGGGCACGCTCGAGAGCGGCATCCACGGTTTCTTTCGTGGTGAGGTCTTCCGGGTAGGTGTGTTCTGCTGAGACTTGCTTGGATTCCGCACGCGGTGCAACCGGGCGGTCATCCACCCCGCGCGCCATCATCCGCAGTGCTGGACCGATGGTGCTGCCCAGGGTAATTTCAACTTCGCGTTGGCTCAACGCCGCCAAATCGCCAATGGTCTTGACTCCAATGGAATGCAGCTTGGTGGCGGTCACTGGACCAACACCCCACAGCTCATCCACGTCGAGTGGATGCAGCATGGCTTCCTGTTTTTCCACAGGGATCACATAGGCGCCATCGGGCTTGGCTTGCCCGGAGCCAATCTTGGCAAACTGCTTGCCAGAACCAGCACCAATCGAAGCAGGCAGTCCCACGATGTCCCTAATGGCAGCGCGCAGCTCATGCGCCCAAGCTTCAACTTCTTCTGCAGTGGCACCGATGAGTTCGGCCGGTTCCATGTAGGCCTCATCAATGCTGAGCTGTTCAACTAAGTCCACGCGGGACTCAATGAACTTAAATACCCGCTGCGAGGCTAGGCGGTAGACCTCAAAACGTGGGCTGACCACTACTGCTTTGGGCCCAATGAGTTGCTGCGCACGATACATGGGCATGGCCGAATGTGCGCCGTACTTGCGTGCTTCGTAGGAAGCGCCGGCCACAACACCGCGGCCGGACATGCCGCCGACCAAGACTGGTCGGCCCATCAAGGTAGGCCGGGTCAGCTGTTCACACGATGCGAAGAACGCATCCATATCAATGTGAAGAACCCAACGTTGCATACCCACAAGTCTAGAAGTTTGCGGTCAAATCCCTAATTTGTTGATAGCGCGCCACGGTTTCTGGGTTGGCTTCACCGCGGTAGGTGGTGGTGCCAGCAACATTCCATTGCGGTGGTTTGTCCGCACCGGACAGTGCCCACGCGGCTTGGCGTGCTGCGCCCATCGCGACGTATTCGCTCGGTGCAGGCAAAGCCACATCCACACCGAAAATACTTGGGGCGAGCTGTTGCATGGCTTCGCTGCGTGCAGCACCACCGGTAAGCAGCACGCGTTTAGCCTTGTGCCCCATCGCCTTTTCTACTGCCTCGATGGCATCAAGCATGGAACACAACAAGCCTTCCACCACACCACGTGCAAAGTCTTCTCGTGTGGTTTCAGTGCGAAGTCCCGTCAAAAGTCCCGTTGCCTGCGGCCGGTTCGGGGTGCGTTCACCATCAAAATATGGAAGCAGCGTTACAGAGGATTTTCCAGCAAGCGCCATCTCCGACAGTCCTTTGTGATCGACGCCCAGCAGGTTTGCTGCGAAGTCCAACACCTTAGCGCCATTGAGCGTGCACGCAAGCGGCAAATACGCACCCGTGGCGTCAGAAAATCCGGTAACCAGACCGTTGTCATCATGCACGCTATGCTCACTCCACGCGCTGGCCACACCCGAAGTACCGACCGAGACGCACACATCCCCCGGTTGAAGATCCAAGCCTAAAGCCGCCGCCATATTATCGCCGGTACCAGCAGCAATCGCAGCGCCCGATGCAGTGCGGCCAACAATCTCATTCGGCTCGGCAATACGTGGCAGCTGCACGCTGTGACCTAAGAACTGCTCGGCGAGTTCGGGCATAAAGCGGCGCTCGCGCGTGGAGTAATACCCCGTGCCAGAAGCATCACCGTGGTCTGTGGTGAACTCTTTTCTTCCGCCCAAATGCCACGTCAGATAGTCATGCGGCAGCACAACTTGAGAGACTTTCTTGGCGTTCTCTGGCTCATTATCGCGCAGCCAGCGCAGCTTCGTCGCAGTAAAAGACGCAACTAACGCAGAGCCAGTTAGCTCCACAGTCTTGTGCGCACCGCCGAGTTCTTCAACCAGTTCCACCGCTGCATCCGCTGAGGAG
The DNA here is from genome assembly GCA_030535535.1 of Corynebacterium casei. Classification (GTDB taxonomy): domain Bacteria; phylum Actinomycetota; class Actinomycetes; order Mycobacteriales; family Mycobacteriaceae; genus Corynebacterium; species Corynebacterium casei_A. Next base: position 11,902 of record JAUNRU010000068.1, read on the forward strand.
ACGTCATTCCACAACATCGCATCACGCACGGTGTTGTTATTCTCATCCAGAG
>JAUNRU010000069.1:0-4077 GCA_030535535.1 Corynebacterium casei
AGATAGACCGCTGCACCGATACCGCCGGTGCAAGTAATCAAATCATCCTGTCCGGTTACGCACTTCATGTCATAGTCCTGCTTGGTCACTGGACTATGAGCATTAACGGTAATTGGCGTGGAGTCACGCAGGTTGTCTTTCGGGACGGCATCTCCGATCAGTTCGGTGAAGACCGCGCCCGCGAATTCACAACTGGTGTTAGTGCCTACAGCCAGGGCGCGAACACCGTAGCCATCGCCCATCATGCACAATGTGGCGTCACGCTCACCAAGTTTGAATAAGTCGCCTTGTCCGACCTTGCCATCTTTGAACTGATCATAGATCTGGCCGTAGAGTGCCTTGGTTGCAGCAGGATCATTGTGGACTGGATCGGATTCTGCGGCGCCGGCCAGCGCAGGAACACTCAGCCCCGCGGCAACAATGCCTGCGAGCAGAACCTTCGAAGTCTTTCGCAATTCCGTGTTCATAACACCTTAGGTTATGCCATCAAGCTGGCAACCAGGCTTCTTTTGGGTAACGGCGCGGCGGCGTTTCCGCAAAGCTTGTCTCATTTTTGCTTGTGCGGAAACGCCTATTGGCTGTGGGGACTATCTCGCTGGTGCGAGATAGGTGCTGGTTTTAGTACATGTAGACGACCGCGTTGTCTCCACCCACGCAGGTGATGAGGTTGCGGTGGTCGACGGAGCAGTCCATGTCATAGGCCATATTGGTAGCTGGGCTTCCGGCCCTGACAGTTTGCGGCATGCTGTTGCGCACATTGTCCTGCGTTGGATCGGTGTCGCCAGTAGTTGCGGTCATGACGCTCTTTGCGAATTCACACGACGTGTTGGCACCAGCAGTGACAACGTTGAGGCCGTAGCCGTCGCCGTGGACACAGAGTTCGGTGGGCTGGCCATCGATAGTAAATGTGTCACCGATGTTACCGTTGTTGACCATCTCTTGAGCCATCACTTCCTGGAACTCTTCCAGTGTCTGGTCTGGCTGCTCCGGCTGTTCTGGTTGCTCGGGCTCTTGTGGCGTCTCACCGTCTTCCGGCGGCGGGGTTCCTGCACCACCGGTGGCTGTGCCTTCCGCGGCCTCGGTTTCACCTTCGGCGCCGTCATTGGCACCGTCGGTCTCAGCTGGTGCTTCGGATTCTTCTTCCGTGACAACCTGAGTCACAGTGGACGTTGGTGCAGCATCTTCTGAGGTTGCCGCAGCTTCGTCTTCGGCAGGTGCACCGCAGGCGCTCAGGGTGAGCGCCGTAGCTGCGGCGAATGTAGCAAACGTGCGTTTCATGATGAGGTCCTTCCTCTTGCTCCCAAGGGGGAGCGCGATGGATGTCTCTTCTGGTGTGTAGTTTGCGGGGCGCCGCGAAGATCTCGCCGGGTAGAAGTCAGTTGGTTTCGGCGTCCCTTACTTAGAACATCGCCCAGAATTCCCGGGGCGTAAACTTCGGGAGTCAACTGTGAAGCTAATTTTCAGTTGAAGCGATGGTTGTAGATTCGCCGACGGCCTTCGTTGGCGTCCAAGTGTAATCGCGTTCACATGAAAATTGTTCTCGGTAGACTCAATTGTTATGAGCCAGAGAGTACTTCGTGCCATCAACACCGCCGCTTGGGCCCATGATGGGCAACTGCGCAAAGGCACGGATCTTCCTTATGTCTCCCACGTCTATGGCGTGATGCACCTTGTCAGCCAGCAGCCCGGTGTTGATGAAAACACCATCATCGCGGCGGTTCTGCATGATGTTCTCGAAGACGCCTCGGACAAATATTCCATCGAAGACATGGAACGCGACTTTGGTGAATTGGCCACGACATACGTCCGGATGATTAGCAAAGATAAATCGCTGAATACCTGGCAGGAACGCGCAGATGATTACCTGTCGCGTCTGGATCTCATATCGTCGCCACCACTAGTGATTGCTGCCTGCGACAAGGTTCATAACCTGAGTTCAATACTTGCCGACTATGACGAGGTGGGCGAGGAGCTGTGGCAGCGCTTTAACTCAGGGAAAGAATCCCAGCGGTGGTGGTACTGCGCGGTCTACGCGAAAATCGAAAGGCGTCTGCGCGAGGATTACCTTATGGACCTGCCGATTCTGCATCGGTACCGCGCATTGCTGGACCGATTTGAGGAACTGTTTGAAGGCTCGGGAGATTACCCGGTCTAAGTGGATTCTTTTGTGGCGCTCTGGCGTCAATGTGGATGCAAGCCTCGATCCCTTTGTGTGGGATCGGGGCATATTTGTGTGCGTTCAACCGTGGGCGGGGTGAATGGCTTGGGTTGTGCGTGCGCCTGCCGGACGAAGTTGTGCGGATAACGCAATCATTTTATTCACGAATGATTATCAGATCTTATTCGGCAGGAAAACATATTACTTAATGGATCAAGACGTGAGAGTGGCTGCGGATCTGACATCGAGCGCGCGGCCTCACTTGCAACGAATTGTATGCGGTACTTCACAAGATTGTTACAATTCTCAGTTGGAAATCTGTTGGCCATTCGGGTGTGCCCATGAATGACAACTCCACATTTTTAGAAAGGGGCCACCTTGGTAGCCGCTCATACACTTATCGCGATCGTCGTGGTCGTGCTTCTGATCATCCGTTTCAAGGTGGATCCGGTCATCAGTCTGGTGCTTGGTTCGCTGTACTTGGGTCTTGCCACCGGCGTTGGACTGGGCGGAACGATTGAAGCCATCACAGTTGGCTTCGGCGAAATCATGATTGAAGTCGGTCTGCTGATTGGCTTCGGTGTTCTTATCGGCGCATTGATGCAATCGACTGGTGCGTTTACAAGACTTGTCAGAGTTTTAGTCCATAAAGTCGGGGCACATCGCCTGCCGTATTCCATGGCCTTGTTGCTGTCCATGATCATGCCTTCGATTTACGTCGACGTACAGGTTGTTCTTGCCGCCCCTGTTGCTCGCTCCGCAGCCCCGGTGCTGGGCAAGCGCGGTCTTCCGTTGATGGCTTCGGCCATTGGTACCGGTATCTTCTCCGGTTACGTCTTTGTTGTGCCTGGTCTTGCCGCTATCTCCATTACCGGTTTGATGGGCATTCCACTGGGTAACTGGCTGCTCTTCGGCCTCGTCCTGGGCCCACTGACAGCTGTGCTCACCACTTTCGTCATGAAGATGATGCTTCGCACCAACTACTGGAAGCCGGAATCCGATGAAAGCGAGCCAGTCGAATCTGAGTTCGCTGAGGTTGCTGTCGGTGAAGGCAATGCAGAATCTGGGTCTGGTTCTACTGGTTCTGTGGGGACTGTCGGATCAGCTGGTGCTGGTGGCAACGGTGGTGCTGGCACCGGTGGAGCGACTCCAGTGGGTGGTGCTGCGAGCGAGCAGTCAAAGGCGCGCGAGTTGCCTTTGTTCGTATTGTTCTTGCCAATTTTGGTGCCGCTGCTGCTCATTGGCTTCGGTGCGTTTGCTGGCCTGTTCGGCTTTGCTAACCCGGTCATTGAGTTCTTCGGTGATGCAAATATCGCGCTGTTCATCGGTTTGCTCGGTGCATACATCTTGTCCCGTGCCACTGATGGAAATGAGACCACTGGTGATGCAATGCAGTCTGGTTTCAGCACCACTGGTGAGATTCTCCTGATCACCGGTGTCGGTGGCTCCCTGGGTGCTGTTATCGGTGCCTCTGGTCTGGACCAGGTTCTGGAAGACTTGTTTACTGCGAATGAAAACATGCCAACCATCGCCATCATTCTGCTGGCATGGTTCGTAGCGGCAGTTCTTCACTTGGCCATCGGTTCGGTCTCCGTTGCGGCAATTGCGGCGGCCGGTATCATCGCACCTATTCTGGGAGCCGTTTCTGTCAGCCCAATCGCGATGGGTCTGGCCATCGCCTCCGGTGCACTGTTCGCGCTGCAGGTAAACAGTAACTTCTTCTGGATGTTCAAGTCCCTGCTGGGCCTGACCACCAAGGGTGCGCTGAAGACCATGACCATGGCAACCACCTTGTCCTCGGTCATCTCATTGCCATTCGTGATGGTTCTAGCATTGATTATCCCTGCGTAGAAGGGGTAATTCGACTGGTCGTTACGGATTGTTGCTGACTGTTACTGACAGTTACTGTTTGTTTCAGC
>JAUNRU010000069.1:4177-11931 GCA_030535535.1 Corynebacterium casei
CAGCTTTTGTGCATCTTGGTGGGGGAATTGAAACCAATTAGTTAACGTCGGTGCCGGCGTTGCCGATGAATTCAGCCAGTTCCTCGGGGCAGGACCACATTGGCCAGTGTCCGGTGGGAAGGTCAATGAGCTCCACGTGGTCAAGCTTCGGTACTTCCGTGAACATGGGGTGGTTGGCCGCGGCGAGCTCCATGATTTCTGCGCTTGTCATCGAGGTGCAGATGAGGACGGTTGGGACGGCTAGGCGTGCGTCGTTGTTGAGGTGCACTGGCTCACGGATAACGGGTCCTGGTTGGGCAACGGCTTTCTCACGAAAGATATGTAGCTGTTCATTGCTAATGCCCTCGAGGCTGGCGTGGGTATTTAGCTCCTCGAATGGTGGTAGGGGAAGTGACTTTGCGGACTTGGGAAAGTCAGCATCGAAACTAGTACCCGGGGTCATGGGGCTGGAGTCAACCCACACAACCTTATTGATGTGCTGCGGGATTCGGTCGAGCGCCAGGCTGACAGGGCCATTAGCGCCGCTGTGGGCAACAAGGATGACGTTGCCGCCTTCAGCGTCGATCACTGATTCAATGGCGGCAACTTGGTCATCGAGCGTGCGGGTGGCGCGCTTCGGATCATGCTTATCTAATCCGGGAAGAGTTATCGCGATGGTGTGAAAGCCGGCTTGGGTGAGATGTTCAGTGACTTGGTCCCATGCCCAGGCGCCGAGCGAGTAGCCGGATATCAGAATTATTGATGGAAGATCGGACTTTGGTGTGGCGGAGGTCGTAGACCCAGTTATGCGCCGATCTGCTCAGGGGGTAGAAAAGAAGCTGCTCACCGATTATTGCGATGGTGAGCAGCTACTGAGGGTGTGGAAGGTTAGAGTCCGGAGCTGAGTTTCTGTGCGGCTTGGTTGAGTTGGTCGCCGAACTTTTCAGCAGGCGATGGGCGGAAGCGGTCCACGGAGCCAGAAATGGATAGGACTGCGACGAGCTGGCCGTTGCCATCGGTGACAGGGGCGGAAACAGACGCTAGGCCGGCTTCACGTTCTTCGACGGACTCGGAGTAGCCGGCTTGCTTGGCGGCCTTAACGTCAGATTCGCTAAACGAGGCGTCATCCACGGTGATATCGGCGAAAGCGGCGATGATACGCGCAGCGGAGCCGGAAGTCAGGGGTAGCTGGCTGCCCACAGGAACAACGTTGTGTAGACCCTGGGTTGGTTCAGCGGTGGCAACGCAGGTACGGGCCGTGTCCGTCCACTGATACAGCTGAATAGATTCCCCGGTATCTTCCATCAGCTGCTGCATGATTGGCTTCGCGGTGGTCAGCAAATCATCGCGGTTGCCGGGGAAGGCGGGGCCGATGGTCCACTTGCCTTCCGGGGTGCGTGCTACCAAGCGGTGAGCCTCTAATGCGGTGGCCAAACGGTGTGCCGTTGCACGTGGCAGGCCGGTGGTTTCGCACAAATCATTGAGCGTGGATGGTTTGCTGGCGGCGGCCATCATAATCGCAACTGCGCGATCGAGTACCTTAATGCCAGACACTGCGCTATAATCTCCCATATACTGAAACATACGTCCCAATTAGTGAGATTTCAAGTGGAGTAGTGAAATGTCTAAAAAATTGACGCTGGCAGAGAAAGTATGGCGCGATCACGTGGTAACCCCAGGTGAAAATGGCGCCCCTGACTTGATCTATATTGACTTCCAGCTCCTGCATGAGGTTACCAGCCCGCAGGCTTTTGATGGCCTGCGTTTGGCCGGCCGCAAGATGCGCAACCCCGAGCTGCATCTCGCGACCGAGGACCACAATGTCCCCACCCTGGGCATTAAGACCGGTAACCTGCTGGAGATCCTGGACAAAACATCCCGTACCCAGGTATCAACACTGCGCGATAACTGTGAAGAGTTCGGAGTGCGCCTGCACTCCATGGGTGATGCCCAGCAGGGCATTGTCCACACCGTGGGACCACAGCTGGGCATTACCCAGCCAGGTATGACCATTGTCTGCGGTGACTCGCACACCTCAACCCACGGCGCTTTTGGTTCCATCGCCATGGGTATTGGTACCTCCGAGGTGGAACACGTCATGGCTACCCAGACCTTGTCGTTGAAGCCTTTTAAGACCATGGCCATTGAAGTCAAGGGCTCCTTGGCTGAAGGCGTGTCCGCAAAGGACTTGATCCTGGCTATTATCGCCAAGATCGGTACCGGCGGTGGACAGGGCCACATCATTGAATACCGCGGTGAAGCTATTCAGAAGATGTCCATGGAAGCACGCATGACCATCTGCAACATGTCCATTGAGGCAGGCGCACGTGCAGGCATGGTTGCACCAGATGAGACCACCTTCGAATACGTCAAGGGCCGTGAGTTCGCACCAAAGGGTGAGGACTGGGACGCCGCCGTTGAATACTGGAAGACCCTGCCTACTGATGAAGGCGCGGAGTTCGACACCGTTGTAGAAATTGATGCTGATGCGCTGACCCCATTTGTTACCTGGGGTACCAACCCAGGTCAGGGTCTGCCTTTGGGCGATGTTGTTCCAGACCCAGAACAAGCTGGTGATGACAACGCGAAGTCCGCTATTGCTAAGGCGCTGGAGTACATGGACTTGACCCCAGGTACGCCACTGCGTGATATCTCCATTGACACTGTCTTCTTGGGCTCATGCACCAACGCGCGTATTGAAGACCTGCGCGCAGCGGCAGAGGTTCTGGAAGGCCGCACTATCGCAGCCGATACCCGCATGATTGTGGTTCCTTCTTCTGAGGTTGTGAAGAAGCAGGCCGAAAATGAGGGACTGGATAAGATCTTCACCCAGTTCGGTGCCGAATGGCGCACCGCAGGCTGCTCCATGTGCTTGGGCATGAACCCAGACCAGTTGAAGCCAGGCGAGCGCTCTGCATCCACCTCCAACCGCAACTTCGAAGGCCGTCAGGGCCCAGGTGGACGTACCCACTTGGTATCCCCACTGGTTGCTGCGGCAACTGCGGTAACTGGTCACCTGTCCTCGCCGGCTGATTTGGATCCGGTGGATCCTTCGGCTGCTGGCACCGGCGCTGCTGGTGTTGAGCAGGACAAGGCTTCTTAAAGGTTCGGGCGAGGAAGAGTTTTAAGGAAAAGACATGGAAAAGTTCACCAAGCACACTGGCATTGGCGTTCCACTGCGTTACTCCAATGTTGATACTGACCAGATCATCCCAGCGGTCTACCTGAAGTCCGTCAAGCGCACGGGCTTTCAAGATGGCCTGTTCTCCAACTGGCGCAAGGATGAGAACTTCGTTCTTAACCAGGAGCCATACAAGAACGGCACCGTGCTGTTTGCAGGTGCTGACTTCGGCACCGGCTCCTCACGTGAGCACGCGGTGTGGGCATTGGGAGACTATGGCTTCAAGGCTGTGTTCTCATCCCGCTTCGCAGATATCTTCCGTGGCAACTCCGGCAAGGCCGGAATGCTGACTGGCTTGATGGAGCAAGAAGACATTGAGCTGATTTGGAAGCAGCTGGAATCCGGCGACGTTGAGGTCACCGTCGATTTGGAAGCGCGCACCGTGACTGTGGGCGGCAACGTCTACAGCTTCGACATTGATGACTACACCCGTTGGCGTTTGATGGAAGGCCTCGATGACATCGGGCTGACCCTGCGCGATGAAGACGCTATCTCAAACTTTGAGTCAGCGCGCGCAGCATTCAAGCCAGCAGTTGCACCAGGCTCCGGCCCGGTAACTGAGGCTTAAATTCAGCCACCTTTAGTGCCCCAGGGAGCAGTTCAGATTAGATTCTGAGGCTTCCTGGGGCGCTTGTTGTTGCGAGTACTACTATGAGTGACGTGCCAATTCAGAGATCAATCATCCCACCAGCGGGTCCAGCATGGACTGGCTCGCTGATGGGTACCTCGATTATCTCGACGTTGCTCAAAATTCACGGCGTGGACTATGCCGCTGTGTTCTTCGCGGTTATCGCGACCGGCATTTTGGCCGTGACACTTTATGGTCTGGTGCGCTATCGCACCCCGCGCTTTATCCCTGAACACATGGGCCCGTGGGGCATGTTTGCCATGGGTGTTATCTCTTTGGGTTCCGCGTGGTCAGTGGTCACCGGTGGCATGATCTATCAGCTGATCGGCTATATCACCGGCGGGTTGGGCGGCTTTGTCATTGCCATCAACCAGTGGCGCAAGTTCGTTGGCTCACCAAATTTCCAGTGGGGATTAGCCCTTGTGGTGCCCATGGTGGCCTCAACCAGTGCTGCACAATTGGGCTTTATCAACTTGGGCCGCTTCGGGTTTACCCTGGTGTGGATCATCGGCGTGCCGGTATTTGTCTACGTGTATTTCTCGCTGATGCGCGGGCGGGCATCCATCCCGGTGCTGCTGGGCAATACGGCATGGATTCCAGTTGGTGTGATTGGCCAATCTACGGCCGCCGCGCAATTGCTCTTCCCACATAACTTCGGATTATTGTACGCCTCAGTGATGCTTCCGCTGGGCACGGCAGCCAGTGTTTATGCGCTGTTTCATGAAATCCGCACCGTGCGCGCATGGGCTCCCTATAGCCCCGCGTGGTGGGGTGCAACCTTCCCGGTGGGCACCATTAGCCTGGGCACGCACTTTGTGGCGCTCAATGCCCAAAACCATATTTTTGACGTGATTAGTCAGGGCTTTTTGGCGCTGCTGATCTTCAACTGGGTGCTGTGCGTGGCGAGATTCCTCACCTGGTGGTTCGCTAATCTTCGCGAGCGAGATTAACGAATCACGGGATGATCGAAGGACGCGATTAACGCACAGGCAGCGGTGAGGCGAGGTAGTCGGCGCCGGTGAGCTCGCCGTCGTGGAAGCTAAGCACCCAGACAGAAGCCTTCTTTACTTTGAGGTCATCGGTGTCCATGAACTTCGGCGCCAGCTGCTCAATGACTGATGGGATGGTCAGTCCTTGGGAGACCACCACGGGGGTTCCGCCGCGGGCAACGATGGCATCGAAAGCCAAGCGGGCTTTGATGGGTTGGTCTAACCAGGCGTCATCGCCAAGCAAGGCGTCAACGTGAACGGGAAGATTGAGCTCATCGGCTAAAGGTGCAGCTGTTTGCAGACAACGGTCTGGTGCCGCGGAATAGATGGCGGTGGGCTGATAGGGGGACAGCTCCGCGATGAGCATCTCCGCCTGGCGGCGGCCCTTCTTATCCAGCGGGCGTAGATTGTCATCCCCGCTCCACGTCTTGCGGTCATGCGCGCGGGCATGGCGGACATACAACACCATGGTCTCTGGCATCAGCTGCAAGCGCTTGAGCGCTTTATCCAACACGTCCTCATCCAGCTTGTATGTCACGCGCTCACGAGCTTCGGCGATGGGCATCCACACCAATTCATCGGCTTCTTCATTGGCGGTGAACTCACCGGAAAGAACCTGTGCCAGCCAGTAATAGACCACCTTGGTACGGCCCTGCACCGGGTAGGACACCTTGCCCACCAGCTTGCCCAGCTTGACGTGGTAGCCGGTTTCTTCCCACAACTCACGCGCCACGGTGGCAGGAAGTGACTCGCCGGGGTCCACTTTGCCCTTGGGAAGTGACCAATCGTCATAGTGTGGGCGGTGAATAAGGGCTACCTCTGGGGCAGCGGAGTTACCGCGCCACAAGATAGCGCCCGCGGCAAGGGTGGTGCGCTCAAATTCGGCATTGGGATCCACGGGAACCTGCTGCAAGCGGCCGGAGATGAAAGTGTCACACTGGATGTCCTTATCGGTTTCGTGCATGTCTTTAACCTTGGGTGTCTTGGCCACAGTGTGCTCCTTTGGGGGTGGTTGGTTCTTCCTTATCCTAAACCCTGTCAGCAGTTGTGACAGGGTGAAGGGCTTGCATGTTTTATGATGGGATGCGATTGATACGTTTGTGAAAGGTTGTTTAATGGCACAGGTTGCAGTGATGGGCGCGGGTTCCTGGGGAACCACGCTGGCTAAGGTCTTTGCTGATGCCGGCAGCGAGGTACGCCTGTGGGTACGTCGCGCCGAGTTGGCTGAGACTATTGCCACCACGCGTATTAATGCTGACTACCTGCCAGATATCTTGCTGCCTAAGGCTATTGCTACCACCACTGATGCCCAGGAAGCCTTGGAGGCGGCAGACATTGTGGTCTTTGCGGTGCCTTCGCAGACCATGCGCGATAACTTGGCCAGGTGGTCAAAGCATTTGCCTGCCGATGCCACGTTGGTCTCCATCTCTAAAGGTATTGAGACAGAAACTCTCAAGCGCATGAGCGAGGTCATTGCGGAGTGCACTGGCGCGTCCGCTGACCGTGTTGCGGTGTTGTCTGGTCCGAACCTGGCGCGGGAGATTGCTGATGAGCAGGTCGCTGCCACGGTGATTGCCTGTCCGGATGAGGACCGCGCGAAGGCCGTGCAGCTTGCGGTGTCCGCGCCTTATCTGCGCCCGTATACCAACACTGATGTCATCGGTTGTGAAATCGGTGGCGCGTGTAAGAACGTGATTGCTTTGGCCTGTGGTGTGGCCACCGGCATGGGCATGGGTACTAACACCATGTCCACCCTGATTACCCGCGGCCTGGCGGAAATTACCCGCCTGGGTGAGGCACTCGGCGCGGACTCGCGCACCTTTGCTGGTCTTGCTGGCTTGGGTGACTTGGTGGCTACCTGTACCTCAGAGCTTTCCCGTAACCGCACCTTCGGCTACCGCTTGGGTAAAGGCGGCAGCCTAGAAGAAGCCGCTGCGGCTACTAATGGTCAGGTGGCTGAGGGCGTGTTCTCCTCGGCCTCGGTCTACCGTCTGGCCATGGATCATGGCGTGGATATGCCGCTGACTCAGGCTGTGTTTGGCGTGTGTCATAAAGATTTGTCAGTGGATGACATGACGACGGCACTGATGGGTCGCAGTAAGAAGTCAGAAGTTTAATCGCTACACTTAATCGCTATGACTTCAAAGACGCGCGTAGCTGTCATCTATGGTGGCAAAAGTACTGAACACTCTGTCTCTTGCGTAACTGCCGGCGCCATTATGAACAATCTGGACCCTGAGCGCTATGAGATTGTTCCTATCGCTATTACCCGTGAGGGCACCTGGACCATTGGTGTCACGGAAGGTTTGGAGATCACAGACGGCAAGTTGCCTGAGGTAGAAGAAGCCGATGAGCTGACCGTTTCTTTGAATCCGGTGGGCGCGGGTCAGATTCACAACGTCACCCGCGGCACTTTGCACGCAGAAATTGACGTTGTATTCCCGGCGTTGCACGGCGTTAATGGTGAGGACGGCACCGTCCAGGGCGTATTTGAAATGGCCGGCATCCCGTATGTTGGCACCGGCGTGATGTCTTCTGCTGTGTGTATGGACAAAGAGTTTATGCGCAAGCTCATGGTGGCTGAAGGTCTGCCCGTCACCCGCGACGTCATCCTGCGCGGGCGTACTGAGCTGACCGCTGAGGAAAAAGAGCACCTGGGTCTGCCGGTGTTCGTAAAGCCTGCCCGCGGTGGTTCTTCCATTGGTGTGTCCAAGGTCAGCACCTGGGAGGAGCTTGACGGCGCTATTGCCGAGGCTGCGTCCTTTGATGACAAGGTCATTGTGGAAGCAGAGCTGCTCGGCGCTGAGGTAGAAGTCGGCGTGCTGGAATACCCCAACGGTGAGCTCGTGGCCTCTGTGCCGGCGAAGCTTAACGGCACGGAAGATTCCGATGAAGGCTTCTACGGCTTTGACACCAAGTACCTGGACAACACTGTTACCGCGACCATCCCGGCACCTTTTGATGAGTCCACCACCAA
>JAUNRU010000070.1:0-11850 GCA_030535535.1 Corynebacterium casei
CATATGGCGTTTACTCGTCCGTATACGAAGGTTGATGGGGAAAGCATGGTGATGGGCACCCGGCTCGGAGAAAATGAGCTGCTGGTGGCACTGGAGCGTTATTTGGCGAAGGAGTTTGGTGAGATTTCATGAAGCTCAGGATGGATAAGCTAGGGAAACCAAAGCACGACAGGCTTCCTGAGAAGCTGCAGGACACGATGCACAAGGCTGTGCGTTTAGAGTGGGTCACCATCGGTTTTGTCAGCGTCACTATCATTTTGGTCGGAATTGTTGCCGGGCAATCACAGGCGATGCGTAGCGCGTGGGTAGAAGATATGCTTTCTTTGGTCCCTCCCGTTGCCTTTCTTATTGCCTCGCGGATTATCCGGATAGCGGCCAATAGAAAACAGCCTTATGGCTATCACCGCGCTATTGCGATCGGCCATCAAGCCGCCGCGATGGCGCTGCTCATCATGGGCGGTCTATTGGTCTATGAGTCAATTTCGGCCCTTATAAAGCAGGAAAAACCTCCGATTGGAGTGATAGTCCTCTTTGGCCATGATATTTGGATGGGGTGGCTGATGATTACCATCATGGCTATCACCGCTATCCCGATGGTGATTCTCGGCCGAATGAAGCTTCGCCTGGCCAAAGAACTGCACGATAAGTTGCTTTACGCAGATGCTGATATGGCGAAGGCAGATTGGGGTACTGCGGCTGCCACTATTGTCGGCGTGCTCGGTATTGGTCTCGGGTTCTGGTGGGCTGACTCTATCGCCGCATTAGTAATTTCAGTGTCTATCGTGAAAGACGGAATTACCAATATCAAGGCAGCTGTGTCAGGACTCAGTGATGCTCGTGCCACCCGGTATGATAACTCGGCATTCCATCCGCTCACCTACGACGCCGAGAAACTCGCTCGCGAGACGGGTTGGGTCTTGCAAGCCCGGGCGCGCATTCGCGACCAGGGGCACATCTTCCATACGGAAATGTTTGTAGTTCCAGTATCTGATTACGTGCCTACTCTGGAAGAAACTGGCCATTTGCGAAACCAGATTGAAGAATTGGACTGGAAACTGCAGGATACAGTCGTAGCAGTGGTGGAAGCGCTAGACAACCAACAAGTACCGCCCTCGGATGAGAATCAAGCCAAGAGCGGTACTGGATAGGTTTTCAATCAGCGTAGTTGCAGCTTCATGAGAGTTGTTTCGCTTAAGGGGTGGGTGTTCCTCCGGTAACGCCCAGGGTTTCACCGGCAACGTAGCTTGCTTCATCAGATGCTAGGAAGACGTAAGCGCCGGCTAACTCGACTGGATGGCCAGCTCTGCCGATTGGTGCGTGTTGGCCAAAACCTTCAATTTTTTCCTGCGGTTGGCCGTGGCTTGGCTGCAACGGAGTCCAAAATGGCCCTGGTGCCACAGAGTTTACGCGAATGCCTTGGTCAATAAGGCTGGTGGCTAAGCCCTTGGACTGGTTGTTCATAGCGGCCTTCGTCATGGCGTAGTCCAACAAGGTGGCTGAAGGTTCATAAGCCTGGATCGAGGATGTGAAAATGATGGAAGAACCTGGCTGCAAGTGGGGGATAGCGGCCTTGGTGACGCGAAATGTCCCGTACAGATTGACCTGCATGGTGTGATCAAAATCTTCATCATCAATGTTGGTCAGGCCATCAGCCCATACTTGGCGTGAAGCATTATTGACCAAGATGTCTAGGCCGCCGAGAGCCTCGACGCTTTTTTCCACCAGCGTGCGGCAGTATTCTGCGTCCTTGAAATCGCCTGGGAATGCAAATGCTGTTTGGCCGGTATCTTCAATGGCTTTGATGACACGGTCGGCATCAGGTTGTTCTTCTGGAAGATAAGCAATGGCTACGTCGGCGCCTTCGCGTGCATAAGCAATAGCTACGGCTGCGCCAATACCGGAATCCCCGCCGGTGACCAAAGCCTTTCGGCCCCGTAATCTGCCGCTACCTTGGTAATTATCAAGGCCAATGTCTGCCTGTGGTGACAGTTCAACGTCAAGGCCTGGTTCGGGTTGTGTTTGTTTTTCTGGGTCAACAGTGGGGTATAGCGTACGTGGATCTTCTGGCATTTTCTGTGCCTCTTTCCTCGAACGAATCATTGGACACCACCCAGCATAGGGAAATCAACTTAGGTTATCGATGTCGTCTCTTTCACCTAGCGACCACACAACATTGGCGGCTAACGGGATCTGGTGGGATGCACTTTCTAGAATGTGCATGAAGTATCCGGCAGTATTAGGGATAGCAATGACATCACCTGGCTTAACGCCGTGCGGGAAGCGAATACGACGGCGTAAAATGAGCTCGTCTTCGATGCAGTAGGCGCCCACTAAATAGGCTTCAAGTTCTTCGCCTTCAGTCTGATTCACGCTATCAGTGACATGCAGTGGGTCAATTAGAAAATCATCGGATGTCGTGCGGCATTGTGTACGGTTCATTGCCACTCCAACCAATGGCAGTCCGTCACTGCGAGTCTTAACAAAGGCCACTTCCGTCAGAATGAGGCCACACCCATCAAGCAAACTCCGGCCGGGCTCCAAGTGCAGGCGCAGCCCGCGCTCGATGAGCATCTGCGCAACACCGTCAGCAAGTACGTCCTCAAGCCATGCTCCGCGAACTGGTGACTGGTGGAAAGGGTAGGTGTTGGACAGTGGGTCAGCTTTCCATGTGAAAGGATCGGCATAGCCATCTAATACGGCATTACGCGCATCGTGGTAGCGAGCCCATTGTTCAGAGGAGTCGATATAGCTCATAGGCACGCCACCTCCGATATCTATGAATTGGGGTAAATGACCCGAGCTACGGAGAGAATCGACGAGATTGCAACACTCACGAAGGGCAATGGAACGGTCTTTTGCTGCGTAGCCATGAAGGTGAACATGCAACCCGACAATGTCGATGCCAGGGATTGGCGTATTGAGATGTTCTGCCCACTGAGCTGCTCGTTGACCAAAACGCGTTGGCGGCATGGACAAAGGATCGGGAGCTACACGGGGAGCTACCCGCGCAACTCGGCCGGCGGCTAGGGCCGCGATCCGATCAAGTTCATCGCGTGAGTCTGCAGAGATAACAACGCCTTGGGAAATTGCTAGTTCAAGTAGGCGATCCGGTTTAATAGCTGCTGATAAAATGATTCGCTCGCCTAGTACTCCTCGGTCGAGCACTTGCGCCAGCTCACGCTCACTAGCCACGTCAACACCATGTCCTGCATCGCGTACGGTGTCAACGAAAGTTAATGCCTTATTGGCCTTGCGGGCAAAAAAGATTCGGGTATCCACACCCATCTTCTTGCCTGCATTAACTAGCTCATCAATATTGTTTGGAAGCGAGCCCGCATGTAATACGTTGACGGGACTGCCGAACTTCTCAAGTAAGCCCCGGCACGTGGAAGGATCTGACACGAGTTCTTCTGCCCATGACTCGATGCGAGCAGTCAGAGGTGGGATGCCGTGAGCATGGTGGGTGGCGGAACATGCACTGTTTATAACCCGCTGTGCCCAACGAGGGATAACGTCATGCAGGGTTCGTGACAAAGTATCATTTCCTAGCACGACATCTTCAGTCATCCGACCTACCGCAGCTAAATGTTTTTGACCGATGACCGAGCCGTCACGAGATACATCTAAACCTCTTGTGCCAGGACGGATATGAGCGTGGCCTTGCTCAACCAAGCGGCCAATTATGGTTCCGGGAATAACACCAGGTGGTGGTATTACAGCGTCAATAACTACCGTGATGTCCAGCTCTTTGACGAGGTCTGTCAGCGGTTCGTTACCGCGGTCAAGGTGGGAGATATCCACCGTTCCCTGTTCGATGAGGGTCTGAAGGTGCATTGCACTTTCGGGTGGCGGGCCAAAAGCGACGCGTTCCATTTCGCGGGCTAACTCCGCGAACCCGTTCAAACTATCGCGGCCTCCGTAAGAAGCGCGTTCCACAATGCTGGGATACATATCGCGCCAAGCAACTCCTAAGCCCCAAGCATCATTTTCTATGCCGGCGCGCTGTTGCACCTGGTACGAGACATCATGAAGGACCGCTTGAAGCTCAGATAGATCTTTGACGCATGATATCTTCTGGGCTCCAGCGTCCAAGATGTCACTGAGAACAATCCCGCTAGTATCAGGCTTAGAAGACATTAGTTGGCCTGTGCGGGTGATGGGAATAAAGACTGCCGGTTGGCATACGCGCGTGATGTCGATAAAGGTTAGCGCGGCTCCCCGTACAAGAACACGGTCGTGTGGCCCGATATCGTCCAGGTTGCTGGCCGGGTATGGAGAAGAAATAAGGCGTACGTTTTCAGGGACATCGTGGTGAGTTAACGCACCCGGCCCGTGCGCAGCATGACCTGTAGCTAACAGCACCTCATCGAAGTGCTCACCATGTACTGCCCATCGGCCGTTTGATTCTGGATCGGGTTCGAGATCTTCGACATGCATTGCGTGTTCCGTGAAACTGCAACCACGAGGTAGATATCGTTTTAAAGCCGCCCACGAATCCGCC
The DNA here is from genome assembly GCA_030535535.1 of Corynebacterium casei. Taxonomy (GTDB): domain Bacteria; phylum Actinomycetota; class Actinomycetes; order Mycobacteriales; family Mycobacteriaceae; genus Corynebacterium; species Corynebacterium casei_A. The sequence goes on from JAUNRU010000070.1 coordinate 4,502, forward strand.
AAAAACTCTCCAACCATCCGGCGGGGAGGAAAATCAGTGCCGACACCGCGCGCACGGAGCCATCCATCAAAGCTTCCCAGTTGGGTGCGGATAATAGAAGAGCGAACATTGACCAACCATTCTTCGGGTTGATCGAGACTATAAGCTACGCCAAATCCGTCATCATAGACATGAAGATCTACATCCACCGACCGTTGTCGTGCGAGCTCAAGTAGTTCTTCCGCGGCCCATAATCCCCGTGGACCGCCGCCGATGATTGCCACCTTGATCACAGGTTTTTCTCCACCCAATCGTCGTTGTACATCGTGTCCATGTACCTAGTTCCATCATCATGCACAATCACCACGACATCACTGCCTTCGGCGATACTAGGCCGAAGTTTTTCCACAGCTGCGATAACTGCCCCACCTGACGCTCCTGGAAGGATCGCTTCTGTCCTGACCAATGTGCGGGCCGCGTCAACAGATGCCCGATCTTTAATACGGATAACCCTGTGAGGAGATAGCTGCTTGGAAAGCTCCGGCACCATGCCAGCACCAAAACCGGGAAGGTGGCGGGTGCCCGGATGGCCATCGAAAAGAACTGAACCTTCTGCATCTACTGCCGTGACCTGGGTAGCCACATTGTTCGAAGCAACATAGTGCAGGCAACCGCCGATCGTTCCTGTGGTGCTAACCGCTACCAGCAGATGATCTGGCGCGTGACCCAGCTGAGCCACAATTTCTGTCATTGTGCCCTTATCGTGCGCTACAAACGCCGCTGTATTGGAATATTGATCCAAACAGACGGCCTCCGGCATCTGCTCAAGTAGCTGAGCCACGCGAGCCCGACGCGCAACAAGCCAATCGCCCGTCTCAGGATCTGGTTCAGTGATTTGATGCACCACAGTTCCAAGCGCTTTCATATGAGCGACAGTAGTACGATTCGCGCGCGGGTCCACAACGCAGTGAAAAGTCCAATCACCCAGCACAGCTTCACGTGAAAGCGCGATACCCAGGTTTCCCGAACTAGACTCGACGACCGTGGCCCCAGGATTGAGACTGCTGGCCGTGACCATGGCACGCGCTGTTCGGTCCTTAGCGCTGCCACCCGGATTGTAAGCCTCTAGCTTCGCCCACAGATTGAAATTCCAATCTCGGGCCACCCTATCGAGCCTAACAAGTGGAGTATTACCAATGGCATCAGCGATAGTGTGACCGGAGTTACGTATCATGCATGCGAGCATACAGGGGCTTCAATGGGGGAGTCCGAATGGAAATGTGAGCGTAAACTATCCCGGAACGTTTGATGGGAGGTACTTTCTCCCAAAAAGTGTCGATGCAGTAGAGGGCATTTGCATTAGCTGTGAGTTCTAAAAAAGGGGCGCGCGATTCACATTGCGTTTAATGGACGATTGCCGTGGTCTCTCGATCATTCAATTTGCTTATGTAATGAAGTGAAGCTGAGTCCGATAATTACTTAGTAACAGATTCATAAAGATTATTTGGAAGTAAAGGAATCTTAGGCATGAAGATCATCCGCCTCGCAATAGCAGCAGCTGCCGTATCACTCACTTTGGTCGGCACGAGTGTCGCACAGGCAGACACCACCAAGGAACAGACCACCACTGAGGCGACTGCCACGGCAGAAGCGTCTAGCGAAGACGCGTCTAGCGAGGAGTCATCTTCCCAGTCCTCTTCTTTGAGCAGCACCGATGAAAATGTCGACTCCGATAAGGACGGCGACAAGGATGACGCCAACGAGCAAGACGAGTTTGAGCAGCTTAGTTCCCAGGCCATTGAAGATAACGCCGGCCCATTCGCGCCACTGCTGCTGGCTATCATGCCGACTCTTGGTGGCTTCTTCGGAATCATCGACCAGCTGGTGGGCTTCCTCAGCCTGATCGCTGGTCCAGCGCTCAACGCGCAGTACTCCGCTAAGTAGGCCTTGGTAAAGTATGACTGATGCGCGTGGCGTTGGGCGCGCCTCGCACTCTGTGCGCAGACATAAAATCTGCGTAGAGGAGAATAGATTTAGCCGGGACATGGTCTGGGAAATTTCCGTGACAACAATCCATGCCTAAACTAGGGGTTCTAGTCTTTTCTAAGCCTTAGGGTTCATTTTCTGTTGTCTGGTTGAAGGTAGTTTGTCACTGTGGCTAAGTTTCTTTTCCGCGTAGGTCGCTGGTCGTACCTCAACAAGTGGAAAGTCATCATCGCGTGGGTTCTGTTGCTCGCAGGAGTCGGCGGCGCAGCGGCAACGCTGATGAAGCCCATGACTTCAGAGTTCTCCATCTCTGGCACGCCGGCGATTGAGGCAACGTATCGCACGGTGGAACTTTTCCCTGAAGGTGGTAACCCCGCCAATGCGGCCTCCGTGAACTTAGTGTTCAAAGCCCCGGACGGGGAGAAGCTTTCAGATCCAGAAAATTCTGAAGCCATTGATGAGGTGATTGCTTACCTCGAAGACAACCTGGCCATGGGCGATACCATGCGCTTTGGTAATCCGATTGAGTTCTCGCCGGAATTTGAACAAGGCATCGTTGACCAGTTCACAGAGATGGGTCTGCCAGAAGAAGCAGCGCGTGAAGACGCTGACAACCTGTCCATGGTCAATGAAGATGAGACCATCGCGTACACCACCTTCAACTTTGATGCGGAAAGCCCATACTCGGTTGAGCAGTCCGACAAGGATATCGTTACTGATGCGATGAACATTGGCCGTGACTTGGGGCTCCAGGTGGAGGCCGGCGGTGCTGGTTTCGGCGATGAAATCGCGGTGAATACCACCTCAGAGCTCATCGGTATTGGCGTTGCGTTCCTGGTTCTGATCTTCACCTTCGGTTCTTTGGTGTCCGCAGGCATGCCGCTGATTTCCGCAGTGATTGGCGTGGGCCTGGGCTCGCTGGGTTTGTTCATTGCAACGCACTGGGTCGAGCTCAACAACATCACTCCGGTTCTGGCTGTGATGATTGGCCTGGCGGTGGGCATTGACTACGCACTGTTTATTTTGTCGCGCTACCGCTCAGAGCGTGAGACCAAGGATGGGCCGGATGCAGCCGGTATGGCTGCCGGTACGGCCGGTTCCTCGGTGGTCTTCGCTGGTGCCACAGTGTTCATTGCGCTATTCGCACTGATTGTTGCCAATATTGGCTTCCTCACCGCCATGGGTCTGGCCGCGGCCGGAACCGTGGCCATTTCCGTGGTCGTTGCACTGACCCTCATCCCGGCGCTGCTGGGCGTGCTGGGCGATAAGGCTTTCGCGGGCCGCATCCCAGGTGTGGCGGGTAACCGACGCCGCGCGAAGAAGAATAAAGCCAACAAACAGGGCATGAAGTCCTCGCAACTGGCGAATGAAGTTGGCGTTGCAGGCGATCAAATCACAGATGCGGAGTTTGGTGCTGCCGCGCCAGCTGAAGCTGAACCTCCTAAGGGCAAGTTCCGCATGACCCCAACCATGGGCAACCGCTGGGTGCGCTCGGTGCGCAAGATGCCGGGTGTCGTCATGGCTTTCGTGGTGCTGAGTTTGGGTGCACTGTCCGCGCCGGTGCTGAACATGGAATTGTCTTTGCCAGCAGATACCACCTCTAATCCGGATACCACGCAGCGTAAAGCAGCTGACCTGCTGTCGGAAGGTTTCTACCCAGGTATCAACGGTCCATTCTTGGTCATCGTTGATGCGGAGAACATCAACACTGAATCGGCAGCACTGCAGCCACTGATGGCAGCGCAGGGCGAAGATTCCACAGTAGAAGAACAAGCACAGCTGTCTTCATACATGTACACCGCGGATGCGCTTAAACGTGTCGGTGGCGTGCGCCATGCGCAGATTGTGGGCTTGAGCGAAGACGGCCAAGCAGCGCAGATTATGGTATCCCCGCAGACTTCCCCAACTGATGCGGCAACCGTTGGCGTGGCCAGCGCGTTGCGTGAGGCAACCAGTCGCATTGAAGATTCCACCGGCGCGGAACTCGGCATGACGGGTCTAACTGCAGTGCAGCTGGACATCACAGAACGCTTGGAAGAAGCCATGCCGCTATATCTGGCCCTTGTGGTGGGGCTGGCTATTTTGCTGCTGTTCTTGGTCTTCCGTTCGCTACTTGTCCCGCTGGTCGCAGCACTCGGCTTCCTACTGTCCGTGGGCAGTGCCTTCGGTCTGACTGTTCTGGTGTGGCAGGAAGGCCTGTGGGATTTGGTTCCTGCGCCCGGTCCGCTGATTTCCTTCATGCCAATCTTCCTTATCGGCGTCACCTTCGGGTTGGCTATGGACTATCAAGTATTCTTGGTCACCCGAATGCGTGAGCACTACTCGCACACGGGCGGTGAACCATCGCCGGGCTCGCCGTATTCGGGTGTGGATGAATCCACCATCGTCGGCTTTACCCAAGGCGCACGAGTGGTCACTGCCGCGGCCATCATCATGATTTCGGTCTTCGTGGCGTTTATTAACCAGCCGCTACCGTTCATTCAAATCTTCGGTTTCGCACTGGCGGTTGCCGTATTCTTCGATGCCTTCTTCATCCGAATGTCATTGGTTCCTGCCACCATGTTCCTCATGGGCAAAGCCACGTGGTGGCTTCCAAAGTGGATGGATAAGGCAATGCCACCGCTAGATATTGAAGGCACGGCACTAGAAAAAGAGTGGGAAGAAAAGCACAAAGCCAGTACAGATTAGGTGAAGATCCGGCGCAGATAGGGCTCGCATTAGACTAGGTGGCTATGAGCCACGAGCACTCTGATGATCTTTCCTTTGACGTGACTACCCGCCTGGGCGATGGTAGCCCCGGCAATCACGGCCGTACCGGTGTTATTCACACCCCACATGGCGATATCCAAACCCCGGCGTTTATCCCGGTTGCAACCAAAGCAACCGTGAAGACGCTCACCCCTGAGCAGATTAAATCAACTGGTGCGCAGGCTATTTTGTCCAATGCCTACCACCTGTACCTGCAGCCAGGCCATGACATTGTGGATGAAGCAGGAGGCGTGGGCGCCTTTGAAAACTGGGACGGCCCAACCTATACAGACTCCGGCGGATTCCAGGTCATGAGCTTGGGCGTGGGCTTTAAAAAGGTCCTTGCCATGGACGTGGCAAAGTTGACCGAGGGCGACATTCGCGCAGTAAAGAAAGAGCGCCTTGCACACGTGGACGAGGACGGCGTTGATTTCCGTTCCTTCATTGATGGCTCCAAGCACCGCTTCACACCAGAGGTTTCCATGCAGATTCAGCACGGCCTGGGCGCGGACATCATGTTTGCCTTTGATGAGCTGACCACGCTGGTGGATACCCGCGTCTACCAAGAACAATCTGTGGACCGCACGCACCGTTGGGCCAAGCGCTGCTTGGATGAGCATGACCGTTTGACCAATGAGCGCACTCACCGCCCAAAGCAGTCCCTGTGGGGCGTTGTGCAAGGCGCACAGTATGAAGACCTGCGCCGTCAGGCCACCCGTGGGCTGGTTCAGCTATCAGAGCAGGCAGAAGCAGAGGGCAAGCGTGGCTTTGGTGGCTTCGGTCTGGGTGGTGCTCTGGAGAAAGAAAACCTGGGCACCATCGTGGGCTGGTGCTGTGATGAGCTGCCAGAAAACAAGCCACGCCACCTGCTGGGTATCTCAGAACCAGATGACATGTTTACAGCGATTGAGGCCGGTGCTGACACCTTTGACTGTGTCGCGCCAACTCGTCTGGGTCGCCGTGGTGGCGTGTACACGCTTGATGGCCGCATGAATTTGATGGGCGCGAAGTTCAAGCGTGACTTCCGTGGAATCGATGAAGAATTCGGCGGATATGTCTCGGAGAATTACTCCCGTGCGTATATCCGCCACTTGCTCAAAGCCAATGAGTTCTTGGCAGGAACTTTGTGCACCATCCACAACCTGCAGTTCATGATCCGCCTGGTGGACAACATCCGTGAATCCATCGACGGTGGCTACTACGAGGCCTACCGCGATGAATTCATGGGACGCTACTACGCCTCCAAGAACTAGGACTTAGTAAGCCTAGGCAAGACTAGGCAAGACTAAGCAAGCAGAGTTAGGCAAGCAGGGCGTTGAAGACCTCGGAGCTCGATGGGTGGGTGTAGATCCCTGTGCCAATAGTAGAGGCGGGGATCTTGTTGCTCATGGCAACGGCCACGAGGTTGATGAGTTCTTGGGAGTCAACGCAGTAAAGCGTTGCGCCCAGAATCTGGTCGTCTTCGACATCGATGATGAACTTGGCAATGCCCTGCGGGGTGCCCACAATCTTTGGGCGCGGCATGATGGGGATATCCGCAATCTTTTTAAAGCGCACATCTACGCTGTGCCCGCGGGAAGCGGCGTCCTCGCGTGCGTCCTTTTCGCCTAAGCCGATGGTGGATAGCGGTGGGTTGATAAACGTCGTCGTAGGAATCAAACGCCCGGTGGTCACACGCTTGCCGTCGCCCCAACGGTCGGACAAAATCACGCGATGGTCGTCATAAGACACGTACGTGAACTGCGGGCCGCCGTTGACATCGCCGGCGGCATAGACGCCATCGATATTGGTGCGCAGATGCTCATCCACCTCAATCGCGCCACGCTTGGTGGTGTTAATACCAGCGGCATCAAGACCTAGGTCATCGGTTGCGGGGCGGCGGCCAATGGCAAACAGCGCGTAGCTTCCATCGATAGTCTTTCCGCCGGAGTAAACAACAGTGATTCCGTCGGTGTTTCCGTCGGCAGTGTCTTTAACACTTTCCACATCGGCGCTGTTGATGATGGTGATGCCCTTGGCTTCCAAATCTGCCTTGAATGCTTCGGCTACGTCTGCATCGAACTTTGCGCCGAAGGATTCGCCGTGGTCCAAGATGGTGACCTTGGTGCCAAATTGCGCGAACATCGTGGCAAATTCCATGCCAATCGGCCCGCCGCCAACAACCACCAAAGACTCCGGTTTTTCAGGCAGATGCTGCACTTGGGTGGAGTCAATGACGCGCGTGGAATCCACACCGGGGATATCGGGGATAACCGGCACGGATCCGGTGTTAATAATGATGGTGCTGTTGCAAAGTTGGGGCAGTAGGAAGAGCGACGTGAAATAATCACAGCCATGGGTATCTTCTCCGGTCGTCATTTCCCCCGTGACATCATTCTGTGGGCAGTGCGGTGGTACTGCCGCTACGGGGTGAGCTACCGCGATCTGGAGGAAATGATGACTTCAGCGGGGCGTGCCGGTCGATCACACCACGATCTACCGCTGGGTCCAGAAATACGCCCCTGAGCTGGACAAGCAAACACGGTGGTACCGGCAGGTACCTGACTGGCAGGCCAGTTCCTGGCGGGTAGTTATGTGTTCTCTGGACTTTTACCTCTCTCCGAAGCGGAACGTGGCCGCAGCGAAGCGTTTCCTGG
>JAUNRU010000121.1:0-2077 GCA_030535535.1 Corynebacterium casei
TGGAAGTTCTGGGCGCTGTACTCGGCTGATACCGGCGGCGTGATTCGCATTGATGAAGGCGCGGTGAAAGCGGTGACAGTAGATCGCCACTCCCTGCTGTCGGTTGGCATTACTGATGTCGACGGCGAATTTACTGCCGGCGAAATTGTGGAGATTGTCGGTCCCGATGGTCAGATTATTGGCCGCGGTGAAGTCAGCGTGGATTCAACTGATTTGCGGCAGATGGCGGGCAAGCCAAGCACTGAGCTGCCGGACCGTCTGCGTCGCCCAGTGGTGCACGCGGACTATCTTTCAAATTTCGCATCTCGCGTCTGACTCGCCAGAAAATAGCATGTCAGTGACGTAACCTAGGTTCATGAAATATTTTTTCGGGCCTAGGTCTTGGCCGCAGATGAAAGCTGATATTGATGCTGCTGGCCACAAAGAAGTGGACTCCATCGACCAAGCGCAGGTGTATATCAACACCTCGTCCAAGGCGGAGGATGTCCCAGAGATGCCGGCGAATATTGAATTCGTGCAGCATTGTTTCACCGGCGTTAATCAGATGATTGAGGGCGGTGTTTTAACCGATAACAGTGTCCCGTGGTGCAATGCCGCGGGTGCTTTTGCCAAGCCTGTCGCAGAGTCTGCGCTGGGCTTGTTGTTATCTCAGGCGCATCACCATAAACGCTTCGCTTTGGAAGCCACATGGGATGGGGCACGCGAGATTGATGAGTCCCAGGCGTGGTTGTATACGCCGAATGGGCATGCGCCCAAACGCGTCGCCATCTTTGGGGCAGGCGGCATCGGGCAGGAATTAATTTCAATGCTTGCGCCTTTCGGCGTGCACATCACGGCGGTTAATCGCTCAGGCAGAGAAGTACCAGGAGCGGACGTTTCGCTTTCGCTTAGCGATGCCACATCGGTGTGGTCCGAAGCCGATTTCATCGTGCTGATTATGCCGTTGACTGAGGAAACGATTGGGCTGGTAGATGCCGCTAAATTTAAGGCGATGAAGAAATCCGCCATCCTCATTAACGTCGGCCGCGGAAAGCTGGTCAATACCGATGACTTGGTGGAGGCACTGCACACCGGGGAGATAGCCGGCGCAGGTTTAGAGGTAGTAGATCCAGAACCCTTGCCAGATGACCATCCATTGTGGGGAATGAAAAATTGCACCATGACTCCACATATGGGGGCAAGCTGGCAGGTAGCAGATTTCCATTTGGGTGAAATTTTCAACGCAAATGCTGCAGCATGGGAAGAGGGCAAGCCTCTTCCTACTCTTATCGATCCGAAAGCAGGTTATTAATAATGAAGTACGCAATGGTTCCTACCGTCTGGGAAGAATCCGCCGAAGCACTCGATGCCGCTGGGCACACCCAGGTTGAGCTTTCTGAGAATCCTGATTTTGTGTTCTTCTCGGGCAAGACCCCGGATTTTCCAGAGGAGCTTCCGGAGTCCGTGAAGTTTATTCAGGTTCCTTTTGCTGGTGTGGATGGGATCTTGGACCTGATTGCAGATACACACAAGAAGTATGGCGTGCGGTGGTCCAATGCGGCAGGTATTTATGACTCCACGGTTGCAGAGTCCACCATCGCCCTGCTGTTGGCGCAGCTGCACTCACACAAGCGTATGGCACTGACTAAGACCTGGTCTGTACGTGATGAGGCCGAAGCGAATACGACCTTCCTTTTTGAAGACAAGACCGTGGCAATTATCGGTGCGGGTGGAATTGGCAAGAAGCTGATTTCGATGCTGCAGGGCTTTGGCCCGAAGATTATTGCGGTAAACCGTTCTGGAAAGCCTGTCGACGGCGCCGATGAAGTATTCACCTTCGACCAGATTGATGAGGTTTGGCCAGCTGCGGACTACTTCGTGATGCTGGCACCACTCACTCCTGAAACTCACCACATGGTCAATGCGGATGCTCTGGAAAAGATGCCACAGCATGCCGTTGTGGTCAACGTTGGCCGCGGCCCTTTGGTTGATACCGACGCTCTTACTGAAGCGCTTAAGAACGGCGTTATCGCCGGTGCTGGCCTGGACGTCACGGACCCAGAACCTTTGCCGGACGGACATCCACTGTGGGATGAAA
>JAUNRU010000122.1:0-2070 GCA_030535535.1 Corynebacterium casei
TTGTTGTTGTTCCAGGTTCACGGTCTACTCCTCAGGTCTGGCACCACTATTACCACGACTTTCATTTTGTCGCGGAAATTAGTGGTGCCTCAAGCTAGATTCTTGGTCCCGCGCATTGTCCGCGGAAAGCCGATAGCTAAAGCTTTTGTATTAAGCTTCAGCCTGGTCTTCGGACTTCGCCTCAGCGTTTTTCTTTGCCTTTTCTGGCTTGAAATCAACGCCGGTTTCCTTACGCTGCTGCGCAGGAATTGGTGCTGGCGCGTCGGTCAATGGATCGACTCCGCCACCAGACTTAGGGAAGGCGATGACGTCACGGATGGAGTCAAAGCCGCCGAGCAGGGACACAATACGATCCCAACCGAACGCGATGCCGCCGTGTGGTGGTGCACCATACTTGAAGGCGTCGAGCAGGAAGCCGAACTTCTCCTGTGCTTCTTCTTCGCCAATACCCATGACGTTGAAGACACGCTTTTGCACTTCACCGTTGTGGATACGGATGGAGCCGCCGCCGATCTCGTTGCCGTTGCACACAATGTCGTATGCGTAGGCGGTTGCTTCACCTGGATTCTCATCAAAGGAATCCATCCACTCTGGCTTAGGAGAGGTAAAGGCGTGGTGTACAGCAGTCCACTTGGAGTTGCCCAGGGCTACGTCACCGGATGCGGTCGCATCGGCTGCTGGCTCAAACATAGGAGCGTCCACAACCCAGGTGAATGCCCAGTCGCCTTCCTTGATGAGGTCGTTCTTACGAGCAATCTCACCACGTGCTGCACCAAGCAATGCACGCGAAGACTTGGTGTCACCAGCGGCGAAGAAGATTGCGTCGCCTGGCTTCGCGCCAACGTGCCCAGCAATGCCTTCGCGCTCAGCGTCGGTGATGTTCTTTGCTACTGGGCCACCGAGGGTGCCGTCTTCGGCAACGGTGATGTAGGCAAGGCCCTTTGCGCCGCGCTGCTTTGCCCATTCCTGCCAGGCGTCGAACTGGCGGCGAGGCTGTGAAGCGCCGCCTTCCATGACAACCGCGCCTACGTATTCGTTCTGGAATACGCGGAAGGTGGTGTCCTTGAAGAAGTCCTGACACTCCACAATCTTGATGTCGAAGCGCAGGTCTGGCTTATCGGAGCCGTAGTACTTCATTGCATGCTCGTAGGTCATGCGTGGAATTGGGGTGGTGATTTCATAGCCGATGAGCTTCCACAGCTCAGAGATGATCTCTTCGCCCAAAGCGATGACGTCATCCTGATCAACGAAGGACATCTCAACGTCCAACTGGGTGAACTCTGGCTGACGGTCCGCGCGGAAGTCCTCATCGCGGTAGCAACGCGCAATCTGGTAGTAGCGTTCCATGCCGGCAACCATGAGCAGCTGCTTGAACAGCTGTGGGGACTGTGGCAGTGCGTACCAAGAACCAGGCTTTAGACGTGCTGGAACCAGGAAGTCACGTGCACCTTCTGGGGTGGAGCGGGTCAAGGTTGGGGTTTCAATCTCAGTGAATTCGTGCGCATCCAGGACGCGACGTGCAGCGCGGTTCGCTGCCGAACGCAGACGCAGAGCATCGCCCTGTGCCTTACGGCGCAAGTCCAGGTAGCGGTAGCGCAGACGAGCTTCCTCGCCTACTTCACCGGAGGTTGATGGGTCATCAATCTGGAAAGGAAGTGCTGCAGACTTGTTCAACACCTCAAGCTCGGTGACGTTGATTTCAATTTCGCCAGACGCCAGATTTGGGTTCTCAGAACCCTCTGGACGGGCCTCAACGATACCGGTGACCTTGACAACGAATTCCGAACGAAGTTCATGAGCTTGCTCAGCAACCTCAGACTCACGGAAGACAGCCTGTGCAAGACCGGAACGGTCGCGCAGGTCAATGAAGATAACGCCGCCATGGTCACGACGTCGGGAAACCCAACCGGTAAGGGTGACGGTTTCGCCGGTCAGCTCTTTGCGGAGTTCGCCCGCTAGGTGTGTACGCAACACGTTAGTGTTCATTCCTTTCAGATATGCAACCACTCCTTCCTGCTTCGCCTTGCGTAGACAGCGCGCGCGACATGCGGGAAGAAGACATGAACGGCC
>JAUNRU010000012.1:0-8951 GCA_030535535.1 Corynebacterium casei
GGAAATCCGCGAGGCTCTCGCCTAAAATTCCATACTTGTCCCCCTGACCAGCGTCTAGTTTCGCAGGGCCGGTCAGGGGAACACTCATTTCAAACAGGGGATGAAAATTTGAATAGCAACAACATCAAGTTTGATGAATCTATCAATCCATCGAAAGAAACTGAAAGCGAAAGCCGCATCACGCCGTGGCAAGCTGTCGCTCTGATCTTCGGTACCAACATCGGTGCTGGTATTTTGAGCCTTCCTTATGCCGGCCGCAACGGTGGCTTCCTGGCGCTGTTCATCGCACTCGCAATCGCCGGTATTTTGACCACGCTGTCCATGATGTACGTGGCAGAGGTGTCACTGCGCACCAACAAGCCGCTGCAGCTGTCTGGTCTGGCTGAGCAGTACTTGGGCCACTGGGGACGCTGGCTGGTATTTGCCGCGATTGCGGTCAATGGCACCGGCGCGCTGATTGGTTATGCCGCCGGTTCAGGCGAACTGCTGGATAACCTGTTGGGCATACCGCCGACTATCGGTACGCTTTTGTTCTTCGCGCTGGGCACATTCATTATGTACAAAGGCTTGGAAGCAACCGGTGTTGCCGAGGCCGTCATCACCATCGCGATGGCCGCCATTGTGGTCATCTTGGTGATGTGGACCTTCATCGGGCCTGGTATTGAGTTTGAGAATCTGTGGATTTTGCGTCCTTACTTCATCATCCCGATTATGAACCTGGCTGTGTTCACCTTTATGGCGCAGTACGTTGTGCCGGAGCTTGCCCGCGGTATGCGCGATAATCACTCGGACAAGATTGTTCCAACCATTATCGGCGGCATGGTCGCTACCGGTATTACCCTGGCTGCGGTTCCTTTTGCAGCGCTCGGTCTGCTGGGTACCAATGTGTCTGAGGTCGTCACCGTTTCTTGGGGTGAAGAGCTCGGTCCTATTGCTTATTACCTGGCTAATCTCTTTGCGCTGTTTGCCATGATGACGTCATTCCTCGCCATCGGCTACACCACCATGCGTAACGTCTTGGACATCTTCCACTGGCCACAGCATGGTTGGCAGCGTGGTGTCGCAGTAGCCATGACCGTTGGTTTGCCGTTGATTATTACCTTCGCGGGTTTTGGCGGATTCGTCTCAGCTTTGAGCTACGCCGGCGGTATTGCGGGTGTAGTCATGTCCATCATCCCGGTGATGTTGCTGCACGCTTCCCGCAAGTACGGCGACCGCAACCCAGAATGGTCGCTGGGTTGGACCGCGCATCCGATCCTCCAAGCGACCATCATCATCGTTTACGGCCTGGCGTTCCTCTATTCCATTGGCAGCATCTTTGGAATTGTTCCCGCCGGCTGGGCGTAGCCTAGGTTAGCTCCCACATCTTCAAGTGGGTTTCCAACACCACAACGTTGGGGCCAGACTCTGCATCAAGTGCTTGTGACAGTACTTCTTGCAGGGTCTCTTTTTCTGCCCTGAACGCTGGAACGCCGAAGGACTCTGCGAGTTTTACAAAGTCAGGACGCGCGAGCTCCGTAGCGGTAGCTTTGCCGAAAGCTTCATTCATGTACTCGCGCAAGATGCCGTAGCCGCCATCATCCACAATCAGCCAAGTCACCGGAATATCATGCTGGACTGCGGCTGCTAGTTCTGAAGTGGAGTAAAGGGAAGAGCCGTCACCGGCCAGCGCAAAGGTGCGCTTGCCCAGTCCTAGTGCGCCGCCCAAGGCGGCGGGGAAGCCATAGCCTAGGCCACCGGCGCCTTGTGCCGAGTGGAATTCGCCGTCCTTGGCATCCCACACATTCCACGCCCAATAAGCAGCGATGGTCATATCCCAATAGGTCTGCATGTCATCCGGCACAGCCTCCCGAATTGCATCCATGACCTGCTGCTCATGCTCCAGTCCAAGCTCGCTCATGCGCTCCGCCACCTTGGTGTTTACTTCAGCTGCCTTGTCCGCGCCAGCATGCGTTGCAGTATCTACCGCTGGAAGCAGCTGCGCCAAGAAAGTGGAGATATCCGCGCGAATACCCAGTGAAGGATGATTTGAAGACAAGACCTTGGACTCAGCATCCACCTGGATAATGGTGCCAGTTGGCTTCATAGTGAAGTAATTGGACGTCACCTCACCCAGGGAGCTGCCCAACACTAGCAGGGTTTCAGCACTATCCATCAGGTCTGTGACATGGCGGTCTTCGATAAAATGCACGGCCAGTGGATGATCCAACGGCAGGGCAGTGTTACCACCGACAGTGCACACCACCGGCGCATCAATCTTTTCCGCCAACTGCACTAGCAGTTCACCCGCGCCGGAGCGACGCACGCCGCCGCCGGCAACAATGACGGTGGAGTTCGCGTTAATCAGTTCCGCCGCGCGGCTCACCAGTGCGTGGTGTGCTTCCGGCTGGTTGATCTCCGCCGCGGTGGTCGCGGCGGTAATCGCCGGTAGCCCATGCGCGGTGTCCTGAGATTCCAACAAGATGTCCTGCGGAACCTCCACCCACACTGGCCCCTGCGGCGCAGTCATTGCCTCACGGTAAGCATCTTCCAGAACGCTTGGAATGGCAGCAGCCTGCTGCACCGTCGCCTGATATTTGGTTACGTTGCGCACGGATTCTGTCTGTTCATCCAGCTGGTGCAGCATGCCCTTGCGGCGCGCGCCCAGGCCCGCGGCCGGAATCTGCGAAGACACCACAATCATTGGCACGCCAGTGGCATAAGCCTCCTGGAGCCCAGCAAGCGAGGTCAGCGCGCCGGGGCCAGTGGACAAAAACAGTGCCGCCGGGTTGCCGGTCGCACGTGCATAACCATCAGCCGCAAAGGCTGCATTGTTCTCCACGCGGCTGGAGTAAAAGTTCAAAGAACTGCGCGACAGGGCATCAAAAAGCCCCAATGCGTGCTGGCCAGGGATACCAAAGACATCCTTGATGCCCAGCGCTTGCAGGGTTTCAACAACCAGGTCGCCGCCATTGCGAGTAGTCATATGTTCTCCTTCTTGTCTTCGCGCAGGGCCTAAGCGCGCTGGGTATTCGCGCGCAGGTCAGCCATCAACGTAATCAAGTCATAGGCCACGTGTGATGCCGCAACACCGGTAATTTCCGCATGGTCGTAGGAAGGAGCAACCTCCACGACATCAGCGCCAACAATGTTGAGCCCGCGCAGGCCACGGATGATTTCCAGCAACTCACGCGAGGTCAGTCCGCCAGCTTCGGGGGTGCCGGTGCCAGGGGCATGAGCAGGATCAAGGACGTCAATGTCCACAGAGATGTACAGCGGGCGCTTGCCCACGCGGTCACGCAGCTTAGCGATGATTTCATCCACGCCCTGACGGAACACGTCCGAGGAGGTAACAATGCCGAAACCAAAGCGGCGGTCATCTTCCAAGTCCTTCTTGCCATAGAGCGGGCCGCGGGTGCCCACGTGGCAGATGCCCTCTGTATCCAACACGCCTTCTTCCACCGCGCGGCGAAATGGTGTGCCGTGGGTGTAGTCCGCACCGAAGTAGGTATCCCAGGTGTCCAAGTGGGCATCGAAATGCAGCAGTGCAACCGGCTCTTTCGCGCGCGCCGATGCCGCACGCAGCAGCGGCAGTGCAATGGTGTGGTCACCACCGATGGTCATCAGTGATGAACCATCCGCGGTGAGATCCATGGCGTCTTGCTGGATAGCCTCAATGGCCTCATTGATGTTGAAAGGATTAACCGCCATGTCACCCGCGTCCACCACCTGGGTCTGCGCGAAAGGCGCAGTATCCGTCGCTGGATTGTATGGGCGCAGCAGCCGGGAAGACTGGCGCACATGGTTGGAACCAAAGCGCGCGCCGGGGCGGTAGGAGACACCGGAGTCAAAAGGAACGCCGACTACCTTGATGCCAGCTTGTCGGTCCTGCGCCTCAATATCGCGTAAGCGCGGCAGTAGGGCATAGGTGGATTCGCCACTGTAGCGCGGAACCAAGGCCGAATTAACTGGGCCGATGTGGCCGCCTTCTTCAACGCGTGGGGTTTCTAGCATGGGATGGGCGTCCTTTCTTAAACGCTGTGGATTTATGACACTCCGGATAGCACCCACAGCACTTCAGTGCTGTCACCAGTGGGGTTGTGCCAGGTGTGGGGTTCTGCGCCGGGAAATGTCAGGGTGTCCCCGGCTTCTAAGGTGAATTCCTCCGAGGAGGTATTGACCACGAAGCTGCCTTTGATGACGTGCACGGATTCAATGTGGCAATCCATGGTGTACGGCTCTTCTTCACCGTGCCCATGGGCTTCCACGGACATGTGGATAATCTGAATTTCCCGCTGAGTACGTGGGGTGAGCAGTCTTTCGATGATTCCCGCGCCTCCCAAATCAACCCGTGGCGCATTCTCAAACTTCACCACGGATACTTCGGGGCTATCTAGGAGTTGACCTGGATTGATGCCCAGAACTTGGCACAAAGTGACCAAGGATTGAACAGAGGGGCTGGTCAGGTCACGTTCAACACGTGAGATGAAACCTTTGGAAAATCCAGTGCGCTCAGCAACTTGGTCCAGGGTGAAATGCCGACGTTCGCGCAGTGCGCGTAGACGGCTACCCAGGGCAATGTCGCTTGCGACTGGCTCAATGGGGAGTGACTTCATCCTTTTACCTTAATGAATGTTCTGCTCATGAAAGTTCTTCTCGGAGACTGTTGCCTATTGGGCAACTAATGTTTAGTATAGGGTCAAGCGCTGTGATGTGCAATACAAGTTAGAGAAAAAGAAATCCCCGCTACTAACCGCTAAAGAGGAACCTTCATGGAATGGCTCAATATTGCAGTTTTGGCTCTATACCTGGTTGGCATGATTGCCTTCGGTGTGTGGGGCGCAAGGAGAATCAAAAATACCGCTGACTATCTAGTTGCCGGGCGTAACCTCGGCGGCACCTTATACGCCGGCACCATGGTTGCCGTGGTCCTCGGCGGCGCCTCAGCCGTGGGCGGCATTGGCTTGGGCTACACCTACGGTATTTCTGGTTTCTGGCTGGTCACCGCTATTGGCGTGGGCGTGCTGGTGCTCAGCTTGGCGTTCGCGCCAGCACTGCAGCGCCTTCGCATCTTTACCGTCTCGCAGATGCTGACCTTGCGCTATGGCACCGAGTCCACACAGGCTTCTTCACTGATTATGTTGGCGTACACCTTGATGTTGGCCGCGACCTCCTCGGGCGCTTATGCGTCTGTCTTCGTGGTCCTCTTTGGCTGGGACCGCTGGCTGTCCATCTTGGTCGGTGGCGCTGTGGTTCTGGTTTATGCCACCATCGGCGGAATGTGGTCCATCACCTTGGCTGACATGGCGCAATTTGTCATCATGACCATTGGTATCTTCGCGCTCATGCTGCCCATCTCCCTCTCACAGGCCGGCGGTTGGTCTGGGCTGCAGGGCCGTTTGGATTCAGAGTTCTTTGACATCGGCGGAATGGGACTGCAGTCCATCATTACCTACTTCGTCATCTACACACTGGGTCTATTGATTGGCCAGGACATCTGGCAGCGTGTGTTTACCGCGAAGACCCCAGGCGTTGCCCGTTTGGGCGGTACCGCGGCTGGTGTCTACTGCATCCTCTTCGGCGTGGCCGGCGCGATCATCGGCATGGCCGCAGCCGTTTTGCTGCCCGGCATCGAGGTCCGTGATGACGTCTTTGCTTCGGTTGCTTTGGAAGTTCTGCCAGTCGGTATCGGCGGCATCGCACTAGCGGCGGGTGTTGCTGCGATGATGTCCACCGCATCCGGTGGTCTGATTGCTGCAGCCACCGTGGTTCAGGCAGACGTTATCCCACTGCTTAAGGGCATGTCCGAAAAGCGTGGGCCATGCAAGCTGAGCCCAATGGAAGTGGTCAAGGTTGCTGATGCCTCAGCAGCACGCGCGGAACAGGCTGAAGAAGACATCAACGTCAACCGCCGCTGGGTGCTGATTTTCGGCGTGATTGTGCTGTTCATCGCCATGGCCGTGCCTGACGTGGTTGCCGCATTGACCATCGCTTATGACATCCTCGTCGGTGGACTGCTGGTTGCGATTATCGGCGGCCTGGTATGGAAGCGCGGGACGGGTGCCGGTGCAACCTGGGCCATGATTGTTGGTACCTTGGGCACGCTCATCACCATGGGAATCTTAGAAATCCAGGCGGAAAACCGCTTCGACGGTGTCTTTGCCAACGAGCCAATCTATGTTGGTCTGATTCTGTCCGCGATTGTGTACATCGTGGTTTCTCTGGCCACCAAGCCGACTGACTCCGAAGTGCTCGCGGCTTGGATTAAGCGCACAAAGGAAGGCGCGCCTTCCCTGGAACAAGTTGAGGAAGACGCGCGCGGAATTGAAGAAAAGATTGCTAAAGAGGTCTAAACCTTAAGCACCTTCTTCAAAGTACTCCCTAATAATCCCGGTGCCACGTTCGATATCTGTTTGCGAAGCCGCAAAAGACAATCGGACGTGGCTTTCGGCATCTGGGCCATATTCGGCGCCAGCGCGAACCAGCACGCCACGTTCGGCCAAATCGGCCGCAACCTCAGAAGATGGCACGCCGGTGTCATAGGAGAAGAAAGCATAGAAAGCGCCCTCGGGTTCCACGAGTTGGACATGCGGGATATCGCTAAGCAAGCGCACCACCAGGTCGCGGCGCTGCGCGTACTCCTCCAACATCGGAGTCACCACAGCTTCAGGCAACTTCACCGCAGCCAGCGCTGCGAGCTGCGCCTGCTCAGAAACAGAGCCGTTGAAAGTGCGGTGCATCTGCGCAATCGCGGCAATCAAATCCTTGTCGCCGGCGACATAGCCCACGCGGAAACCAGTCATGCAGTACTTCTTAGAAAACGTTTGCACGTAGAGTGTTCGCTCTTTGAGCCCCTCAACTTCTAGCGCGGAAGTGAATTTCTCCTCCGTGTAGGTCAGAGCCGAATAGGCCTCGTCGGAGACAACCATGGTCTCTGTGCCATCGAGAAGCTCTGCGAGCTTTTCCAGCTCGGCGCGCGTGTGCACAATGCCATTGGGATTTGAAGGATTGGAAAAGACCACCATCTTCGCACCCTTAAGCGCTACTGCCAGCTTTTCAAAGTCGAAGTGCAGGTCGGTGCCCATGGGAACAAACTCCACGGTGCCACCGGCCAAAACCACCTGGTCCGCATACAAAGAATAGGCCGGCTGCGGGATAACCACCTTGTCACCCGGCTCAATCAACGCGAAGAACAACGCACCCAAACCAGCCGTCGCACCATGGGTGACCACGATGTTGTTTTTATCCCAGTCCGAAGGACGGGCGGGGAGTGCGGCCAGGAGGGCATCGCGAAGCTCTGCAATGCCATGCTGATCCGTGTAATTCGTGCGGCCATGCTGAATGGCTTTGAGGCTGGCATCAATGACCGCCTGCGGGGGAGCGAAATCGGGCTCGCCCAACGCCAATGACACGGCGCCCGGGGGCACGACGCCCAAAGGCGGGCGAAGGGATGCTTCACGCTGGTCAAAGATGCGTTGAGCGATGGTGTTCATGCAATCTCCTTAAATGCCGGACAGATCGCCCGGGGTGGTTTCTTCAATGGAATCGAGGTCACCGAAGTATTCCTCGATGATGGCGTTGAGCTCCCCAGACTCTTTCATGTCAGTGAGCACCTTGTTGACGGCGTCGAGGGATTCGGTGTCATCTTTTTGCAGGCCAATGCCGTACCACTCATCAGAGAAGAAGGAGCCATCAGCCTTGGTCATATCGAGGACCTCAAAATCACCGTCATACTGCCCGGCATAGCCAGCAAGAATTGGGGCATCCGAGGTCAGTGCATCAACGTTGCCCTGCGAGAGCGCTTCAATGCAGCTGGAGTTGGTGTCGTATTCCTGCAACTGCACCGCCGGAATCTCTTCCTTGATGCGCTGCGCAGGCTTGGAACCGGTGGTGGAGCACAAAATCTTGCCGTCCAAATCATCCAGCGATTGAATGGAGGAGTCATCCGTGCGCACCAGCAAGGCCTGGTGGGTGAGCAGCAGTGGACCTGCGAAATCAACAATCTCCATGCGGTCCGGAGTGATCGAATAGCCACCCTGAATCAGATGCGCCTCACCATTGCGCAGCAAAGTCTCACGCTGCGCGGCGGGGGTTTCGCGGTACTCAATATTTGGCTGATCCCAGCCGTTTTCTTCGGCCAGGGTCTCCACAATCTTGGTCGCGATATCGGATTCCGCACCGGTGAAGGAACCATCGCCTTCGCGCAAGCCGATTCCTGGTTGGTCAAATTTCACGCCAAGGATGACATTGCCAGATTCGATGGCGCCGAGAAGGCCATCGCCTGAGCCATCAGAGGAGGAGCAAGCGGAGAGGGACAAGGTAGCGGCGCCGGCGAATAGAGCAACGGCAGCTTTGGTCTTAGACATGGGGGAGAGATCTTTCTAGTCAATGTTCTTGGTAGGGGAACCGTTATCCAGCAAGTTCACGCGGTCTTTTTCTGGAACCGGCTGAATTTCGCCAGCGGCCGCAGCCTTGCGGTAAGAGGAAAGCTCTTTACGCAATGGCTTGGCCAGCAGGTAGATGCCCAGCAGGTTAGGGATAGCAACCAGGAAGAAGGTGGCGTCGGAGAAGCGGACAACGGTGTCCAGGGAAACGGAGGCGCCAACAACAATCATGATGATGTAGATGACGCTGTAGATCTGCTTTGCGCGCTTATTGTCATTGAAGATGTAGCCGAAGTTGACCTGGCCGTAGTAGCAGTAGGACAGCACGGTGGAGAATGCGAACAAGACAATGCAGGCGGTCAGCACGAAGGTGAAACCGTAGGAGACGGTGGCAAAAGCGTTAGTAGCCAGGGTAATGCCGTCAGCGCCGGTGTTGAGGTGCTCACCAGTAACAATGATGGCAACAGCGGTCAGGGTACACACAATGACGGAGTCCAGGAATGGCTCCCATGCGGCAACCAGACCTTCCTCAGCGGGGCGACGGTTCTTGGTCACGCCGTGGGCAAGAGCCGCGGTACCAACACCAGC
>JAUNRU010000012.1:9051-42656 GCA_030535535.1 Corynebacterium casei
CGGGGCGACGGTTCTTGGTCACGCCGTGGGCAAGAGCCGCGGTACCAACACCAGCGACGTTGGAAAACAGTGCACGCTGAATACCGATGATGGCCACACCCAAAATGCCGCCGGAAATACCTTCTGGGGTGAATGCTCCTTGGAAGATCTGCATGAAGGCATTCGGAATCTCAGAGAAGTTAAAGCCCAGAACCACGATAACTGCAACCGCGTAGAGCACAGACATTACCGGAACCAGGCGGCTGGTGGCGTTCGCGATGGAGTTAATTCCACCGATGAGCACGACCGCGGCCGGGATCGCGATGGCAAGCCCCACGATCCAACCATTGCCGAATAGGAAACTGTCTTCGCCACCGGTGATATCAGTCAGGTGCATAGCCACCTGGTTGGCTTGGAAGATGTTGCCAGCACCCATAACCGCAAACGCCATGCCGATGGCATAGAAGAAGCCTAGGGACCGACCGAGCTTTGGCTTGCCGATGGACTTTAGTCCATACTCCAAAAAGTACATCGGACCAGCGGCGACCGTGCCGTCATCGTTGACACGGCGAAACATCTGGCCCAAGGTGGCCTCGGCAAGTTTGACGGCCATACCAAGCACGCCAGCTGCAGCAATCCAGAAAGAAGCGCCGGGCCCGCCCATGGTGATGGCGACGGCAACACCGGCGATGTTGCCTAGACCAATCGTGCCGGCGAGTTCTGTGGCAAAGGCTTGGAAACTGGTCACTTGGCCGGGGTCGGATTTCTTGGCCAGCATTCCGCGCACGGCGCGAATGGCCTGTTTGGCGTCTTTGATAGGCCGGACGCGCAGGTAGACATTGCAAAATACGCCACCGGCAACGAGCCACACGACTACGAGCGGAAGGTCAGCGCCGAGAACCGGAACGGAAAAGAACACGGCCGTCTCTAGGAAGTCTACGAATGGTCCGAAGGCCGATTGGATGGCGCCGTCGATGCCGCCACCGGCATCTTGGGCGAGGAAGTGGGTAGTTAATGAAGAACTCAACTCAGGTCCTTTCGGTTGATAAGGCGAGGAGACATTCGCTGTCACAAAACGATGGGAGTTACAGTGCATAGGGTTTTGTGACGTGAGCTACATGGTATGTTATCGATAACCCATAAGTGAAGCGTTTGGCAAAAGTTTCTTCTTTTGGGGCTAAAAGTTCCTAGATTGATGCAGGATCAACCACCTGTGCCTGGCTAGGATTGAACCGGTTAGAAACAATCAGAGTTAAGGGGTGGCTTAAGATGGCACCTGGTGATGAATGGGCCAAGCGGATTGAACAGGTCGGGCGCGAGTCCGCGCTGAGTCAATCAACGTTGAAGCAATCGACGCAAAACCTCATTAGGCAACTGCTCTTTTCCGGCATCATGGTGCCCGGTGAGATTTATTCGGCGAACTCCTTGGCTTCGCACCTGGGGATCTCTAACTCGCCCGCGCGTGAAGCGATGATGGCGCTGGCTGCTATCGGCCTACTTGAGCCGGTGCGCAACCGCGGCTTTCGGGTGGTGGAGCTATCCGAGCATGACCGCTATGAGGTTTATGAAATGCGCGTGCTTATTGAGGTTGAAGCCGCGCGCCAGGCTGCCACCCGCGACATCGGCATTGAAGCAATTGAAAATATCGTGCGTCTTGCCCAGCGTTCCATCGAGGCCTTGCCTCCCACCCGGGAAGATCCGGCGTTGCCTTATCTCAATGCTGACCATGACTTTCACATGGCGGTGGTAGATTCCATTGGCAATTCACGTTGGTCAAAAACCATCTCTAACCTGCGTGATGAGTCCCGTGTCAACGGTGCGTATCGCTATCTGGAAGATAGTCAAGGTCTGCAGCATTCAGCGCGGGAGCATATCGATATCGCGAAAGCGGTCCAAGAGCGCGACCCTGAAAAGGCTGCCGCGCTCATGCTGAAGCACCTGGAATACGCTCGCCCTAAGAATTATCCGCCTGCTTCTTAGGTCCTTTTTGCCCCTTTAACCCTCTCTCACTGGCATTAAAGTGCAGGTGGGTGAGGGTTTTTAATATTGTTTCTCCATTCTATTGCGCAGATCACAATTCTGGGGTTAGAGTTATCGATAACAGATAACCGACCATGAGTGGTTTAGGCCACTGGGTGTGAAAGGAGGAAGATGTGGTTGACGTTAAAGTTCCACTAGTTCCGAACTATGCGCAGAAGCAACCAGAGATTGCCAGCATTGTCATCATCGGCGGAGGAATCATGGGCATGAGTGCCGCTTGGCACCTAGCGTCCCGTGGTGTCACCGGCATTGTTGTGGTGGAACAACACGAAGTGGGCAGAGGATCATCTGCCAAACCAATGGGCGGAGTTCGTGCAAACTTCTCCGACCCCATGAATGTCATTTTGGGCAAGCGTTCCCTGGATTCCTTCCGCACCTGGAAAGAAGACTTTGGCACCAATATTGAATTGGCCAGAGTCGGCTACCTTTTCTTAGCCCGCACCGAAGAAGAAGTGGCCAACCTGGAAGAAGCCACTGTCACTCAAAATGAGCTGGGCGTGAACTCTTCCATGCTCACCCCGGAGAAAGTCGCTGAGGTCAATCCTTTCATTGACCCGAAGGCGATTCTTGCTGGTTCGCTTTCTCCCGATGATGGTTATGCCTGCCCGGCAGCAGCCGTCGAAGGCTACATGCGTGCGGCTATTTCCCTCGGCGTCACGGTCATGGACCACACCGAAGTCCTGGACATTTCTACTTCCGGCGGGGTCATCGAATCAGTCACCACGCAACGCGGTGTCATCCGTACCGAGCAGGTGCTCTGCGCTGCTGGTGCCTGGTCCGCCAAGATTGGTGAGATGGCAGGGCACACCCTGCCCGTTGAACCAGTCCGCCGCATGATCGGGCTGACCACGCAGATGCCACAAGCGCACCCCACGGTGCCGTTTACCTTGGATTTGTCCACCACCATGTATATGCACAACTACTACAACGGCATGCTGCTGGGCATTTCCCACCCACAAGAACCAAGCTTCAACCGCGATTACAGCTTTGAATGGCTCGGCGCATTCAATTCCGCGGCGAAGATATTCGCACCATCACTTCAGAACCCACAGCTGGATTCCGGTTGGGCGGGTTTCTATGAAAACACTCCCGACCGCAACGCGATCATCGGCGCATCTGATCGCGTGACAGGTTTCTACTACTGCACTGGATTCTCCGGACACGGATTCCTCCAAGGCCCCGCTGCCGGCGAATATGTCGCCGACATCATTCAGGGCCGGGAATCTTTCCTTCCCCATGACGGCTATTCCACCGCACGCTTTGAACAAGACCTCAAATCAGTCATTGAAAAGAACATCATCTAGTAAGGAAAAGGAACAAAGAATTTCAATGGTATTTCAAGAAACGTCGGAGCTTCGCGCCCGCTTTGCTCGCAGTCTGTCAGATATGTACGGAACCGAAGTCCCCGCTTACACCACATTGGTGGAGGTATCAGAGGCAGTAAATACTGACTTCATGGACACCATGGGCGCGGAGGCAGAACGGCTGGGCAGCATTGGACGTGTCACGGCTGAGCGCCACGGCGCCATCCGCGTCGGCTCCCCGGAGGAGATGAGCCAGGTAGCTCAGGTCTTTGCCGGTTTCGGCATGTACCCAGTGGGTTTCTATGACCTGCGTGATGCTTCCAAGTCTTCGGTCCCAGTGGTGTCCACGGCATTCCGTCCGACAGACAAGGATGAGCTGGCGAAGAATCCTTTCCGCGTGTTTACCTCCATGCTGGCGGCGGATGACCCACGCTTTTTCAGCCCTGAGCTGCAAGAGCGCCTGCAAAGCTACATTGCTGAGCGCCACATTTTCTCTGATGAACTGGTGGCAATGGCCACTAAGGCAGCAGAAGGCAAGGGTCTCGAAGAAGCGGATGCCGATATGTTCATTGAGCTAGCCACCGCAGCATTTGAGCTTAATGATGAACCAATTGATGAGCAGTGGTACCGCGAGCTCGAGGCAATCTCCGCGGTTGCTTCTGATATCGGCGGCGTGCGCTACACGCATATCAACCACCTCACCCCGCGCGTGCTGGACATTGATGATTTGTACAACCGCATGGAAGCCCGCGGCATCACCATGATTGATGAAATCCAAGGCCCACCAGACTGGGATGGTCCAGACATCTTGCTGCGTCAGACTTCATTCCGCGCACTCGATGAAGAGCGCATGTTCAAGTTCGCTGACGGCACCGTTGGTCCAGGTGCGCTCCGCGTGCGCTTCGGCGAGGTGGAGCAGCGTGGTATTGCGCTGACTCCGCAGGGCCGCGAGCTCTACGACACCATGAATACCCAGGTGGATGAAAAGCTCGCCGCAGATTCCAGCAAAACCCGCGTTGAGCATGCCCGCGAGGTGTGGGCAGAAAACCTTCCCAACACAGAAAAGGGCTTGCGTGAGAAGGGCTTGGGTTACTTCACTTACGAAGTAACCGGCGAGGTAGAGCCAGGGGAGTACGACGCAGAGCAGCTTATCGATTCCGGAGTGCTCACCGCCCAGCCCATCGTCTACGAGGACTTTCTGCCGCGCTCGGCAGCGGGCATCTTCCAGTCGAATCTGAAAGATGAAGGTACTCGTGACAATGAACAGCAAGGAACGGACTATGACCTTGACACACTTTCAAAGATTGTCGGCCGCGACATCGTCGAACCTTACGAGTTGTACAAAGCCCAGGAAGAGGCCTCCTTGTCAGCCGCAGCGCAGCAACTTGGAGTAACCATCCACCCAACCCCAGCCCTTCAAAGCTAAACCCCCCAACATTTCTAAAACCTTCGAAAGGAACCATTTTCCATGGCTACTCAGACTCATGACCAGCTTCTTCAGACCATCCAGAACGCACTTGCGGCGTGCGGCTACACCGGCGAACTCAGCGGCGGTAACCTGCAGACCCGCACGCCACTGACTGGCGAGGACCTCTTTGCCATTCAGGGCACGACGAAAGAGCAGGCCACTGAGATGATCACGGCTGCCGATGAAGCCTACAAGTCCTGGCGCGAAGTCCCAGCGCCACGGCGTGGCAATGTGGTGAAGCGTTGGGGAGAGCTGCTTACAGAGCACAAGCATGACCTGGGAATTTTGGTCCAGGTGGAGGCCGGTAAGTCTATTTCTGAGGCTGAAGGCGAAGTCCAGGAAATGATTGACATCTGCGATTTCGCACTTGGCCAGTCCCGCATGCTCTACGGCAAGACCATGCCTTCGGAGCGTCCTGGTCACCGCCTCATGGAGACCTGGCACCCAATTGGTGTGGTCGGCGTGATTTCCGCGTTTAACTTCCCAGTCGCGGTCTATTCCTGGAACACCGCGAACGCGCTGGTCTGCGGCGACACCGTGGTGTGGAAGCCATCGGAGATGTGTGCGCTGTCTGCCCTTGGCGCACATGCACTGCTTGCTCGCGCGATTGAAGAATGCGGCGAAGATCAAAACATCAGCCACCTCATCCTCGGCGACCGCAACGTCGGTGAGGTTCTGCTTGATGACCCACGCGTAGCACTGGTGTCTGCCACCGGTTCTACCCGGATGGGCCGCGAAGTGGCTCCTCGCGTGGCTTCTCGTTTCGGTCGCTACCTGCTGGAGCTTGGCGGTAACAACGCTGGCATTGTCACCCCTTCCGCTGACCTTGACCTGGCTCTGCGCGGCATCGTCTTCGCTGCCGCCGGCACTGCTGGCCAGCGGTGCACCACCATGCGCCGCCTCATCGTGCACGAGTCCATCGCGGATGAACTGGTGGACAAGGTTGTCGCTGCTTACAAAACTCTCACCATCGGCGACCCACGCGATGAGTCTGTCCTCGTTGGCCCACTCATCAACGAAGGCGCATATGAGGGAATGCAGAAGTCCCTGGAAACCGCGAAGGAACAGGGCGGCGAGGTACTCGTCGGCGGCAACCGCGTGGTTGTGGATGACACTGAGAAGTCCTTCTACGTCGAGCCAGCCGTGGTGCGCATGCCGGAACAGACCGACATCGTTCACAATGAGACCTTCGCTCCCATCCTCTACGTCATCACCTACTCTGACCTGGATGAAGCAATCGCCCTGCACAACGCCGTTCCACAGGGACTGTCCTCCGCCATCTTTACCCAGGACAACTCGGAAGCAGAGATCTTCATCTCTGCTTCAGGCTCTGACTGCGGTATCGCCAACGTCAACATTGGTACCTCCGGTGCTGAAATCGGTGGTGCCTTCGGCGGTGAGAAGGAAACAGGCGGCGGCCGCGAGTCCGGTTCCGATGCTTGGAAGGCCTACATGCGCCGCGCCACCAACACCGTCAACTACTCCGGTGAACTTCCACTCGCGCAGGGTGTTAAGTTCCTCTAAATAAAGAAAGAAGCTGTGCGTAAACCATGACTTCCACCACGCCCCAACGAACAATCAAATTTGATCGCGTTGATCCCAGCGTCTTCAAAAGGATTGCGCGCACGGGCATGCGCGAGGACATGACCACGCGCGCAGCTTATTCCTCGGATGCATCGATTTTCCGGCGCATCCCCAAGGCCGTCCTTGAACCAAAGTCGGTTGAGGACATCCGCGATGGCATCGCAGTTGCAAAGGCACGCGGGTGGTCAATCATCTCCCGCGGCGGCGGCACTTCAGTCGCGGGCAATGCCATCGGCACAGGCCTGATTATTGATACCTCGCGCTATTTCAACCGCATCCTTGATATCGACGTGGAAAATCACACGGCCACGGTCGAACCTGGCGTCGTCTGCGACGCGTTGCGTGATGCCGTCTCTGAGCACGGTCTGACTTATGGCCCCGATCCTTCTACGCACTCGCGCTGCACCATCGGCGGCATGGTGGCCAACAATGCCTGTGGTTCGCACTCAGTTGCCTATGGAACTGCGGCCGAAAACCTCGTTTCGGTCACCATCATGCTGGCCAATGGGGAAGAAGTTACCTTCGATTCCCATGGTGTTAGCGACGAGAACATCGATAAGCAATTGCATCAGCTTATCGATGCCGACGCCGACCTCATCGACACCGAACTCGGCCGCTTCCCGCGCCAAGTCTCTGGCTACGGTCTGCACTATCTGTTGGATAAGCATGGTTTTGATGCCGCCAAAGCCATCGCCGGAACTGAAGGCACCGTTGGCGTTATCACTAAGATGACCGTCAAGCTCGTGGAAGTGCCTAAGGTAAAAGCACTGGCAGTCCTGGCTTTTGAAACCGTTTATGATGCCGCAACTGCCGCCGCACGCCTGCGTATTCCTGGCGTTGCCACCATCGAAGGAATGGGCGGTGACCTGCTTGACGCCCTGCGCAGCAAGCGTGGCCAGGAAAAAGCCGGCGGCAACCTGCCCGGCAACCGCAAAGGTATTCCGGCCGGCGGCTGGCTCTACTGCGAAGTTGGCGGCGACAGTCTGGAAGAAGCCGAAGCACTCGCTGAAACCGTCGCGGCGTTCGTGGACACCGTCGACTCAGTTGTTGTTTCAAATCCCCAAGAAATGCGCGAGCTCTGGCGCATCCGCGAAGCCTCCGCTGGCGTGGTCACCCGCTTGCCCGACGGTGGGGAAGCGTGGCCCAACTGGGAAGACTCCGCCGTGCCGCCGGAGAACCTCGCCGACTACCTGCGGGACCTCTACGCGCTGATGGATAAATACTCCCTGCGCGGCATCCCCTTCGGCCACTTCGGCGAAGGCTGCGTGCACGTGCGCATCTCCTTCGACTTCGGCAGCGAAGAGGGAATCGACATCTTCAACAAATTCATGAATGAGGCCGCCGAACTAGTCTCTTCCTACGACGGCTCACTGTCCGGTGAGCACGGCGATGGTCGCGCCCGCTCCGCGCTGCTGGACCGGATGTACTCCGAAGAGATGCGTGAGCTGTTCAAGCAGTTTAAGAACATCCTCGACCCGGATGGCCTGTTTAACCCCGGAGTGCTGGTGGACCCAGATGAAGTCACCGATGGGCTGCGCATGGCACCTGGTCAGCGCAAGTTTGAGCTGACTCCCGTGCACAAATTCAGCCATGACCGCGGCTCAATGGTCAACGCCGTCAACCGCTGCGTGGGTGTGTCCGCGTGCCGCTCGGAAGAAAACTCCATGTGCCCGTCATTCCAGATCACTGGCGATGAAGTCCATTCCACCCGTGGCCGCGCACGCCTTTTGTCTGAGATGTTCCGCGGTGAATCCGTTGCCGATGGTTACAAGTCCGAGGAGGTCCTCGAGGCTCTTGACCTGTGCCTATCGTGCAAAGCGTGTGCCTCTGAATGTCCCGTCAACGTGGACATGGCCACCTACAAGTCGGAGTTTCTGCACAAGCACTATAAGGGCAAGATTCGCCCGATGGCGCATTACATGATGGGCTGGCTGCCGCTGCTGGGCCACATTGCCCACAAGGTTCCGCTGCTCCCGCGCATAATCGATATGTCCATGCGCACGCCGGTTCTCAAGACCATCATCGCGAAAGTCGGCGGCTTGGACACCTCACGCCCGCTAATCCGATTCGCGCCAACCTCTTTGCGCAAATGGCATAAAAGGCGCGGCGTTAATCAGACGATCAGGACGGTTGTTCTGTGGCCAGACTCTTTCAATGCCTCATTGGATACTTCACCGGCCACCGCCGCCGTTGTGGTCCTGGAAGTACTCGGCTTCAACGTGGAAATTCCCCAGGAATTTGTCTGCTGCGGGCTGACCTGGCATTCCACCGGCCAATTGGACATGACGCAGCGTGTGCTCAAGCAAACCGCGAAAGTGATGAAGCCTTACATGGACCGCGGCTTGACGGTCATCGGCATTGAGCCTTCCTGCACGACCATGCTCACCGGTGAGGCAACAGAGCTTTCCGATGACCCCGCCATCCACCAACTCGCTAAATCCACCGTCTCCTTCGCCGAGTTCGTCGCCCCGCTCATCAAAGAGAAGGTCGATTCCGGTGAGATTAAGCCCGCGAATATCAGCGCGCTGACCCAAGTGCACTGCCATGAAAAATCACTCGGTGACCCGCAACATTCCGCAAAGCTTCTCGATGCCCTCGGTGTTTCCCAATCAGATATTGAAACCGGCTGCTGCGGACTTGCCGGTAACTGGGGTTTTGAAAAGGGCCACGCCGAGATGTCCATGGCCTTGGGCGAGCGAGAACTTTTCCCGAAAGTCCGAGCCGCCAGCGCCGAAGGCTCCGCTGTCATCGCAGACGGATTCTCCTGCCGCACCCACATCGACCAAGGCACCGGAGTCGCCCCTCAACACATTGCCGAAATTGTGCGCAATGTGTTGAGGGGCGACTGAGTGAGTTTCGACTATTTCACTGGAGGAGTAACTTCAGGGGAAACTTCGTCTTCGCGGTCACCTG
Source organism: Corynebacterium casei (assembly GCA_030535535.1). Classification (GTDB taxonomy): domain Bacteria; phylum Actinomycetota; class Actinomycetes; order Mycobacteriales; family Mycobacteriaceae; genus Corynebacterium; species Corynebacterium casei_A. The sequence continues at coordinate 18,340 of JAUNRU010000012.1, forward strand.
CCTTATGTGCGGCGATGCGGTCGAGCAGATTTTTCTCTGCAACCTTGACCTCTTGGTAGTGGCGGGGAGAGATGACGATGGAAGAAATGAGTGACAGTACCGCTGTACCAATGAAGAAGTACATTGGGGTACGAATATCGTCGGTTAGATTGACCAGGTAGGTTGCGATGAACGGTGCAGAGCCACCGAATACTGCTACTGGAATGTTGTAGGCCATGGAGATGCCAGTTGCGCGAATCTGAGTAGGAATCAGATCGGTCATGATTGCGTATGGCATTGAAGAATAGAGTCCGAACAGCACTGCGCAGCACATGAACGGTAGGAAAATTGAGCCTGGGGTTGCACCAGGCGCTGACGTGAAGAACCACCATAATGCTGGGATGGTGAGGGCCGACGTGGTGATGAGCAGTGGACGTCGACCGTAGAGATCCGAGAGCAACCCGCCGAGCGGCATGAGACACGCAGCGGTGAAACCAGCAGCGGTGATGAACCAGAATCGGGTCGAAGTGCTGAATCCCAACGTGTTCACAAAGTAAGTGGATGCGTAGGTGAGGATCATGTAGAACATGGATGCCAAGAGCGCAATCGAGCATGCGACCAGAAGCAAGTTACGGCTCCATGCGAAACAAGCTCGAATAGGAGACTTTTCCTGGAATCCAGACTTAGAGATGACTTCAAACTGTGCTGAATCCTCGAGTCGTGAACGAATGTACGCAGCCATCAGACCCAGCGGTCCAGCCACGAGGAATGGAATACGCCAGCCGTACTCCTGCATCGCTGTCTCACCTAGGATCGCTGCGAGACCATTCGCGACAATCGAGCCAAGGAGAAGACCGGAGACCGCAATCGTCATCAGCAGGGAAGTCGCTAGGCCGCGACGCTTTTCGCCGCCGAATTCAGCGACGTATGAAGTAACCGTACCGATCTCACCACCAGCGGAGAGTCCCTGGAGACAGCGGGCGAGAATCAACAGTGCGGGAGCAAAGATTCCGATGGATGCATAGGTCGGCATGAGACCAATGGCGAAGGTGGATCCTGACATCAAGAACATGACGAGAGCCATCGTGTTCTTTCGGCCAATGCGGTCACCAAGTGGACCGAATACAAGTCCACCGAGTGGACGCATAAAGAAGGAGAGCGCGAAAGTTGCAAATGATGACAACAGTGCGATCGCTGGTGTGGATGCTGCGAAGAATGCGGTACCGACATAGACGGCCACGAAGCCATAAACACCGTAGTCGTACCATTCAATGAGGTGCCCAGCGATAGCGCCAATGAATGCTTTGCGCTTCTGCTTCTTCGTCCTTTCGGGCTGGATTGCTTCCTGAGCCGGTCGAATCGTTTGAGTCATGTTGGACAGCCTTTGCGTATCGGGGTGTGGGGGAAGGGAGATTCGGCTCGCATTTGCCGATGTGACAACTATGACGTGAGACACAAATGTCTTCAATGGATAAAGTTCTAATCTCTCACAAACCGATTTGTAATTTTCTACAATTAGCTCCATGAATGATATTTATTACTCCACTATTAGTTCGGTCTTGTCGCGACTAAAGCTCGAGCATGAAGAAATAGTGGTTTCTGCGGTTAATCGCATCTACAAAGAAATGCCTGAATATGCTCATGTTGAGCGGTCGGATTTGGTCAATACTGTTGGCGAGATTATCGATCTTGTGTTGGACCAGATCGGGCTAGGGACCGTACCGGACTGGACTTCTAGCCTGCCATTGGAATCGGTGGTCACACGCAGGATTGGGCAGAATATCGGTGTTGACTCGGTAATGCGCGGGCACCGGTTGACGCTTGCCTCAGCGCAGGACAGATTCAAGCAATACTCAGGCGAAATGGGTCTTCCATTTGATGACCGTTTAGAGGTCTTGGAAGTGTTTTGGGCTATGAGCGAGAAGCTGATGACAGCTGTCGCACGTGATTATCGCCAGTACTCTGCGGGGGAGATTATGCACCGTAGGTCGGAGAAGAATGAACTAATCATGCTGTTGCTTTCTTCTGAGCCAGACACAATTGCGATTGTAAATCGTGCCCGCAATCTTTCACTTGACTCAACATCTCAATACCGGGTTATCGTCGGATTTGATGGCGGAATGGAATGGATGGACCTGGTGGAAAGGGCCTGTTCAACGGGAGATTCTCCCGCTGTTGCCGGTGAGTTTGATGGGCTTCTTGCTGCGGTTGTTCCCGCAAGTCCAGTACGTCCGAGCCATCCCAATCTGCTATTCGCCGTAGGTGATCCGCGTACTCTGAGTGGGCTACCGGAATCAATGACAGAGGCAATTCAGGTCAGAGACTCGCTGCCAAAGGGATCCTTCGGGTGGCATGATGTGCGCTCTCAGTCCTGGCGTCTTGCCGTTCCAGGCATGCCGTCGATTGAGCGATTGGTTCAAACAAATTTCTTGCAGCCTCTGGCAGACGAACCCGATGGGGGAGCGATGCTTCTCGACTCAGTTTGGTCATTCATTGAAGCAGGATTTAGCTATCGCAAAGCAAGTGAGGCGCTCTTTGTGCACGAAAACACGTTGCGTTATCGCATTTCCAAGTTTGAGGAACTAACGAGTCGTTCCTTAATTGAAGTGGATACCCGTATGGAATTGGCTTGGCTTAACCACCTAGAGCTTTTAGGGAAAGACCACTAGTCCAACCCTACTTTTGGAAATATTCCCGTCGTAGAGTACGAAATGTTCGATTCTCGTACTCTTGTCGAATTTTCCAGTTAAGGACTAGATTCTAGAAAGAAGCGACTTTGAGTTGGCGCAGAGGCGACTGAACGAAGAGATTCCGATTGGCGGAACTCTGAAATGCTACTCGGTTATGCCCAAACCGATATTGTTTGTGGAAGCACTGAACTTGGTAGGCGACATAGCCAAAGCGGGAGAGCGACCTCAACCAGTCGCCCTCCCGCTTTTCTGCTAGCCAGAGTTTTAGTCGGTTCTTTCCTCGTGACGCTGCTTGGACGGCCACCAGACCTTTGGGCCGATTTCGAGTACGAGGCCTGGAATGAGTAGGGTACGCACGATGAAGGTGTCTACCAAGACGCCGAAAGCCACAATGAACGCGAGCTGCACCATAAACATCAGTGGGATAACGGCCAGGGCTGCGAAGGTCGCCGCGAGGACAACACCCGCGGAGGTAATCACGCCACCAGTCACTGCCAGTGAGTGCAGCACCGCCTTGCGCGTGCCCATGGTCGGTGTGTCCTCTTTCGCACGGGTCATCAGGAAGATGGTGTAGTCCACGCCCAGGGCTACCAAGAAGATGAAGCCGTAGAGCGGCACAGTTGGGTCCGCACCCGGGAAGTTAAAGATTCCGTTGAAGACCAGCGCGGAAACACCCATCGCTGCACCGAAGCTAATGACCGTGGCGCCTAGCAGTAGTACTGGTAACAACACAGCGCGCAGCAGGATAATCAGAACCACGAGAACGACAGCCAGTACCAGTGGCACAATTACGCGCAGATCGCGCTCCGCCGTCAGATTGGTATCAAGCGCAGTAGCGGATTCGCCACCGACCATGACATCGCCGTCGAGGCCCGCAAATTCCTCGCGCAGCTGCGCGATGGTGTCTTGTGCTTCGAGGGAATCAGCCTCTTGGTTGAGCGTAGCCTGAACATAAACATTGCCATCAACCACGTTTGGTTCCAGGTTCATTGGTGGAGTATTCGCCGGCGCTCCTGACTCAGATGTCAATGTTACGGCGGAAATCTCAGAGTGGTTTTCTAAGATGCCAGTAACCTCACCGACAAGTTCTTCCGGTGCAATGATCTGAGCAGGGGATCCAGAGCCGGCATCGAAGTGCTCATTGAGAATCTCCTGGCCTTGTTTTGCCTCCGTATCGGATAACAAGATATCCGAGTTGGACACGCCATTGGCATTGAGAAGCGGCACCCACGCGGCACCCAAGAACAACAAAACTAGAGTGCCAGCCCAGACCTTACGCGGGGAGCCCTGTACAAAGTTAGCGACCTTGTACCAGAACTTGTGAGCGTTTTGCTCTGAAGTTAGCTCCCCGGTGAACTTCGGCTTGGCCGGCCAGAAAGATGCGCGACCGAACAAATAAAGCAGCGCCGGAAGCAGGGTGAGTGCGGCAACCCAGGCGAAGAAAATGCCGGTTGCAGCAATAGGGCCAAGTGAACGGTTGGAATTTAGATCAGAGACCAAGAGGCACAGTAGGGCAATAGCCACGGTGGCAGCCGACGCGGTAATTGCTCCGAACGATGCCTTCCATGATGACTTCAGCGCATCTGCAACAGATTCCTGTCTTTGAAGCTCTTCTCTTTGACGCGCCACCATGAGCAGGGAATAGTCCGTCGCTGCGCCGATAACCAGAATGGACAAAATGCCCTGGGCCTGGCCATTTAGAACGATGATGTCCGCCTTAGCCATGTAATAAATCACCACAATCGCGGCACAGAGGGCGCCAACGGCAGTCAAAATGACAATGAACGGCAGCAGCACTGCGCGGTACACAGCAATCAAAATAACCAGAACGGCCGCTAGCGCAACGAGCAACAATATGCCATCAATACCAGCAAAAGCATTGGCTAAGTCCGCGCTGAAACCAGCAGGCCCGGTGACATAAAAGCCGTCATCAGCGACTTTATCACTGAGCAGCTGCACGACCTCTGTGGCATCAGCTGATCCTGTATCAATCAGCGCTATGTACTGGACTGCGTCGCCGTCCTCTGAAGGTGTAGGGCCAATGACCTGCATGACCCCTTCAGTGGATTCAAGTCTCTCTGTGAGATCAGTATCCCCAACCTCACTGGTTTCGCCCGCAATAATCGCCGGAATACCCTGGCTATCAGAAAACTCTGGGGTTAGCTCACTAACCTGGGTGGATTCAGAGCTAGCCGGGAGGAACGTGGTTCTATCATTCGTGCTGACATCGGAGATTTTCCCGAAGGTGGGTCCACCTAATCCAGCGATGATAAACCAAATAATAACGAGGGCTAGGGCACTGGCGATGCGGGCAAGTTTCATTCATCCGATTGTACAAGGAGAGCAGCTCTAGACCACCACAGAATTAATCGTGTTAACTGCATCTGCTGGTGTTGCCGCTGCATAAAGCTCATCACGGAACTCTTGATTCATCACGTGCCGAGCCAGTTTGGATAACAACTTGAGGTGTGCCTTTCCGGCGTCTTCCGGCATTGCGATGAGGAAGATCAATCGGGATGGTTTTTCACCTTCAGCCCACACCACACCCGGTTCACTGAACCGGGCAAATGCCAGGGTCGGCTCAGAAACTGCGCTGCTGCGTGCGTGTGGAATAGCCACTTGGTGGTCAACGCCGGTGGAGTGCTGTTCTTCCCGAGCAAGAGCCGCAGCAACGACTTCGTCGGCGTTGGTGATTCGACCAGCGTCAGTAGCTGCGCCAACAAGTCCCGAAATCGCATCATCGCGCGACTGGAATTGCACATCTAAGAACACAATGTCCTCAGCAATCAGGGCAATTTCCGTGCGCGTCTTCGTTGCTTCAGCAGGGCCAGCAACAGTATTTTCATCTTCAGTCTCAGATTCTTCCGTAGTGTTCTCGGGCTCTTCCTTTTTCTTGGAAAGGCCGACCAGCACAATAATCAGCAGGGCGTTGACTGCAACGCCTACGGCCATTGCGACGAAGAATGCGAAGACATTGTCCACCGCGCCAAGCACTGCGACGATGGGGCCGCCGTGCATGACGTTGTCGGCAACACCGAACAAGCCCAGCCAGGGAACCGGCGACGGCGTCACCGACCACGTTAGCGGGAATGACTTGCAACGGACGCGCGGCGGCTAGGGGAATGGCGCTCTCAGTAATACCGAAGAATCCCATAAATACGGCAGCGATGCCCGGGTCATTTTCGGACTTGTTGAACCAGGAACGACGCAGCAACGTTGCCACACCGACGGCGAGTGGTGGAACAGCGATGGCTGTTGCGACCATACCCATTGGAAGTGGGTTACCAGCAGCGATGAGCCCGCCGCCGAAGAGGAACGCCGTCTTATTGAATGGCACGCCCACGTCGAGTGCGACCATCGCGCCAAACAGTGTGCCCAAAAATAGGGTGGAGGTGCCTTGCATTCCGGAGAGTGCGACCGTCAGGGCATCGAAAAGCGATGCAATCGGTGCAACAAATATAGACAAACAGCAGGCCAACCACCAACGTGGTGATGATTGGAATGATGATAATCGGCCAGATTGGTGCCACGAACTTGTGCACCGGAACCTTCTTAATGGCCAGAGCGATGTAGCCGGACAAAATACCGGTGACAATACCGCCAATGAAGCCGGCGTTGGCTTCCGAGCCATAGAGATCGCCATTGACCGCGATAAGGCCTGTGATTAGGCCGGGCGCGAGGCCTGGCCGATCCGCTATGCCGACGGCAATATAGCCAGAAAGCACCGGAACCATCAGAGAAAAGGCCAGCTCACCAATCTGAGAGATGATCATCCATGGAGAATCTTCCGGGATGACCAGGCCTTCGGCAGAGGCGGTGCCGCCAATAGAGAGCGACAGTGCGAGGAGAAGACGACCGGTGACCACGAAGGGGATCATGTGGGAGACACCGTTCATCAGTGCCTTGTACAGCGTGGTTCCGAAGCCTGGATTGGAGGATTCTTCCTCATCACTGGCTTCGGCATTGGCTTCTTGGGTGAACGTGGATGCGTTCAGCGCCTTGTTGATGAGCTCTTTTGGAGACTTGATGGCTTCATCAACGCCGGTGGCAACCAGCCGCTTGCCGATGAACCTCTCCTTATTAATGACGGTATCAGCACCGATGACAATTGTGTCGGCCTTCTTGATGTCCTCGGGCGTGAAGTGACCTTCGACGCCGATGGAGCCGTGGGTTTCAATCTTGATGTCATAGCCCAGCTTCGCGGCGGCAGCTTCGAGGTTTTCTGCCGCCATATAGGTGTGGGCGATACCGGTCGGGCAGGCCGTTATCGCAAGGATGAGAGGGTCTTGCTCTTGTCAGTCATACCCCCTATTTAAGCACTTAAGAAACCATGTCCCAGATAGTTGCGAAAAGAACCAGTACACCCATCACCATGACGAAGTAGTTGGTCTTGCGGGAGCGGAACTTCTTCAGCGCATCCACCTTGTAAATCGCGAACATTGGCAGCAGGTACGTCATCAGTGCAAAGAAGATACCTCCGACCACGGAAATCATGTCCAGAATCGATGGGTTGAACACCGCAACAATCGAGGTGGCAATGAAGATAAACAGGTAAACCCATAGGTCCATCTTGCGGGTGGAAACCTTCTTTGAGGCAGGGAACACCAAGCCGACCAGGTAGCGAGTGCCTTCAACAGTGCCCAAAGAGTGGCCGAAGTAGGAAGAAGCAATCGCACAGATAACCACGACTGGCGCCATGTACGCCATGAATGGAGTACCGGTCACGTTTGCGAAGTAGGAGAGCACAGGCAAGTTTTGCTCATTAGCAGCATCCATGCCATCCGCGCCCATGGCCAGCGCACTGGACCAGACGAAGAACATGGTGAACACGGTCAACAAGACAACAGCATTGCGGATGACCTTGGTGGTTTGCTTGCCGTGGTTTTCGCCGTACTCATGTTCCATGTCCAACACGAACTGGGAAATAGCAGCAACGAAAGAGAACGCAAAGACCAGCACCGGCAAGATCAGAATCATCGCGCTGACCATGCCGCCGGCGTCCTTTGGTCCGGCTTCCATAAATGATGCGAAGTCCCACTGCGGAATCAGATACAAAGACACCACTGCCAGAGCAATAATCAGTGGGTAGACCACGAACTGCGCGACAATCAGCATGATCTTGTCACCGAAAGCCAGCGCCAGAGTCATCAAACCAACAAGTACCGGAGCCAAAACCCAACGGGAGATGGACGGGCCATCGAGCTGGTTAACCACAAAACTGTCAACGGTGTTGACGATACTGACACCGTAAATCAGCACCACGGGGAAGAACGTGAACCAGTAAATAATCGCAATGACAATGCCGGCGTTCTTACCGAAGTAGTCCGTCAGAATTACCAGAACATCCTCGCCTTGCAGACGAGAAGAGCTCATCATCCACGAGAACGCGAGGTGCGCAAAGTAGGTCATTGGGCCAATGAGTACCGTGGCGATGAGCAAAGGCCAGAAGCCGAAACTACCGGCAGAAATAGGCAAAAACAAAATGCCGGCACCGACTGCGGTGCCGAAAAGCGTGATGGTCCAAGACCTATTCACTGAGCCTTTGGTGCCTTTTGTCTCAGGTGCTTCAGAGACCTGCGTTTCAGACATTGAATGAATGCTCCTTGCTGTTGTGCAATTAAGCCAAAGTTATTTCAGTGATGATATGTTTTACCCCACCAACGGATCCACTATATGGCAGCAGTCACGTTATTTAAACTCACGAACTCTAAACGCTAAATCGATGACGCAGTTCACTTCTTCGGTGTACGATTGCCACTTGTAACGTACTGTTCGTGAATGTCCTTCCGACTGTCAAAGGGATACCGGTGAAACAAACAGACATAGTCATCGTTGGTGCAGCAAGAACGCCATTTGGAAAGCTCTTGGGTGGGCTCTCCTCCTTGGCGGCAACAAGGTTAGGCTCCTATGCAATACGTGGAGCTTTCGACAAAAGCGGTGTTGATGCGTCACTAATTGACGCCGTTATTATGGGGCAGGTGCTGCAGGCAGGGGTTGGCCAGAATCCTGCAAAGCAAGCAGCCCTCGGAGCAGGCATACCAGCCAGCGCACACACCACGACCGTAAATAAGGTGTGCCTCTCTGGGCTTAGCGCAATCATTGACGCTGCGCGACTACTTCGATCAGGCGAAGCTGAAGTTGTCGTTGCTGGTGGCATGGAGTCGATGTCGCAGTCTCCGCATTTGTTGCCAGGTGTACGAGGTGGTCACAAATACGGACCAACCACCATGCTGGATCATATGGATCATGATGGATTGCGGGCTGCCGACTTGGAAATTTCCATGGGAAGCCTGTCTGAGAAGTATGCGGACCGGTACCCCGTGACTAGGGAAGAACAAGACCATTGCTCGGCACTGTCACATCAGCGGGCCTTGGCCGCAGACTTTTCGGAGGAAATAGTAAAAGTCGAGGTAGAGCATCGAAAAGGCAAAGTTGTTGTCGGAGCAGACGAAGGTATTCGAGACCAAGTCACAGCGAAGTCATTAGGAGAATTGCGGCCTGCATTTGAGAAAAATGGGTCGATTACTGCTGGAAATGCTTCACCAATTTCTGATGGAGCAGCGGCAGTCGTATTGACCACACGTGGTAAAGCACAAGAAAAAGGCTGGGTGCCTTTAGCAACATTGCGCGCTGTCGGACAGGTCGCGGGACCAGATAGTTCATTGCAGGCGCAACCAGCGAATGCTCTCAAAGCAGCTTTGAGGCGCCAGAAATGGGAGGTTGAAGAACTAGACATTATTGAAATCAATGAAGCTTTTGCTGCGGTCGTGGTTCACTCCGCCAAAGAACTAGAGATCGATCCTGACTCAGTGAACTTGCAAGGCGGAGCGATCGCAATGGGGCACCCCATTGGAGCTTCTGGTGCTCGCCTTGTCGTCCATGCCGCACATGCCTTGGCTAATGGAGCAGAGAAGGCTGGCGTTGCTTTATGCGGTGGCGGCGGGCAGGGCGAAGCCCTACTTATGGAACGGAATTAAAGGAGAATTGCAATGACAGAATCTGTACAAACTGCCAAAGAAGGTAACGCTGGAATTATTACATTGAATCGCCCGAAGGCACTTAACGCGTTGGACTTGGATATGATTCGGGCGATGACTAAGACTCTCAAAGCGTGGGAGAGTGATGACAGCGTTGCTCTGGTCATAGTCCGAGGCGCTGGAGACCGTGCTTTTTGTGCTGGTGGTGATATTGCTGCGCTATATGCAGATGCGGAAGTTGGGCCAGTTTTCTTTAGAGAGGAATACGAGCTAAATCACCTGATTGCTACGTATTCGAAACCCTATGTCCCGCTCATGAAGGGCATTGTGCTGGGTGGGGGAGTGGGCGTATCCTCCCACGGTTCACACCGAATCGCGACGGATACAACTCGTCTGGGAATGCCTGAAGTAGGAATCGGATTTGCTCCCGATGCCGGAGGCTCCTATGTTTTGGCGAAATCGCGTGACCGACTTGGTCGTCATTTGGCCTACACATCGGTGCATGTGGGGGCAGCAGAAGCGATTGACTTGGGTTTTGCGGACTTCTACGTCACCGACGACAAGCTGGATGCACTGACTGAAGCACTTTCATCTTCAGGTGATGTGACAGAGATTGAGAAGTTCACTTCTGAGCCCGGAGAGAGTTTTCCCGGGGACCGTGCTGAAATGGTCGATGTTTACTCAGCTGACAGTGTGGAAGATACGCTCGAGCGATTAAGAATTCTGGCACGTAATAATCCAGAGGAGCACTGGGCAGTTAAGGCTGAACAGAAGATCAGCAATCATCCGCCACTGTCCCTGAAAGTAGCTGAACTCCTTCTTGATCGAGCATCCGTCAGTACTCTGCCGGACGCCTTAACAACGGAGTACTGGATGTCACTGAACATGCGTACTGACGGTGACTTCTTAGAAGGCGTGAGAGCGCAAATTATTGAAAAAGATAGAAATCCGAAATGGAGCCATACTAGCCTTGAAGAGGTAGACACAAGCGCCGTCGTGGCAATACTAGACCGTCGTGGAAACATCGGACCGAATTTTTAAGGAGCAGAACCATGGAATACAACAACATTATCGTTGAAACTCGTGAGCATGTAGGGCTCATTACCCTCAACCGCCCGAAGGCGCTGAACGCCTTGAACATGGACACACAGGATGAGATCATCGCAGCAGCCCGAGCATTTGATGCAGATGAAACCATCGGTGCGATTGTTCTGACTGGTTCAGAGAAAGCTTTCGCTGCTGGAGCTGACATTAAAGAAATGTCGTCTAAGACTGGTGTTGAGATGTACAAGGCGGACTGGTTCGCAAACTGGGATCAGTTTGTAGCTTTGCGCACGCCGATCATCGCTGCCGTCAACGGATATGCGTTGGGTGGCGGTTGCGAGCTGGCTATGATGTGTGACTTTATTATTGCTGGTGAGAAAGCAAAGTTTGGCCAGCCAGAGGTAAACCTCGGAGTCACACCTGGCATGGGAGGTTCCCAGCGCCTTACTCGTGCAGTAGGCAAAGCCAAGGCTATGGAAATGTGCCTGACTGGCCGCATGATGGATGCTGCAGAAGCAGAGCGCAGCGGATTAGTGGCGCAGGTCGTCGCTCCAGATGAGCTTTTAGACAAGGTTCTCGAGACAGCAAGCTTAATCGCGTCAAAGTCACAAATCACCACATCGATGATCAAAGAACAGGTCAATGCAGTTTATGAAACGTCCCTTTCTCAGGGACTACTGTTCGAACGACGTACTTTCCATGCACTGTTTTCATCGCAAGACCAAAAAGAAGGTATGGAAGCTTTCTCAGAAAAGCGGGAAGCGAACTTTAAGAATTCCTAAAGTTATTTAGTACTTCATCGCCGGCCTGGATTCTGAGGTCCGCAGCAATGCGGCGCACAGAAGCTTGGTCGGCTTCGTGCATTGGCAAATTAGTAAAATACTCATTCAGCGCTGGGGTGGCAGTGCTTGAAAGCGCAATGCCCTGATCCGTGATGCTGACGAGTGTTGAACGCTTATCCTTCGGATCACGGCTGCGCTCAACAAGACCCGCAGACTCCAATTTCGATACCGTGTGTGTCAATGACGCCGGCGGCAGCTGAAGTCTTGCGCCAATCTTAGACATGGGTAACCCGCCGCGGCGGGAGTAGACCAACATGGTGAGAAGCTCGAAGTGTGCGAAGGTGATTCCGTACGGCTTTAAAACACTCTCTGCACCCTGGAAGAGAATTTCGGTCATACGTGCCGCGGAAGATAAAACAGCAATTCCATCCGCACTTTCAATGGAATGATGCTTCTCCCATTGACGGTGGCCCTCGGCGATGGAATCGAAAGAAGCAGCAGCCGCGGAACGTGGTGACATAGTCTCCTCCTTGGCTGCTGCTTTTCTGACTAAGCTAATACTCTAGCCTTTTAGCGCTGGAAAATCAGAATCTGCGAACTCGGTGGATGCTTTCTTTTCACCACCATCTTCAGCATGAATCTCGTTCTCCCGTTTACGCAGATCTACGCGGCGGATTTTTCCGGAGACAGTCTTGGGAAGCTCGAAGAATTCAAGACGTCGAATGCGCTTATAAGGCGCGAGACCGTCACGGCAGTGTTTGAGAATTGACTCGGCGGTCTGAGCATCAGGCTCAAATCCTCTGGCGAGAACCACATAGGCTTTTGGAACCGCCAGACGAATTGGGTCCGGGGATGGGACAACTGCCACCTCTGCAACGGCTGCGTGCTCAATGACTACTGACTCTAGCTCGAATGGCGATAGACGATAATCTGAAGCCTTGAATACATCGTCAGAGCGGCCGATGTAGGAGATATATCCGTCTTCATCGCGTTCTGCGATATCGCCGGTGTGGTAGTAGCCTTCGCGGAAGACTTCATCATTCTTTTCAGGGGAAGCCACATATCCGCTGAAGAGACCTACCGGACGAGGATCCAGCTTGATGCAAATCTCACCGGTATCGCCGATTTCTCCGGTTGCTGGATCAATCAGTGCAATGTCGAAACCTGGGAGTGGCTTACCCATGGAACCAGGTTTGACTTGTTCGCTACGGGTGTTGGCGATTTGCACAGAGGTTTCCGTTTGGCCGAAGCCATCACGGATTTCTACACCCCAACCACGCTTAATGGCATTGAACAGTTCAGGGTTGAGGGGTTCGCCAGCGCCCACGATCTTCGTTGGAGGCTTCTTCATTAATGAGAGGTCTGCTTGCACTAACATGCGCCACACTGTTGGTGGAGCGCAGAAACTGGTTACTCCCTCTTGGTCCATTTGAGCCATGAGCGCTGCTGCGTCAAAGCGGGAGTAGTTGTAAATAAAGATTGTTGCTCCCGCGATCCAGGGTGCAAAGAAGTTTGACCAAGCGTGCTTTGCCCATCCAGGGGCTGCAACGTTTAAGTGGACATCACCTGGTTCAATACCAATCCAATACATCGTGCTCAGATGGCCAATTGGATAGGACGTATGGGTATGTTCTACGAGTTTGGCCTTTGAAGTGGTGCCTGAAGTGAAGTAAAGCAGGAGGGTCTCGTCTCCGCGAGTTTCTTGTGTTGGAGTGTACTCAACGGCAGCGTTGTGAGAGTCGGAGTAGTACAAGGTGCGGTGCGAGGTTTGTGCTGGTTCACCATCTTGAACCTGAATGACTGTGAAGTCTCCGGATACATCCTGGAACTTCTTAGCGTCGTCATCATTAACAATGACCCATGAAACCTCTGCGCGTTCAGTACGATCCTGAAGATCATCAGTGCCCAACATTGCGGTTGCGGGATTGAGAACAAAACCTGCACGGATACATGCGAGCATGGTCTCCCAGAGCTCAAGCTGGTTATTGAGCATCAGCATGACGTGGTCCCCGCGCTTGACTCCCTGGACAGTTAGCCAATTCGCTAACTGTTGGGAGCGCTTAGACATTTCGCTATATGTACGACGAGTGCTCGTTCCGTCCTGTTCATTGATGACGATTGCTTCACGATTTTCGGATTCTGGCTGCGTTGCCAGGTGGTCGAACCAATCGATTGCGAAATTGAATGAATCTAACCGTGGCCACTCAAATTCATTGACTGCTTTTTGATAGTTTTCGCGGTTGTCCACGAGAAAGTCGCGCGCTGCTAGGAATTGATCGGTAACCGGATTCATGAGACTCCTCAAGCTAGATTAAGGACACAACCCGTAGATTCGGCACAAAATTTGTCTGATTAGCTACGTATCACGTCCGACTGTGATGTGTGTCCTAAGTAACTATACTTCGAAGTGGAAGTAAATTCTAGCGATATTCGAGGAAATTATTTTTTGCTTACGCCGTTGAGTATTAGTCGTCCGAGGTAAGGGTAGGCCTCCTGGGTTTCGAGAATGTCGGAAAATGCCCCCTGTTGGATACTGTCCATCGACTGTTGGATGACGTGCGAGGTCATCTCAATGGAATCGATGGAGAACTCTCCGGATTCGACTCCGCGCTCCAATAGGTTGCGGATGATTCGCGTCGCGGCTTGGGTATTGATTGCGTAGATGTCATGTGCGACCGGGTCTTTGGCAAGATCTTGCATGAACTTGGGGCTAGCTGCGGAAAGAGATTCCTTAATATTGTCAAAATAGTCGGTAAAAGCCTTGCTATATGACGTTATGGAGTCGAGGTCTGGTGTTGTTCGCCTTGTAACTTCCTTGAAATAGCTCACCAGAATGCGTGACACAATTTCGTCTCGAGTCGCACCTAGGCCGTAGATGGTCGACTTTGAGCAGTGATAGCGCTTGCTTGCATTGTCGATGGTGAACGACTCGAATCCTTCCTCCAGGAAGTCTCGCAGTAGTGAGTTGAAGAGCTCTCGCTGGCGAGGGGTGAGTGGTGCTTTGGAGGACATGTAGTTCCTTAGAGATTGATTGATAAAGATTGTGAAAGTGGCGACAACGAAGAAATCTACGTGTACGGTACTTAGGTAAATCGTACTGTATAGGCTAGGGGATGGGCTCTAGCCGCGTAATGTTTGGAGAGTACTTCCATGCCCCCGATTATAAATCTTGAAGATATGACGCAGCATTCGTTCCATGATATTCCATTTCCGCATGCAGATATCCTTGGTGTTGCAGATCAATTGAACGTCGAAGAGGCAGAACGCCTGCAAAAGCTCCACGAGTTTCTACAGACTGAAATTCGCCCAGCAGTAGGAGAGTACTGGGACCGTGAAGAATTCCCATTTGAATTGCTCCCGAGGCTGGCAGAATTTGGTCTTGGTGAGATCGCGCTCTCTGGAACCTCACGCCTCTACCGTGGTCTAGCGTATGCAGAGGTTACCCGCGCGGACGTTTCTATTTCTGCGCTCGTTGGTATTCATAATGAATTGGTAGTTGCACTGATTGATGCCTTGGCAAGCGATGCTCAACGGGAAAAGTGGTTGGAGGGTTTGCGTTCATTTGAAAAGCTTGGCTGTTTTGCTTTGACCGAGCCAGATCATGGATCTGATATCGCAGGGGGTTTGGCAACTACCGCGCAGCGTACCAAGGACGGATGGGTGATCAATGGCGAAAAACGCTGGATTGGTGGTGGAACTTTCGCTGATTTCGCGATCTGCTTTGCCCGCGATACCGAGGATAATGCGGTGAAAGGGTTCATCGTTGAGATGGATCGTGATGGCGTATCTGCAGAGAAAATTTCCCGAAAAATGGGGCTGCGCATCATGCAGAATGCCAATATCCACTTCGAGGATGTGGTGATTCCACATGACAATCTCATTCCAGGTGCAGAATCATTCGCGAGTACAAATGATTTTTTGTGCAGCTCCCGTGCGTGGGTTGCTTGGCAGGGCGCAGGTTTGCAGTTGGGTATATTTGATAAGGCGCGGGAATATGCAGTCTCGCGCGATCAATTTGGGCGTCCAATTGCAAAGTTCCAACTCATCCAGGAAGCGTTGTCTCGGATTCTCGGAAATGCCACTGTGTCGTTATCGATGATGGCCCAAATCGCGAGGAAGCAAGAAGCTGGCGAATTGGAAATGCCACATGCCGCCTTAGCCAAGGCCACCACAACGCGGTTGGCGCGTGAATCGGCCGCCGCTGGCCGCAATATTGGAGGTGGCAATGGAATTCTTACAGACTATGAGCTGTCCAAGATGATGAATGACGCGGAAATTTTGTACACCTATGAAGGAACCTACGAAATCAATTCCCTCATTGTGGGCCGTGCCATCACGGGCGTCTCTGCGTTCGTTTAGCCATAGGGCTGCAGGCCCCAATAGGGAAATACTGCCCGTGAAGTCGCGATCAGCGCAGGACTCGGCTGGCTGGTTGTGACCAGAGTGGGACTAAAAATTCCCAAAGCACTCCGGTCGATGCCTTCATCACCCATCAAGAGCTCAGTTGAGACCTTCGTGGTGGCATCGACCGGCTGCTTGCTGACTGCTGCCAGTACATGCGTCCAAGCTCTAGACACTGAGACGCGCTCATAGCCGCCACCTCCTAATGCGACCCACTTTCCGCCAGCAAACTGATCCACCCAGGAACTCATGGAATGATAGGCCAGAGCCATTGCATCCATGCTGAGAGTCAAGTCTGTTAGTGGGTCATCACGGTGGGGATCAGCGCCATGCTGGCTGATGATCAGTTCTGGTGCGAACTTCTGAAGTACAGCGGGGACAACCGCGTGGATGCTTTGTAGCCACTCGTGATCGGCAGCGTTCTTCGATACTGCAATATTGATAGCAGTTCCTGCAGCATTTGAGCCACCAATTTCATGAGCATGCCCAGTTCCGGGAAAGAGATATAGCCCGGACTCGTGCACGGAGATAGTCAACACGCGAGGGTCATCCCAGAAGAACTTTTCCACTCCATCACCATGGTGTGCATCAAAATCGATATAAGCGACTCTTTCAATATTTGTGTTCTCAAGTAGCCACGTGATGGCTATTGCGGCGTCGTTGTACATGCAGAAGCCTGACATTGAATCCGGGAATGCATGATGTAAGCCCCCTGCAAGATTAACTGCACGGTCGGCAGTGCCTTCCCACACAGCGCGTGTGGCATCGAGAGTTCCACGGCTAATGCGCCCCGCAACGTCGGATAGCCCCGGTACTACTGGATTATCTGTTGTGCCAATTCCAAACTTCGGGTTTGGGTGATTGGTGCGCGTAGCTTGGATGTATGCCTTGCTGTGAACGAGTTCGAGGATTTCATCAGTCGCCACGTTTGGTTGGGAAATCTGAAAGGCATCCAGTATGCCGAGCTGTTGCGAGAGGGCCAGGGCAGCATCGACGCGGTCTGGCCCCATGGGGTGCTCGGTTCCGAGACTGTAGTTGTGGATCTCGTCCGTATCAATTAATGCGAGTTTCAAGATTTACCTACCTACTTCGAAAAGGCACGGGCGAGGGGATCACGCCGGGCGTTTAGCGGGGCAATACGCATCTTTGCACCAACAACTTGGGTGGAGGTTACGCCTGCAATTACCGGCGTTAGCTCCACTTCCACGATGGAACTGATGTCATCTTTGAGACGCGCTAGGCGCATGATTAGGTCTTCCACCGTGGACATCTGAGATGCCTTTGCGCCACGGTATCCAGTGAGTAAAGGGCTTGCCGCTAGTGAATTGAGCATCAAGCTAGCATCGGTTCGCCGAATGGGAGGAACTCGCCAAGCCATGTCTTTGAGTAGATCATTTGTAATCCCGGAGATGCCCGCAGAGACTATTGGACCCACTACGGTGCTTTCAACGCCTCGGATTGTCAAAGACGCTCCTGTTGTGGCATTAGCTTGAACGACTGGTTTTAGAACCGAGATATCGGTGCTCGAATCCTCAATTAACGCAAGCTCAACCGCCATTTCTCGCAAGGTATTCCAAGCTTCTTTCATGCTGTGTTCATCGCGTATATGGCGGATAACCGCAGGCCATTCTGATCTTCCTCGCGCCATGGGGCTTAGAGACTTCAGGACCACATCCCATCCCAGATCTTTACTGGCCATGATTGCTTCTTCCACGGTGTTGACCGCGAACCAAGGGACAACATTGATGTCATAGGCGGCCAAGATTGCTGCACATTCAGCATCCGTTGCCCAGCGTCCATCTGGAGATTGGCGCAAAATCTCTTCCACAGTGTGCAGCGCTTTGGCGTAATTGCCTTCAACCAGCTCGTCGTTAGGGTGTGGACGGGCGTCGCTTCGCTTGTTTTCATTGCTCAATATGATTTGGAGTGTTTCCAATGCATCGGCATAAGTGTCGAAAATGGGTAAGCTCTCGGGAGAGAAGTCTGGCTGTCCAAAACCCACGAAGGATCCCATGAGTGGAGTATCTTGAGTTGCAGCAGCGAGTTCGTCTAACTCTTTACTTACGCGGTTGAGCATGTGCCCAGAGCCAACTTCGACAACCACAACCAAGACTGCATCGATTTCAGGGTTTGCAATAGATTGTTTCGCTTGGTCAGCAATGTTTTCAATGGGTGACTTGTACACCGTTACAGGGCGTGGATCTAGTCCGAACCTGGTGGCGGCTTGTTCCATCTGGGTGGTCAGACCCTCGCTATTGGAGATCAGTGCTACCCGGTTTCCCTGCGGTAGCGGTTGAAGGGCGAGCAAGTGGGCGATATCGTACATGGTTTCCCGGCGAGTAACGACCATGGATCCGGTATTACGGATGGTTTCGTCCAACGCCCGAGGGTCCACGTCTTCCAACTCGTATGGGGCATCGTCAGCATAATAGCGCGCAGACTTGAGGGCCCGGGATGGAATGAAAACCACCACGTGCTTTTCCAGTGCGAGGCGCCGTAGCACTCGGAAGAATTTTCGGGGATTGCCAATGGAATCTAAGGAGAGCAGGCAAATTGAGGTGTTGTCGTCCGCGCCCCAATATTGAATAACATCATTGCCGGTGAGGTCGGCGAAAGATCCGGCGGCGATGAATGAGCTGATTCCAAGTCCACGTTCAATGGCACGAGAAAGCACGAGTGTGCCGACACCGGCCGACTGAGTAAAAATACCCACGCTGCCGGCCGGTGGCATGGGAGCAGGGGTCGCATTCAGTCTTACCGCCGCATCCGTATTGATTACACCCAGCGCTGCAGGGCCTAATGCGCGCAGACCGAAATCACGCGCAGTAAGCACCAATTCGCGGCTATCGCTCGCGGACAAGTTCGGGTTATAGCTGCTAGCGACAACAATGATGCTCTTGGCATTGCGTTGTGCGGCCGCAGCCATGATGGCAGCTAAGTTTCCTGGAGCGTGTTCAATTAACAGCAGGTCAATATCCTCGCCAAGTCTTTCCAGGGATTCAACGGCGAAGTCCTCACTTGAGTTTGTCGTGAGGATGTGTAGTTTTCCCTGGTAATTGCCCTGGACGAGGGAAGGGATAACGGATCCAACCCCATCAATTGAGCCGACTACTGCGACCGATGTTGGATTCAAAATACGAGCAATAGAGTTAGCCTCTGCTCTCATTTCACGTCGTTCCATAACTTCGCGTGACTTAGTGTTTGGCTCGATAGTGAAGTCGACGGTCAAGAACCCATCTTCAAGTTCTGGTGATGCAGAGTAACCGGCACGAATGAATACTTGGGCCATTTGACGGTTGGTCATAAGCATTTCTGCATAGAAACGTTCCATGCCGCCTTCGCGGCCAATCTCAGCAAGATGCTCCAGCAGGATGTTCCCGCAGCCCCGCGAATGGTGCGAGTCTTGCACCAAGAAGGACACATCACCAACTCGTGCGGGAAGGAAAGACTCCACCAACTCATAGCCTGCGACGGCGATGATGTTGTCACGCTCGAGCATTACTAGAGTGACCTTCTCATAGCCGTCAGTGTTGACCCACAGGTTGATGTCATCATCAGTGAGGACAGGATGGGCCGCGAAAAACCGCAGGTATTTCGAGTGATCGGAGACTCGTGAGTAGAATCGCCGAAGCTCTTCGGTGTCCGTTGTGCGGATGGGGCGCAGTGAAGCTATCCCGCCGTCATTTAGGATGACGTCGGCTTCCCAGTCTTTGCGTGATTGCCCGTGTGTTGGCGTCATTGCGTCCGAATTCCTCCCACGATATTAAGTGAATGGTGTACACCCACTGCTTAAATCGTACTATGCAGCTAGGCGGGTCAACGAGGGGGTGAATGGTGTTATGGGACACATTTTTACGTGTTTAGTGCGGTGGCTCTCATTAATGTGAGTCCTACATCGATCAGAGGAAGGTCTACCATCATGAACATCATCAAGCACTATGTTGACGGCCAAGCATACGACGGCACGTCAGGAAAGACTCAGCCGGTACTAAACCCATCTCTGGGCAAGCCACAGTCAGAGGTTTCCCTGGCAAATGTGGACGACATCAATCATGTCATTGAAAGCTCGGCTCAAGCACAAAAAGTGTGGGCCAAGCTGAACCCTCAGAAGCGTGTTCGCATCATCATGAAGTGGATTTCGCTCATCAATGAGAACATGGACAGCCTTGCCACCACATTGTCTCTTGAGCATGGAAAGACTTTCCCAGATGCAAAGGGAGATATTCAGCGTGGACTTGAGGTTTTGGAATTCGCTCTTGGTGCTCCACATCAGCTCAAAGGTGAGTACTCCAGTGAAGTCGGGGCTGGCATCGATACCTACTCTATGCGTCAGCCACTTGGCGTTGTCGCAGGCATTACGCCTTTCAATTTCCCAGCGATGATTCCTCTGTGGAAGGCCGGACCGGCACTTGCAGCGGGAAACGCGTTCATTCTCAAGCCCTCAGAGCGCGACCCTTCCGTCCCAGTGAAGTTGGCGGAATTGTTCATGGAGGCTGGAGCTCCGGCTGGTGTCCTCAACGTGGTTCACGGCGGGAAGGAATCCGTGGATGCGTTGCTGAATTCCGATGTCGTGCAGGCCATTGGCTTCGTCGGTTCTACTCCAATTGCTCAATACATCTATGAGCGTTGTGCTGCGACAGGTAAGCGTGCACAGTGCTTCGGCGGAGCTAAGAACCACGCAATTGTTCTTCCAGATGCTGATATCGAAGCAACCGCAGATACCTTGGTAGGCGCTGCTTTCGGTTCCGCTGGTGAGCGCTGCATGGCATTGTCCGTGGTTGTGCCAGTGGGCCAAGAAACTGCAGACAGGCTGCGCGATGCATTGGTCGCAAGGATCCCTTCACTCCAGGTCGGCCACAGCCTGGATAAGACCTCTGACTACGGACCTTTGGTTACCCAGGACGCTAAGAATAGGGTAGAAAACTACATCCAGCAGGGCGTCGATGCCGGCGCTGAATTGCTTGCCGATGGCCGCACCCTCGACATGACTGATGCTTCCTACGAGGGAGAATCTCTCGCTGGCGGTTTCTTCACCGGCCCAACATTCTTCGACAATGTCACTCCTGAAATGTCGATTTACACCGATGAGATCTTTGGCCCGGTGCTGTCTATGGTGCGAGCTGAAACGCTTGAAGAAGCTGTAAAGCTGCCGAATGAGCATGAGTACGGCAACGGTGTCGCTATCTTTACCTCCAACGGTGGCGCGGCACGCGACTTCGCTACTCAGGTCAACGTGGGCATGATTGGCATCAATGTGCCCATTCCAGTGCCAATTGCTTACCACACCTTCGGTGGCTGGAAGGCCTCGGGCTTTGGTGACCTCAACCAGCATGGACCTGACTCTTTCCGCTTCTACACGAAGACTAAGACGGTGACCAGCCGCTGGCCGGATGACAGCAATGCAGGGCCACAGTTCTCCATGCCGGTTATGGACTAAGGAAGGAACACAGCATGTCAATCTCAACAGTTGCCGTAATCGGACTGGGAAACATGGGTGGTCCCATGGCAGTCAACCTAGCCAAATCTGGTCTGGCCACGCGTGGTTTCGATGTATCTGACCAAGCCCGCTCGATCGCCGAAGAAGCTGGGGTCCAAACCTTTGACACCGCTGTTGAAGCAGCTCAAGGTGCAGAAGCTGTTATTACCATGCTCCCTAATGGTGACTTGGTGAAAAAGGTTGTTGGGGAATTGGTGGAGTCAGACTCCACTGCCAAGCTCTACATAGATTCCTCCACGGTTTCGGTTCAAGATGCTCGCGAAGTAGGGGAGCTCATCAACGAACAAGGGTCCTTGTTCGTTGATGCCCCAGTCTCCGGAGGCGTGACGGGTTCTCAAGCTGGCACACTTGCATTTATGGTCGGCGGAACCGAAGAAGCATTTAACCAGGCGAAACCGCTGCTGGACATCATGGGCCGTTCCATTACCCACTGCGGGCAAAGCGGCAATGGTCAAGCTGTTAAAGCTTGCAATAACATGATTCTGGCTGTTCAACAGTTGGTGCTATCTGAAGCCATTGTCTTGGGCGAGCGTCTTGGCCTTGAGCATCAAGCATTTTTTGATGTCGTGTCAAATGCGACGGGCAACTCCTGGTCGCTTTCAGTTAACGCGCCAATTCCAGATGTTGTGCCTACATCGCCAGCTAATAATGAGTTTAAGCCAGGCTTCTCATCGGCTCTGATGCTCAAAGATCTGAAGTTGGCCATGGAATCTGCTCAGGCTACTGGAACCAATACCGTACTCGGAAAGATTGCTGCAGATACTTATGCTGCATTCGTCGAAGATGGCCACGGGAATCTAGATTTCTCCGCAGTGATTAATGAGCTTCGCCATTAACAATGTGCTGGAGAATCTTCGAATAATGGTTCTCTAGAGACATTTCGCTGAATGACAAAAAGTCAGTATCAGCGAAACGTCTCATCATTGATAGTCCCAGTAGCAGGGACAAAGCAGATTGTGCGCGGATTTCCGGCGACGGGTTTGGGTGCGGCGCCTCATTGCGGATGCGATCGACCAAAACTTCTTGCAGGTCTGATCGGATGCGTTTGCCAATCGCGTTCAAACTCTCAGGATTCCCAGTAGACACTGTGATCATGCGGGCCATGGAGTAAGGCGCATTATGCGGTGCAGTCAGAGTCTCTCTAATTGCTGTTCTGCCCAGCTCTTCGAATGGCCCTGAAAAAAGGGCCTCTGACGAATTACTGAAGTCCACGGTCGCTTCAAACAGAGAGTCCTTGTTTTGAAAATGCTTCACAATCAGCGCAACTGAAACCTCAGCTTCGTGGGCAATGTCTTTCAAGGAGACCTGCGCAAAAGTTCTTTCACTAAAAAGTCGACGCGAGCACGTCAAGATTCGCTCGCGGGCATCTGCAGTCATAAAGCTCCATAGTAATGCGCTCGCGATAGTAATGACCTCAAAATTTCAGGAGTTCCAATGTTTCTCGCATTAATAGGTGTGGTGATATCCCTAGCCTTCTTAATTATCTTTGCTTATCGTGGGCATTCGGTTGTGGTAGTTGCACCCATCGCAGCACTCATCGCGGTTGTTTTTTCCGGACAGCCGATTATGGGTTCATACACCCAGATTTTTATGCCCGCGTTGGGCGGATTTATCATCAGCTACTTCCCGCTGTTCCTCTTCGGCGCCATATTCGGTTACCTCATGACTTCGACGGGACTAGCTCGCTATCTTGCAAAGGGAATCACGACGCTCTTCGGACCGAAACGCGCCATGCTTTCAACAGTCATCGCGACGGCATTGCTCACATATGGAGGAGTCTCCGCATGGGTCGTTGCGTTTACTATCGTGCCAATCGCGACCGCTCTCTTCAAAGAAGCTGGGATCCCAAAGCGTCTGATGCCTGCAGCCATTGCGTTAGGCACCATCACTTTTGCACTGGCCGCTCTTCCTGGTTCCCCGCAGGTGCATAATGCGATTCCAACCAGCTACTTCGGTACCAATGTTTATGCAGCCCCCTATTTTGGTCTCGGTGCAGCTGCGGTGATGCTTATTGCTGGAATCGCGTGGCTCGAGTATCGAATGAAGCAGATGAAGAAGACCGGCGAAGAGTTTATGCCGATCGATTCCGACGGCAATTTCATTGAAACTCCTGCCGGACTTGGAGAGGGCACAGATTCGGGTGATGAAAGGCTAAAAGCCTCAACCGCACTCAAGACAGATCCTTCGGTTATGACTCAGGGCTTGCTGGGGATGATTCCCATCCTCGTTGTCATTGTCGTCAACTTTTCGTTTGTCTTCTACTTCGCAGAGCGAATGGATACGGCTTACCTAGCTGAAGAGAAATTTGGTTCGACAGATATTCAGGCACTTACGGGTGTTTGGGGGCCGACAATCTCGTTGGCGCTGGCCATTGTTGTCATGGTGTTAATGTTCCCAAGCCGCGTAAAGCAGTCCATTGGAGAGTTTTCGGATGGTGCCAAGAATGCAATTCTGCCTTGCTTCACAACTGCGTCCGAAGTTGGATTTGGCGCAGTAATCGCCTCACTCGCGGTATTCGCCGTAGTGCAGGACAATATGCTGGGGTTTAGCGAAAATGCTTTGGTGGTTTCCACCGTTGCAACTGCTGTCATCTCAGGAATTACGGGTTCCTCATCCGGTGGATTGAGCATCACCATGCAGACAATGGGTGAGCAGCTTGCACAACTTGCCACTGAGCAGGGCATCAGTATGGAACTTATGCACCGTGTAACCGCCATGGCTTCGGTCAGCTTCGACTCAATGCCTCATAACGGAGCGGTCCTTACCATGTTAATTGTGTGTGGCATGACCCACCGCCTGTCCTATAAAGACATTGCTGTAGTGACTATTGCTATCCCGCTTTTGACACTGCTGCTGTTCCTTGGACTCAATGCGATTATCCCCGGCCTCTCTTAATAATCCACCGAATAATGGTGGACAGATAGCCGGCGAGCACTAGCAGCGTCAT
>JAUNRU010000123.1:0-2041 GCA_030535535.1 Corynebacterium casei
GATGTGCTCGGTGCCATTACCCATGAAGAAGACCCGGTGTCCGGTTGTGTTTCTGAATACCTGGGCACCATGCGCTATGTCGCGGTGAGCACGCCGGAAATCAAGTCCCGTTTCAACACGGAACTCGGCCTGGTGTGGCGGCAGATGCCGCTGGTTATTTATGGCCCGCAGGACGCCATCTTGGACCAGGCGATGCGGGATCGTTCGGTGGAGCTGCATGTTATCCGCGGCAGGGTCTCGCAGATTCCCACCTCGGAGGCCTACCTGGAAGCAGTGCGCATAGGCCTTGGTTGGGGAGTGCTCGCCGAAATCCAGGTCCAGCAATACTTAGACTCCGGCGAACTAGTAGAACTCGACGGCGAAGACATTGAAGTCGACCTCTACTGGCAGCGCTGGCGCCTGGAATCTGAGGTGCTGGAAAAGCTCACCAGCAGCGTCGTCGGCGCCGCCCGCAAGGCCCTGCCGCAGCGCAAATAAAAAGGCGGCACCACCTGGGAGAGAAGTGGCGCCGCGCTACAACCTAGCGTTCAAACAGCGGTAGCTGGAAGTCCTCAGGGTTCTTGACTTCCTCACCCGCAGGCAACGCGCCCGGCAGGGTGGTGCCTTCGGCGAAAGGCTGGCCGCCTAAGCGGTCGCGGTCATGGGGTTGCATCAGCCAGGACATGTCGGGGCCGACGGGAACAATCTTGGTCGGGTTAATTTCGGTGTGCACCATGAAGTAGTGCTGCTTGATTTCGGTGAAATCGGTGGTGTCACCAAAGCCCGGAATCTGGAACAACTCCTGCAGGTAGCCGCGAATATTCGGCATCTCGGCCAGCTTGTGGCGCGAGCACTTGAAGTGGCTGTAATACACCGGGTCAAAGCGAATCAGGGTAACAAACAGGCGAATATCGGTCTCCGTAATGTGCTCTCCGACCATGTAGCGCTGTTTGCCCAAACGCTCCTCAACCCAGTCGAGTGCTTCCCACATGAACTCATACGCGGACTCATAAGCTTCCTGGGAACCTGCAAAACCACAGCGATACACACCGTTATTAATTGCTTTGAAGATGTAGTAGTTGATCTCCTCCATTTCATCGGCAAGCTGCTGCGGATACAGATCCGGCGCACCCTCGCGCTGGAAATCCTTCCAACCCGTGATGAAATCGCGCACGATAGATGGGTAGTCATTGGTCACAACGCGACCGGTGGATTCCTCCACGATGGCCGGAACCGTAATGCCGCGCGGGTAATCAGGGAAGCGCTTAAAATATGCGTCCTGCAGGCGCGGAATCTTCAGGACCGGGTCCACGCCGCCTTCATCCAAATCGAACTGCCAGGATCTGACGTCGTGGGTGGGGCCAGCCAGCGCCAAAGAGATGGTATCTTCCAAGCCCATCAGGCGACGCGCAATAACGGTGCGGTGTGCCCACGGGCAAGCACGGGCAACGGCCAAACGGTAACGGCCAGCTTCTTGTGGCCAGTGGAAAGTGCCGTCTGCCTGCTCCGTCGGTTCGCTAATGCCGGGGACAATACGGTCCTCGATGTAATTGGTATCGCGCACAAATTCGCCGTCGGGGGAGGCGTTGAGTGGGTCGCCGTAGGTTTCCTGGCTGTTATTGGCAGTCATGTTGCTCCTTCAATCCATAGTGTTGACGTGTCAACAAGATTACAACAAGTTCTGGCACAAATCTAGATCCACAGCCACACAAGGTGGTTGAGCAATCCAACCCGCTGGGGGAAATGCGGTGGCGCGCCGAGAATGTTCGCTGCCAGCTGGCAGTTTTTCGCCTAGTGTTTAGGCTATGAGCACGAATAAACCGTCCAATGATCAACCTGATAAGGCATCAGACTTTGATGATGAGTTGGGTGTTCCTTCGTACAATCCACCAACCGACGCGAAGCAGGATGCCAGCCGAAAGGCGCCGTCCAATGAGCCCACTTTGTCCTTCAACAGGCCAACTCAGGCTCAGCAGCAGGCAGCAAAGAGCAATTCGCTTGACGATGCCAAGCTGAGCGACGCCCCCACCACCGCCTCCGCGTCACCTGTTTCCAAGAAGAA
>JAUNRU010000124.1:0-1948 GCA_030535535.1 Corynebacterium casei
TATCCGGAAAGAAGAAGCCCAGCAAGCCGCCGATAATAACTAGGACCGGGAATCCCAACGCCGCGACAAACGCCGCGCGGTCCGCCCGCGCCGCCGCCGCTTTATCAGCGTCAGATTGAGCGTCTGATTGAGTAGGAATATTTTGCCCGGCAGCACCTGCACCGCCGGATTGAGGTTCAAGGGAATCGGTCATGCCACCATAGTAGTCCACACTCTGGGATTGTCATCTCATTAGGTGAGCAACAACAGGGGTCTTGGTATCTGATTGTTGGTACAACCCAAGTAACAATGGTGATTGGAGAAGAATTGCACACTTTAAAAACAACATGGCAAGCCCGCTCCCCTGTACAGGGGTCGCGGGCATTGTTCTTCTCTGAGGTCGAAACACGCCCCGGGAAAGCAGGCTCACAAATCCGCTCCTTGCTATTGATTTCCAATACAAAGAGGCTCTACGATGGAACCCGCACCGATTGTGGCGATTTATATCGGCCGCTTGCTTGGGGGCAGCGAGTGTCTTAGGCCAGATGGCCCCTCTACATCCCGACCAACTGCAACGAGAGAGGAATTTGTGATGGGCTTTGGCGGAGCTTTATACCGAAGAGACAACGTTGGAAGGCCCTGGGCGCCACCGTGGTGGTTTTCGTTCGTGGTGCTGCCGATCATGGTTATCGCGAGTTTCTATATAAGCCAGGTAACCGGCTGGCGTGGGGTCGCATCTTCTAGCGCAGAGGCTGTTTCTTGGAGTGAAGTTAGCTCCGAAGGCATTTTCCTCTACGTACTCCTGTACCTAGGGTTTTACTTCGTCCTGGTCTTGCCCATCTTTTTGGTGCGTAGGCATCTGTGGGAGAAGAAGCAGACACAAGCTGCGCCTTAAAACTTCGCAAAGACGGGCCTTTTGTCTCATTCGTTTGAGCAAAGGCCCGTCCTGTCGCACGCATTAGCTGCAGAACACTCTAGCCAAAGAGCGCTTGGGCGTTTTCGTAGCGGTGGGTGGGCACGGTTTTGAGTTCGCCGACGGCATCGGCAAGGTCGACGAGTTTGATGTTTTCGCCGCGCAGCGCGACGCACTTATTGGACAGGCCCTCGTGGGCAGCGCGGGCGGCTTGGACGCCGTAGCGGGTGGCAAGCACGCGGTCATAAGCGGTCGGGGTGCCGCCGCGTTGGATGTGGCCGAGCACCGTGGTGCGCACGTCGTAGCCGGTGCGGGACTTAATCTCATCGCCGATAACCTGGCCGATACCGTTGAAAGTCTTGTGGCCGAACTCGTCTTCCTCGCCTTCGCCGAAGTTCATGGTGCCTTCCTTAGGCAGGGCACCTTCGGCGACGCAGATGATGCCGTACTTCTCCCCCATCTGGAAGCGGCGCTCCATGGCTTTGCAGATATGGGCAATATCGAAAGGGACTTCTGGAATCACGGTGTAGTGCGCACCGCCCGCCATGCCGGCGTGCAGCGCAATCCAGCCAACGTGGCGGCCCATAACTTCCACGATCAAGATGCGGTTGTGGGACTCGGCGGTGGTGTGAAGCCGGTCGATAGCATCGGTCGCAACGGACACGGCCGTATCAAAACCGAAGGTGTAGTCAGTCGCATTGACGTCATTGTCAATGGTCTTCGGAACACCAATAACCGGAATGCCGTTGTCAGCTAGCCACTTTGCGCCCTTCAGGGTGCCTTCACCGCCAATGGCAATCAAAGCATCCACGCCAGCGTCCTCGAGATTGGACTTGATAGTAGCCAGCCCGGCTTTGAACTTGTCCGGGTGCAGGCGGCCCGTGCCAAGAACGGTGCCGCCGCGCAGCAAGATGCGGTCGATGGTGGCGTCATCGTAAAGATCCCGGCGGCGGTCTTCCATCAGGCCAACCCAGCCGTCTTCGTAGCCCACGACGGTGTCCCCGAACTCATTCGACGCGGTGCGCACAATTGCGCGAATTACTGCATTTAGGCCGG
>JAUNRU010000071.1:0-11075 GCA_030535535.1 Corynebacterium casei
GTCGAAGATGGAGTAGTTGGCGTATTCGCCGACTACGCGCCAGATGGCGCGCATGATGCCCTTCTCTTGAAGGTTGCCGGAGTATTCCTTTTCCCGTGCCTGAAAGTCAGCGGTCTGTTCAGGAGTGAGCGAGTCCGGGAAGTGTACGTCCATGCGTGCAAGAAATAGCATTTCGTTTCCTTTCTTTTCTTTTGGGCTATCTTTCCTGCGGAAATGCGTCGCGCAGTAGCGCGACTATTTCCGCGTGAATTTGTCGATCTGGTCCCAGTCAGGGTTGACGCCGGTGCCGGGGCCTTCGGGGACGAAGACCTTACCGTCGCGGTACTCGATGTCATTTTCGACGTAGGTTTCCTTCAATAGCATGGGGCCGAAGAGCTCGGTGCCGTAGGTAACGGCTGGGGTGGAGGCGCAGAAGTGCAGGGAAGCGGCGGTGCCGAAAGGTCCTTCCAGGGAGGTGGCGCCGTGGCAGGCGAGACCAGCGGTCTCAGCGATGGCGGCGGTCTTCTTGGATGCGAGTAGGCCACCGAGCTTGGTGGTCTTGATAGCGACGACGTCGGCGGCTTGCTTCTTGACTACGGCGAGGGCATCGGCGGGGGAGCAGACGGACTCATCGGCCATGACAGGCACGCCAATGCGCTGGGTGATCTCGCGGAGGGTATCCAAGTCATCGGCAGGGGTTGGCTGCTCAAAGAGCTCTACGCCAGCTTCAGCGAGAACTGGGAGGAAGCGCAGGGAAGTTAGACGGTCCCAGCGGGCGTTGATGTCGATACGGAAGGAGACACGGCCCTCTAATGCATCGACAAGCTCTGCAATGCGGGAAACGTCGGTTGCTGGATCGCCGGAGCCCATCTTCAACTTGAAGGACTTGTGCCCGTGCGATGCAATACGTTCTTCCACCTCAGCCACAGCCTGTTCCAGCGGCAAAACACCCAACGCCCAAGTGCAGTCCAAGCTGTCACGGAACTTGCCGCCCAGCAGGTCAGCCAGCGGGACGTTGAGAGCGCGCGCATAGGCATCGAAAAGAGCAATCTCTAAGCCCGCCTTAGCAAAGCGCATGTTGGCCACAACGCGCTCCCAATCATGCACAATGCCGGAAATCTCCGAAGCCTTACGGCCGATAGTGGCCGGAGCCAAATACTTTTCGATGATGACCTGCATGGTCTCCACGGTCTCACCGCCCCACCAAGCACCGCCTGGCACGACACCCTCGCCGAAGCCAACGGAACCATCAGCCAGGCGCGCCTGGACTAGCAAGATGGGCTGCTCATTCGCCGTAAACGTCGCGAACTTATGCGGACGAATAAGCGGAACATCTAAAATTCTGGTTTCAATAGCTTCAATAACCGGTGCTGACATGTGAATATGTGTCCTTTCATGACTAAAGCCTCGTACTCCACAGTAACCCGCATAACGCGTTTAAGCTGCGGTGACTAACTGTGAGCACGAGGCCGTTAGACATTTATGCAAACGACTGGATTAGTCTTCCTTGTCCAGAGCGAATGGGTAAACAACCTTGTTGGAGCCGTCTTCCTGGAGCTGAGGATCCAGAACCAGTTCAGGCTTTACTGCAGAAGCAACGTCATCATTGAGGTGGCCGTCACCAACGAAGTAAAGCTGGGTGGTGATGGTGCGGTAGCCCGGGTGCTTAATGCGCAGGTGCAGGTGAGCTGGGCGCCAAGGGTGGCCATCGTAGGAATCAATGAACCAGCCGGTTGGGCCGTCGTGTGGAATGCGGTAAGGCGCTGGCTGCAGGGTCTTGATGTTGTAATTGCCCTCTTCATCAGTGACGATGGTGCCGCGCAGGTTCCACTCCGGAATGTTCGGAGCGAACTGGGAGTAGTAGCCTTCCGCATCAGCGTGCCACAGCTCAACGGTTGCGCCGCCGAGGCCGTTGCCATCAACGTCGGTGACCTGGCCGGTGAAGTAGAGCGCCTGCTGTTCACGGTCCTGATCACGCATTGGCATCTCGCAGGTGGATTCCAGCCTTGGGGAGTTGTCCACGTAGTAAGGGCCCTCAATGGAACCCTGGGTGCCGGTGTAGCCCTTGCGGTCGTAGTTAGCCTTTTCCACAACGTGCTCGTAGAAGACGTCCAGCCACAGTGGCCACTCGCCGTTTTCGCCGACCTGAATCATCCACCACTTAACAACTTCGTACTCGTCGTAGGTGATCTGGTGCTTCAAGGTGATTTCTTCAAAAGCCTTGAAGAGATCCTTATAGATGGCTGCTGCGCGCTCCGGGGAAGTATCCGCCTGCGGTGCACGCGTCTTCTTAAACTTATCTGTCGCAGCAGTACCGGATGCTTGTGCTGTTGCTGTTTCCAAAGCCATGGGAAAGCCTCCTTGTATAGACTTCTACGTTCGGGGTTGCAGAAGCCGAGTGGGTAAGTGAGAAAGCAGCGAGTTGTACATCGGTGCGGGGGTGATGCTCCACAGTATCGCCCGCGGTGTCGTCGAAAAATACTTGTGATGTGAACTGCTTGCTACTTAATACTGTGGCTTAGCGCATGAGCTAAGTCAATCGAAATCTGACTTCAAAAATCTATTAGAACAAGTTTATGGTCATTTTCATTAGAGTAGTTGCAGGTCATGCCCATTATCGGCACATGTGTGCGATATGCGGACGAGTTCACCCTGGTAAACCCTAGGATTGTACCTAGTGTTCTGTCTCGCTTGAATCCGTATGGTGAGTCCTACATCACGGATCGTGACTGCGAGAGGCGTACCCAAAAATAGCGTCTTTCACGTATCGGTGAGAGCACAGATCGCACACCTGAAATTGGGTGTACTTCCCTGAAGTCTTTTTGGGAAGCGATTAGTCCCCATGGCTAAAATTTAAAGGAGCGTACACATGTCTGTACAAGCGCGCCGTAACTCGGTTGAAGAAACACTGGAAAACGCACTGGACTACCGTCCGGAAGATGGAGTCGTCCGCGTAAACCGCAAGGTCTTCACCGATGAAGAACTCTTTGACCTTGAAATGCGCTACATTTTCGAAGGTAACTGGATCTTCCTAGCCCACGAATCCCAGATTCCGGAGGTTGGTGACTACTACACCACCAACATTGGCCGCCAGCCGATCATGATCACTCGTTCCAAAGATGGCGAGCTCAACGCACTTATTAATGCGTGTTCTCACCGTGGTGCGATGCTGTGTCGCCGCAAGACTGATAACCGCACCACCATCACCTGCCCATTCCACGGCTGGACCTTCTCCAACGATGGTCGACTGCTGAAGGTTAAAGATGAAGAAAACGGCGGATACCCAGAGCAGTTCAACAAGGACGGCAGCCACGACCTGCGCCGCGTCCCACGTTTCGAAAGCTACCGCGGCTTCCTGTTTGGTTCCCTAAACCCAGACGTTGTTCCACTGGAAGAGCACCTCGGTGACTCAACCGCCATCATGGACATGCTTATTGACCAGTCCCCAGAAGGCCTGGAAGTACTTCGCGGTGCATCCACCTACACCTACGACGGCAACTGGAAGTTGCAGGCAGAAAACGGTGCGGACGGCTACCACGTGTCCTCCGTCCACTGGAACTATGCGGCAACCACCTCCCGCCGTGACTCCGGTGAGTCCAAGAACGAAACCCGCGCGATGAGCGCTGGTGAGTGGGGCAACCAGGGTGGTGGCTACTTCTCCTTCCCGAACGGCCACCTCATGCTGTGGAGCCAGTGGGCAAACCCAGAAGACCGCCCAATCTATGACCGCCTGGATGAGCTGAAGGAACTACACGGCGAAGAGCGCGCAAACTTCATGGTTGGCGCATCCCGCAACCTGTGCCTGTACCCAAACGTGTACATCATGGACCAGTTCTCCACCCAGATTCGTCGCCTCGAGCCAGTCTCCGTGGACAAGACCAAGGTGACCATCTACTGCATCGCACCAAAGGGTGAGTCGGCGGAATCTCGCGCGAACCGAATTCGTCAGTACGAGGACTTCTTCAACGCAACCGGCATGGCAACCCCAGATGACCTGGAAGAGTTCCGCTCTTGCCAGAAGACCTACCTGGCAACCTCCTTCCCGTGGAATGACATGACCCGTGGTCAGCACCAGCAGCAGGACGGCCCGAGTGAGCTGGCTCAGAAGCTGCAGATGAACGGTGTTCTGTCTTCCGGTGCCCGCACTGAGGATGAGGGCCTGTACCCAATCCAGCACGGCTACTGGGAAGACGTCATGCGCGGAGCAGTCAAGATGGACGCTTCCGTGAACAAGGACCTCTTTGACGCCAACTCTGCAACCGAAGCATCCCGCGAATTCGCACTTGCTGCCGCGGCTCGCAAGGAAGCTGCTGAAGCCGCACGCGCTGAAGCTGCCGCAAATGGTGAAGGCGGAGGTCGCCGCTCCCGTCGCTCCCGCCGCCGCGGCTAAACCGCTGCCGGCAAATCTGCGTTCTAGAAAACATTCATACCTTTATATAAGGAGAGGTCTATCCCCATGTCACAAGCGCTAATGACCCAAGAAATTACCCGTACGGAAGTTGAAGACTTCCTTTACTATCAGGCTCGCCTGCTCGATGACCGCCAGTTTGAAGAGTGGATCCAGTGCTTCACCGAAGACGCCGAGTACTGGATGCCAGCCTGGGACGATAACGATGAGCTGACCGAGGATCCACAAAATGAAATCTCACTCATCTACTACCCAAACCGTGCAGGCCTAGAAGACCGTATCTTCCGCATCCGTACTGAGCGTTCCTCTGCGACTTCTCTGCCGGACCCACGCACTGGTCACAACATCACCAACGTGGAAATCCTGGAACGTCGCGAGAACGAAGTAGACATCCGTTTCAACTGGACCAACTACTACTACCGCTATGAAACCACCGATAACTACTTCGGTACCACGTTTGCCACCTTGGATTTTTCCACTGGTAAGCCACTGTTTAAGAAGCAGCGCATCATTTTGCGCAATGACTTCATCCACCACATCGTCGATGTCTACATGGTCTAAATCTCTGACTCCATCCGATTAGAGCGGATAACTCAAACATTTAAGGAGGACATGATTATGTCTACCCAAACTGAGCACAAAGTTGCCTTGGCCTTCGAAGATGGCATTACCAAGTTCATCCCATGTGCTGAAGATCAGACCGTTGCAGATGCGGCATACCAAGCTAAAATCAACATTCCGTTCGACTGCCGTGACGGCGCTTGCGGTACCTGTAAAGCATTCTGCGAATCCGGTGACTTTGATGAAGGCGAATTCGTTGATGATGCCATGACCATGGATGAGCTGGATGATGGCTTCTGCCTTCCTTGCCAGGCTAAACCAAAATCCGACATGGTTCTGCAGATTCGTACCACCTCTGTTCTGGCTAAGACGGGTCCGGAAACCTTCCAGGCCGAGGTCACCAAGGTGGGCCCGCTGTCTGACACCGTGTTTGAACTGGAATTGGAAGTTGAAGACCGTGAGCGTCTGAACTTCCTGCCTGGCCAGTACATCAACATCACCGTTCCAGGTTCTGAAGAGACCCGCTCTTATTCGTTTGCCACCGGCCCAGAGCAGGAAAAGATCGCCTTCCTGATTAAGAACACCCCGGACGGTTTGATGACCAACTGGCTCAAGGACGTGGCCAAGGTTGGCGACAAGCTGACCTTTGAAGGCCCTATGGGTTCTTTCTTCCTGCGTGAGCCACTGCAGCCAATCTTGCTGCTCGCCGGTGGCACTGGTCTGGCGCCAGTGATGTCGATTATGGAATCACTGGCTAATGATGAGCTGCTGGATGTTCCAGTTCGCCTCATTTACGGTGCAAACACCAACGTTGACCTGGTTCGCCTGGATGAGATCGCCGCATATAAGGATCGCATCGCTGACTTCGATTTCTTCACTGTGTTGTCCCAGGAAGATGACCACGAACGCAAGGGCTTTGTTACCAACCACATGGATCCATCTGAGCACTTGGCTGATGGTGAAGCGGATGCTTACCTGTGCGGCCCACCACCAATGGTAGAGGCAGTGCGCAAGTACTTCGATGGCCATGACACTCCGCCGCTGAACTTCTACTATGAGAAATTCAATGCCAACCAGCAGCCAGGCGCAAAGAATGGTGAAGAAGTTGCGGAAAAGGCTGACAAGGTTGCCGATAAGGTGGGCGTTTAATGAGCATGCCAGTGGGAAGCGCCGCTGATGAGCAGGGTATTTTTACCCCGCAGCGCTTTCAGGGCCAGGTTGTTATTGTCACTGGCGCAGCACAGGGCATTGGTTTTGCTGTTGCCCAGCGCATTGCGCGCGAGGACGGCACGGTTGTCCTGGTTGACCGGGCAGACTTGGTGCATGAAAAAGCGCAAGAGCTTGCCGATGCCGGCGCGGGTGAGGTGTACTCAACCACCGCTGACTTGGAAACCTTCGCGGGGGCGCAGTCCGCAGTAGAATTCGCGCTGGACAAGGCTGGCCGCGTTGATGTGCTGATCAACAACGTTGGCGGCACCATCTGGGCGAAGCCTTATGAGCACTACGCGCCTGAGGAAATTGAGAAGGAAATCAACCGTTCTCTTTTCCCTACGCTGTGGATGTGCCGTGCGGTGTTGCCAGCGCTTATCGCTTCTTCGGGCGCCGACTCCTCCGAAGCACCCTCACGGCAGGGCGTGATTGTCAATGTGTCATCGACAGCAACTGGCGGCATCAACCGCGTTCCTTATGCGGCAGCAAAGGGCGGCGTCAACGCTATTGTTTCCGCACTGTCGCACGAGGCAGCGCACCACAATGTGCGCGTGGTAGCTACCGCGCCGGGTGGCACTTTGGCACCAGCGCGCGCTGTGCAACGTGGACCATTGCCTGATGATGAGCAAGAAAAGCAGTGGTATCAGCAGATTGTGGACCAGACCGTAGAGTCTTCGTTGATGAAGCGCTACGGCACTTTGGATGAGCAGACTGCACCAATCTGCTTCCTGGCATCACGGGAAGCAAGCTACATTTCCGGTTCGGTTCTTCCCGTTTCCGGTGGCGACCAAGGGTAGGTCTTGCTAGATCCCATAGTCCGTTTCTAGTTAAAGAAAGTAGGCAGGCAGCGCTAGTCTTTTTAAAAGGGGGCTAGCGCGGCTTGTCGTTTTTGCATATGACAATAGCTTTTTCCCCTAAAATGACTTCAATGGCCACGATGATCTCCCACCGAAGCGGAATTGACCTGTCGCTGCTGGCCCGTCCCGATATCCAAAAGGTGATGTCGGAGATTAATAACTTAGCTCCCGGAGTGGGCCAAATTCTGGCCATCCATGGAGACAGCGGCACAGGTAAGTCTTCGCTGGCCAGGTCGATTTTGCGGCACCTTAGCGGCTGGTCTGCCTATTCAATGACGGCGACGGCGGGCATGAGCACTGGTGAGTTGGTCGAACGTATCAACCTAGTGGTCACCCAATCTGAAAGTGAAAATGCCCAAGGTGAGGTAGAAACAACACCTTATGAGGCTGCACGCGAGGCAGTACAAGAAGCCGCATATGAAACGTCCCAACATGCTGTGCAAAAAGCAGCGCGCAAAGCTCAGGAAGAATCAGTACCTGAAGACTGTGCCGGCTTGCTGGAATGGATGGTGCACCTAGTTGATGTGCCGTTCGCATCCACCCTGATCCATATTGATGATGCACACTTGCTGGAAGAATCTACCGTCCAGGCTTTGGCTGCTGCGTTGAGCACCATCGAGGATGGCCGTTTCATTGCCTTGATGACGGGTGCTTCAAATGCCCCTTACCTGGGTTATGCCAGCGATACCGCGCAGGTCACGCCCATGACTGCGGAGGAGATTCAGACCTTCGCGCTGTCGGATATTGGCGCGCGTATCTCTTTGGATATTGCGGAGAGAATCCAAACCATGTCCGGTGGGCTATTGGGCCGCGTGCATGAATTGCTCACGGCATTACCGGCGGACTCCTGGAATAAGCGCAGCGTGAACGTGAAGGTTCCGCACCAGTGGGTGAAACGTTGGGAAGAAAAGTCTCAGGGCTTAAGCGAAGAGACCACCGCGGTGTTGCAAGCAATGGCGTGTATTGAAGAGGCCGCAACGTTGGATCTTCTTGAGCGCATGGTGGGTATCAAAGGCGTGGACATGGCCTTAGAAGCAGCCATCGACGCGGGCATAGTTTCTGTCATCGCCGGTGTCTTTCCACCAGTCGTAGAGTTCAGCGCGGTGGAGGATAAATCTACCCTGGCTGGAACGGTTGGCCCGGGTCGGAGGCGAGCATTCCACAAAGGGGCGCATCAGTATTACGAAGCACGCGGGGATAAAGCGCAGGCTTTGATACATCGCGCGCTTGGAATCAGCTCGCATGATGAGACCATCGCTAGTGAGCTAGCGGCTGCGGCAGAAGGCTTAGGCCAGGCTGGTCGATGGAAAGAGGCAGCTGATTTCTACCAGCTGGCCGCGGAACTGAGCGCAACCAAAGAACAACAGCAGCAATACGAGCTGTACCACTTGGAAGCATTAGTGGCTTCTTCAAATATCCGTGCGGTGGCGCACCGGGCGCGTACTTTGGATACCCGTGCGCCGAATATGTGGCGTGATTCCTTGCTGGGATATTTGGCGATTCACCAGGGCCGGCGCATTGAGGCAAACTCGCGGTTTGCAAACGCCGTGGTGGATGAGCAAGCTCCTGATGATGTCCGCGCGCAGCTAGCTAGCCGGAAGGCCCTGGCAGAAATCGCCAACTGGAATCTACAGGGCGTTATCGATGCCGCAGCCGATGCCGCGAAATGGGGCGGGCCGGATTCGGAGCCAGCTTTATCCGCGGGCTATATTGCTACCGTTGCGGATTCCGCACTCAATGGCAAAAACGCTAACATCCCGGTTAAGCCAGGAGAATCCCAAGTGCTGGCGCAGCGGCGACACATGGCGCAAGGCTGGATCAAGCTGGCTAATGATGATCCAATTTCGGCGCGCCAAGAACTGCAACAATTGCCGCGTGAAGAAGGCGCCACCCGTATTGACCTGTGGCAGCTCGCGTGGCTCGCGCGTGCGGAATTCTTGCTGGGAGAGTGGGATGATGCCATCGCCACAGTGGAAAAGGGCCTGTTCCAATCCGATTATTACGGCATTGACCTTTTGGATCCGCTTTTGTTGTGGACCGGTGCAGTTATTGCGCAGCTGCGCGGCTCCTATTCTATTGCCGCTAATTACCGCAATCGCCTGGTCATTGGCAATGATGCTTTTACTATCCAGCGCGTTCCCGCAGCGATTACCCGCATTGTTACCAGCTTGCGTGAAAACCAGATGCTGGAAGCCACCCGTGCGGCAGACCAGCTCATCGCCATTGACAAAGAGACAGACATCAGCCAGCCAGGCTTTTGGCCGTGGCGTGATTTGGCTGTCAATGTTTTGCTCAATACCAAGCGTCTGGATGAAGCCGATGAGATTCTCACGAAGGCTGAAGAAGACGCCAAACGCGTCAACAACTTCACGCTCTTTGCACGCCTGGTTCCCGAACGCGCACACCAAGCTTTGGTGTTGGGAGAAACAGAGCGCGGCATAAAGCTATATGAAGAAGCCATTGAAATGATGGCATCTACCCATATGCGCCCGTATCAGGGCAGAACACTGTTTGCATTCGGCCAGGCGCTACGCCGTTTGGGCCGACGCAAGCAGGCCGATGGCTATTTGGCGCGTGCCGCCGAGGTCTATCAATCCATGGGCGCGCACGCCTATGTGGAAAAGATCAACCGCGAACGCCGCGCCGGGGGTCTTGGCCCGCGGCAAAACTCTGCGTCCACGCTGACCACGCAGGAGCTTGAAGTTGCCCAGCATGCCGCGAGCGGTTTGACCAATAAAGAAATCGCCGCGCAGTTATTTCTATCCCCGAAGACGGTGGAGTTCCACCTCACCCGCATTTACCGGAAGCTGCGCATCCGTACCCGCACTGAACTCCCGGCAGCGCTCGCGCAAGCGCTTCGCGAGTAAACGGCAACCTTGTAGTTGCTCTCGTGACAGGGAAGAACTGCATGTACATGAACCTATGGCCCCTTATTGTCCTTATTCGATGGATTGTCGAGAAAAACAAGTCTGACAAGTGAGCATCCTGGCACCACAGCTGTGGCTGCCAGGATGCTCTGCATCGGGTTTATTACTTGCTAAAGTGCGCGCGCAGGGCGTCGGTGACTTCCTGCGGTGCTTCAATAGTGGGAACGTGCGCGCCGGGGTTGATTTCCACGTAGGTGGATTCGCCGGTGACTTTGTCGCCGATTTCTTTGAGCACCTCAGGTGGGGTGGAGGGGTCATCAGCACCGGCCAGCACCAGTACGGGCACAGTGATGGAACCAAGCTGGTCAGCAAAGTCCCAGTCCGCGAGGGCCTCGGAACACGCTGCATAACCTTCCGCTGGGGTGGTGGCGATCATCTCGCGGTAGAAAGCGGTCGATGCTGGGTTTTCGGCAATCCAGCCTTCGGAGAACCAGCGGCCCACAACGGCATCGGCAAGCGCGGCGGTGGAATCCGCCCGAACGGTCCGCGCGCGCTCATGCCAGGATTCTGGCGTGCCAAACTTCGGTGCGGTGCACAACAGTGCCGCCGAAGTGACATTCGGATCGTTAGCCGCCAAGTACTGCGCAACCGCGCCGCCTAGGGAAAGGCCGACAACACCGTAGGTGTCAACGCTGAGCTTTTCGATGGTTTCTTGCACGTCACTTGCCAGATCCGCAATGGAGGCAGAACCCTCGATAACTGGGGACTGGCCGTGGCCGCGGTGGTCAACGGCGATGACGCGGAAGGCATCGGAAAGCGCATCGAGCTGCGGCAACCACATATCAATTGTGGAGCCAATCGACCCGATGAACACCAAGGTGCCCTGTGGAGTCTCCGCCTTGCGTGGTCCGTATTCAACAAAGTGCAACTGTGCCATGTGTTTCTAGCCTTCCTTTTCTACTACTGCTGCCATGCCCTGACCGCCACCGATGCACATGGTGGCAAGACCCAGCTTGCCGCCCTCGCGCTTGAGGCGGTGCGCCAATGTCACCAGCATGCGAGCACCGGTCGCACCAACTGGGTGGCCCAAGGAGATGCCAGAGCCCCAAGTGTTCAGGCGGGAATCATCCCACGCCAAGTCCCATTCCTGCAGCACTGCGAGTGCCTGCGCCGCGAATGCTTCGTTGAGTTCAA
>JAUNRU010000013.1:0-4980 GCA_030535535.1 Corynebacterium casei
GCTGGAATCACCATCACTACTCCAAGCGGTCACAAGCTTGGGGTTGGCGCATTCCCAATTTCTATTGATACTTCCGCGATGGCGACGCCTTCTGCATCTGACTCCTATAAGGAAGCCGATGAAGCTTTGGAGCAAATGCACCAAGATATGGGTTCTCCTTCCACGGTCTTCCTAGGCGTTGACCGTTTGGATTACACCAAAGGCATCTTGCAGCGGCTTCTAGCATTCGAGGAATTGCTTGATTCCGGCGCACTGGATCCGGCCGATGTTGCACTGGTTCAGCTGGCCACGCCGTCACGTGAGCGTATTGATAGCTACCGCATTACCCGCTCCAACGTGGAAGAAGCAGTTGGCCGCATCAACGGCCGTTTCGCGCAAATTGGCCGCCCGGTGGTGCACTATCAGCACCGTTCAGTGTCCAAAGATGTTTTGATGCGCTACTACCGCCTGGCGGACATCATGCTGGTCACACCTTTCCGCGACGGCATGAACCTGGTGGCCAAAGAGTTCGTGGCCACCCGTGCTGATTCTTCAGGCGCCCTGGTGCTTTCAGAGTTTGCCGGTGCGGCGGATGAGCTCCCCCAGGCGCACTTGTGCAATCCATTCGATATTGAAGATATTAAGAAAGCCATGCTGCAGGCAGCTTGGGGTTTGAAGGACAACCCGGAGATGATGAAAGAACGCATGGCATCGATGTACAACCAAGTCATGGAACATAACGTTGACCTATGGGCGTCCGCATTCTTAGGTGCCCTGGATAAGGCACGCGCATAATGACAATTTCCAACAATTTTGGCCAGAAGTCTTTGGTCCGTACGGTCAACAAGTATGTCGCAGGTGGTCTGGCCGCAGCAGCCCTTGTGCTCGCAGGGTGCAGTACGCCTGACGATGCCCCACCGGAGCCACTGGGTGATGACCGCGTGGGTGGAAAGACGTGGCAAGCGATTGGCGTGTACACCTCGCCTGAGTCGAATGGCGCTATCTCTGAGAACGCCTTGATGGTTCCACGCGTCGTCTTTGGTGAGACTTCCATGATTGGCTCGACTGGCTGTGAGCACTTCCGGGCAGAGGTCAGCTATTTTAGTGATGCCCCAGACGCTGAGGGTGATTCAGCGGCGGAGCTGCGCAAGGCTGACTCGGTACGCATTGATTCAATTGCATATGACACCGAGGGTGAGACCGGCAACGTGGAATGCTCGGGTGAAATGCAATGGACGCACAACAACTTGTCGCGCCTTTATGTTGAGGGCAATGAGTTCGATATTGCTGTGGATAAGAACAATCAGCTGATTTTGACTCTTCAGGATGATTTGGTGAATTCCCCAGCTATTCGCTTCGTGGGGCTCTAGCTCAAGACCGACTAGACCAGACGAGGCCTGCGAAGCTCTGCTTGTAGGTCCTGTTTTCTTTTCGTGGGTAATCTTGTAGCCATGTCTGACTTTCCCATTGCATTTCGTGATTCCGCACAGGCCCAAGAGATCATCAACAAGCTAGCTTCCACCGAGCGCTTGTTCGTGGTCTCTGATTTTGATGGCACGCTCGCGCATCATTCCACGGATATCTACGGTGTCCCGGTCAATCAAGACTCCATCGACGCATTGTCCGCTTTCGCCGAGCTACCTAACACCTTTGCTGCGGCTTTGTCAGGACGCCACCTGGATGGTTTGAAGAACGTATTTCCGCTGCGTGCACCAGTAATTCTCGGCGGTTCTCACGGTGCTGAGACAGAGGGCGAAGAAAGTGCTCTGTCTGAAGACATGAAGACTTTCCTTGACCGCGTCGGAGGTGAGCTCAACGCCATTGCCGCTGACTATGAAGGTGCATTTGTTGAGGAAAAGCCTTTCCACCGTGGACTGCACGTCAAGGCTGTTTATGAACGCGACCCAAAGGAAGCAAACGCTGCCCTAGCACGCGGACTGGAAGTGGATCCCGGCGACTACTTTGTCACTGAGGGCAAGAACTTGGTGGAGTTCTCCGCGACCACTGCTACCAAGGGCACCTGGTTGGAGACTCACCGCAAGAATGTCGATGCCACCGCGGTAGTTTTCTTGGGCGATGACACCACTGATGAACACGGTTTCGCAGTTCTTGACCAGCCTAATGACTTGGGCGTGAAGGTCGGCGACGGCGACACCGGCGCCTACCTGCGCGTTGCCGATATCGACGAGGTTGCAACGTTCTTACAAACGCTTCTGAAGGCACGCCAGGACTTCCTTACTAACTAAGAATTCACCGCGCGTTGATTCTGGCCACTTTGCATTGGCTAACCTTTCCTTTTTGAGTACATTCAAAGTAGTCAGCAATATCTTGCAATAGAAATTGCCTGCTCTCGGGGGCGGGGGCTCGAAAAGGAAAATGATGGGTGTCAACGCGCAGCTTTCAAGCATCTCGGATGTGTTTTATCAGGGTGCTTTCACCACATATATTCTGTGTTTATTGGTGTCGCTGTACTACTACGGCCTCATCTCAGAAATCCTTCGAAAACAGAATCAAGCTAAAACCACCACTGAGCAAGCCGCGGTTTCCGGAAACAGCACAGGCA
This sequence comes from Corynebacterium casei, assembly GCA_030535535.1. GTDB lineage: Bacteria > Actinomycetota > Actinomycetes > Mycobacteriales > Mycobacteriaceae > Corynebacterium > Corynebacterium casei_A. The sequence continues at coordinate 2,543 of JAUNRU010000013.1, forward strand.
CAATTACCAAAGCCAAGAACCGCGTTAGTACGCAATCACGAAAAGCGCACCGTTCTTCCTCAATAGTTCGGTTCTTGTTGTTCTTAGGTTTGGTTCTGCACGCTGCCTCATGAACTATTCGAGGAATCGCGGTATCTCGGTTTCCGCTTGGAAACCTCTATGAATACTCGGTCGCTTTTGCTCTCGTCGCAATGATCATTTGTGCAATCCTGGTTGCGCGTGAGCGCCGCAATATCACCCTCGTGCCGTGGTTTCTCACCCCGACTCTGCTGTTGATGTTCTACGCTGCAGCCCGTCTTTATGCGGAAGCTGCTCCGGTCGTTCCAGCGCTGCAATCCAACTGGATTCCTATTCACGTCACCACGGTCATCTTTGGCGCATCAATCGGCCTGACCTCCGGTGTCGGATCTTTGCTCTACTTGTTGCGGGTGTGGGAAGAAAAATCCAACCTCAAATTCCTGTCATTCCTAGTTCGCCCGCTTCCGTCCGCAGACAAACTAGATGCCCTTGCGTACCGGTCCGCAATCGCTGCCCTCCCCACCTTTGGTCTGGGAGTTAAATTCGGCGCCATCTGGGCTGAATCAGCATGGGGACGGTTCTGGGGATGGGATCCAAAAGAAGCAGTGTCGTTTATGACGTGGGTTCTTTATGCCGCGTATCTACACGCCCGTGCGACTCCCAGCTGGGGTCCGGAGAAGGCCGCGTTTGTAAACCTCTTGGCATTCGCCACCATGATCTTCAACTTATTCTTCATCAACATGGTGGTCTCTGGCCTGCATTCTTACGCAGGTCTCAACAAAACCCGCCGCTTCATCAACTATGCGGCGGCGCGATGGTGTTGCCCGGCGCGAGCTGGGTTTCGAGGAGAAAGCGCAGGGGCTCGCCGTCGGCGTCGGTGGGATAGTCGGTGTTGGCAACGGAGGCATCGATAAGCTGCGCAAGCATGCGGCCGGCCTCTGCGCCCTTGTCAAAGTTTGGTTGGATGACCGTGGTCAGACCGCGAAGACGCGCCGATTCGATGCCGTCGAAACCGGTGACTGAGAGCTCATCGGGAATGCTGATTCCGTGTTCTTCGGCGTAGTCCATAACGCCCAGTGCCATGGAGTCAGTTGTGCACAGTACTGCGGTGAGTTCCGGATTGTTGCTCAGTAGTTCTTCGGCTGCTTCCCGCGCGGTGTCGCGGTTGTTGATGTGGCGGGTGACCACGGGAATCGTATCAGCATCAATACCGGCATCGGCGAAAGTTTTCAGCGCGCCCTGTACGCGCAGACGCTGCGTATCAAACTCGGCCGCAGCTAGATTCTCCCGGTCCACAGCACCATCAAGGCGCCCGTGGCGCAGGCGAATGGATAAGATGCCGACTTCGGTGTGTCCGGCATCGATAAGAGCTTGTGCCGCGGGCGCAATCGCCACGAAGTCATCAATGCCCACGAATGGTTGCCCGGTATCGCGCGGCTGGTCACAGACCACCACGGGCAACCCACGGTTGCCCGCCGCAGCCAGGTACGGGTCATCCCCACCAACGGAATAGACCACGAAACCATCCACCACCGCGCGGCCAAGCAGCTCCGCCGCACCGGTGTCCTCAGCGGTGTCAGGACCCGCGGGAATCAACGTCAAAGTGCTCTGCTTACCCGCGAGAGCCTGCGCCATACCCGCCAAGAAATCAACCGAGGCGGCGTCCTCAAAGGCGTAGGTCAAATCTTCCGTCAGCACCACGCCAATAGAACCCACACGCCGGGTGCGCAGGCTCCTAGCCATCGGATCCGGCCCGGAATACCCATGCGATGCAGCGGCCGCCAAAATTCGATCACGCAACTCTGGCGAGAGCTGATCCGGGCGGTTATATGCATTAGAAACGGTCGTTCGGGAGACCCCTAATTCAGCTGCTAGTGAAGCAAGAGTCTTTCGAACCGGACCGCGTTTAACCATGCTCTACACCTTACCGCTCCCTCACGGTTTTACTTCGCAGGGAATGAATGACTTAAGCACCGCGTTTGAAATAGGGGTTTAACCCTTAACTCATTTTCAATCCATTTTCAGTTGACAATTGTTTTCAATAAGGCAATTATAGAACTTATGCATTTACAGACTTCCCCTATTTCTTCCCGCACCCACCGCGTCCGACGTGCCGCTTTAGCTGCGCTGAGCGTCGGCGCGCTGGCTTTTGCATCGGCATGCTCTACCGCAACTTCTGATGAAGCATCTGACAACGGATCAGAAGGCGGCAATGACACCGACACCCTGAACATCGTTGCCTCCACGTCCATCTGGGGCGATGTCGCACAGTCCGTTGCTGACTCCGCTGAAGGTGTGGATGTGGAAGTCACGTCCATCGTTGAAGGCAATGACATGGACCCGCACCACTTTGAACCCACTGCGGCTGACCTTGCGCGTGCTGGCGAAGCCGACGTCATTGTTGTCGGCGGCGGCGGATA
>JAUNRU010000013.1:5080-7601 GCA_030535535.1 Corynebacterium casei
GAAGAGGGACATACGCATGATGTTTCTTCCATCGATGGCAATGAGCACATTTGGTATGACCCGACTGCAGTCATGGAAGTAGCGCATGAGATCGGGGAGCAGATCAATGAAGTCAATCCGGATGCGCAGGCAAGTGATGAAGAGGTAGTGAGCCTGGTATCTGACCTAGACTCACGCCTGCACGCACTGCCAGCGGTCACCTACGCACAGGCCGAGCCAATCGCGGACTACATGCTGGCACACACCGACATGACTGATGCGACGCCAGAAGGCTACCGCCACGCAACCTTAAGCCACGGTGAGCCAGCAGCAGCTGACTTGGCCGCATTCATTGATGAGCTCAAGGCCGGCGATGTCGATGTGCTCATCTACAACCCGCAGACCCAGACTGACATGACCAGCCGCATCCGCACCACTGCGGAAGATGAAGGCATCCAGGTTGTAGAAATTGGTGAGACTCCCCCAGACAACCAGAACTTCTTTGAGTACTTTGAAGAAGTTGTCTCCAGCTTGGAAGCTCTCGAAGTATAAAATCTTAAATCTATAAACCTGCGTTTAAGATGGTTGGGCTTAGACACCACTCGATGTAGCCCAACCATCCTTATGGAGTTTGATGTTAGTTTCTTTTTCTCAAGCCGCCGTTGACCCGTTGTGGTCAGGGCTGGACTTGGAAGTACACCCCGGCGAATTTCTCGCTGTTTTAGGCCCCAATGGCGTGGGTAAATCCACGCTGTTGGGCTCCATGTTGGGCACGCGTTCGCTCACCGGGGGCAAGCTGGAAATCAACGCGCGGCTGGGATATATCCCGCAGCAGCGCATGTTCCCGCAGCAGTTGCCGTTGCGTGCACGTGATCTGGTGTCGCTGTCTTTGGCGCATGGCGTAGTAACCAAACGCAGCCCCTCCAAGGCAAAGGTTGATGAGTTGCTCGCCGAGGTCGGCGCGGAAGGCATCGCGGATCGGCGCGTGGGCCAGCTTTCCGGCGGGCAGCAACAGTTGGTGCGCCAGGCACAGGCGTTGGCAAATGATCCGCAGGTAATTCTTGCCGATGAACCCCTGCTGTCGTTGGATCCTGCACGCCAGGCGATGACCATCGACAGGCTGCAGCGCCGCCGCCACGACAAGGGCACCGCAACCATCTTTGTCACCCACGGCATCAACCCGGTGCTCGATGTGGTCTCACGGGTGCTGTATCTCGCGCCGCACGGGCACGTGCTCGGCACGGTGGATGAGGTCATGCGTACGGAAGTCTTGTCTGAGCTTTATGGCGCGAACGTCAAGGTTTTGAACGTCGATGGAAGGATTATTGTCGCCTAATGGATTTTGAAACCATGTGGGAAGACACCGTCTACCTGCTCTCCGTTGACTTTGTGCAGCAAGCACTCATTGCCTGCGCGCTGCTCGGCGTGCTCTCCGGCGTGATGACCTCGCTGATTGTGCTGCGCCAGATGTCCTTCTCGGTGCACGCGACTTCTGAGCTGGCTTTGATGGGTGCGGCGGCAGCGTTGTTGTTTGGTCTCAACATTGGTTGGGGCGCTATCGCCGGCGCGATTGGTGCCGCGATTGTGCTGGCGGTGCTGGGATTTAAAGGCCAGCAGGACAGCGCCATCGGCGTGGTCATGAGCTTTGGCCTGGGCTTATCCGTTCTGTTTATTCACCTCTACCCCGGTAATTCCACCGCGGCTATGTCTTTGCTGACCGGTCAAATTGTTGGTGTTTCCAGCGCTTCTGTCTGGCTGCTGGCGCTGACCACGGTGATTGTCGTGGGCGCAGTCGTGCTGTTTTGGCGCCCGATGCTCTTTGCCTCCGCCGACCCGATCATGGCCCAAGCAGCGGGTATTCCGGTGCGCGCTATCGCCGTGCTTTTCGCGGTGTTGGTCGGTCTTGCCGCCGCGCAGTCCGTGCAGATTGTCGGCGCACTGTTGGTCATGGCGCTGCTTATCACCCCGGGTGCGGCAGCGGTGCAGATTACCTCCTCCCCGCTGAAATCCGTGATGTGGTCGGTCATCTTCGCCGAAATCGCCGCGGTCGGTGGTTTGGTTCTTTCGCTGGCCCCGGGCCTGCCGGTGTCTGTTTTTGTCACCACCATTTCTTTCATCATCTATCTCATCTGCCGCGGTATCAGCGAGCTTATGAATCGCCGTGCAGTGCGCGATGATATTGCCGCTAAGCGTGACAATCAGAAGTTCACGGCGGCCATCTCCCCGCAGCACAACAATGCCGACCCGGCAGAGGTACACCACACCAGCCACCATGATGAACGTTGCGATCACGTTGATGATTAAGCTTGTTGCTTATGGAACAACGCCGGATTACCTTCCAGGACACTGAACGTCGCTACGTTCTTGTCCCACCTGAGAACCCCGAAGACACCCCGCAGGATTTACTGTTGGTGTTCCACGGTTCTTTGCAGTCCCCTAATGTGATTCGGCGTTTTACTGATTTCACCTTTGATGCCCTGGCTAGCTGCAACACGATTGTGGCCTATCCAGGTGGTATTCATAATCACTTCAATGATGCCCG
>JAUNRU010000013.1:7701-40748 GCA_030535535.1 Corynebacterium casei
GTCACCACCTGGCCGGGTGACAACCGCGTTGAGCTGTGGACCGTCCAAGACATGGGCCATGTTGTGCCCTCTGGAAAAGAACTAGACCCCCGCTTGGGAAAGAACACTGATTCTTTCACCGCAGCGGAGGTCGTAGCGGAATTCTTCGCGCTGACTTAGCGCTTTCGCACCAAATGCATTCCGGAACTAACTCGCCTCAACTTAGCTCTCTTGCGCGGCAACGCGGCGCTGGCGTGCGAACTCAGAAAGCACCGCGCCGGCAGCGACAGAGGCGTTGAGGGATTCAACCCAGCTGGTCATTGGGATGGACATGACAACGTCACAGTTTTCCTTAACCAGACGTGAGATGCCCTTGCCCTCAGAGCCGATGACGATAACAACTGGGTCTTTGCCGCCCTTGTAGGTGTCCAGGGTGTGCTCACCGCCGGCATCCAGGCCAACCACCTGGTAGCCGTTCTTCTGGAATTCCTGCACGGTGCGGGTCATGTTGGTCTCACGTGCCACTGGCAAACGCGCCGCGGTACCAGCAGAGGTACGCCACGCCACAGCGGTCACAGATGCAGAGCGACGCTCAGGGATAATCACGCCGTCACCACCAAACGCAGCAACGGAGCGGATGACCGCGCCCAAGTTGCGTGGGTCGGTGATGTTATCCAGGATGACAAACATGCCTGGTTCTGGCTTGTCAGCGGCGTTAGCAATCAGATCATGAACATCGGCGTACTTGTATGGCGGGATCTGCAAGCCAATGCCCTGGTGCATGCCGTTGCCGGTCATCTGGTCCATGGCGTGGCGCTGAACTTCCAAGATAGGAAGGTTGCGCGCATTCGCAATCGCTACTGCCTCAGACAGGCGCTCATCATTGCGCGTGCCCTGCACAATGTAGAGGCTGGTTGCAGGAACCTTCGCGTGCAGGCACTCAACGACCGGGTTGCGGCCGACGACCATTTCCGCGGTTTCCTTCTCATGACGTCCGGAGTCGCGGCGCTGGCGATGCAGCTTTGCCTTGTGCTTCGCGTGGTAAGTACGGTCTTCTGCCTTAGGGGTAGGGCCCTTGCCTTCTAGGCCCTTGCGGCGCTGCCCGCCGGTGCCTTTAACAGCACCCTTCTTGTTAGTTTTACGGGGACCTGCGCCGCCGCGGCCGTGAATACGTGCCATGTGTGTTTCTCCTTAAAGGTGGTTTAATTCAGCGACCACGTGGCGCCATCCGCGGAATCAGTAACAGTGATTCCTGCTTCGGCGAGACGATCGCGGACTTCATCAGCAACAGCCCAGTTCTTTTCTGCACGAGCTTGCGCGCGACGAGTTAGTTCAGCCTGAACCAAAACATCCAACGCGCCAAGTGCAGCAGATTCATCAGATTCACCCTTCGACCACTGATTACTCAATGGGTCGAAGCCTAAAATTGCAGCCATGCGGCGCACTGAACCTGCAAGCGATAGTGCAGTCTGCTCATCGGAAGCAGAAAGGGCCTTATTGCCCTCACGAACAGCAACATGAATTTCAGCCAGTGCCTTCGGGACAGAGAAGTCATCATTCATGGCCTTCTCAAAACCTTCAGTCCACTCACCGAGTTCCACGTTGTCAAAGCGTGCTAGGAACTCCTCAATGCGACGGTAGCCAGCAGCTGCCTCAGTCAACGCACCTTCGGAGTACTCAAGAACAGAGCGATAATGTGCAGAACCAAGATAATAGCGCAATTCTTGCGGACGAACTATATCGAGCAAATTATCCACGGCCAAAACATTGCCCAAGGACTTGGACATTTTCTCCCCGGCCATGGTGACCCAGTGGTTGTGCATCCAGAAATTGGCAAAGCCATCACCAGCTGCATGCGACTGTGCAATCTCATTCTCGTGGTGCGGGAACTGCAGGTCTAGGCCACCACCGTGGATGTCAAAGCTTTCGCCCAGGTAGTAGGTGGACATCGCCGAGCACTCTAGGTGCCAGCCGGGGCGGCCGTCGCCCCACGGGGTGGGCCAAGAAGGCTCGCCTGGTTTCGCAGCTTTCCACAGGGCAAAGTCTTGCGGGCTTCGCTTGCCCGTGACATCGGTTTCGCCCTGCTCCATATCCTCCACGCGGTTGCCAGACAAGGAACCATAATCCGAGCCCTCGGAGTTAACCCAGGCAGCAACGTCGAAGTAGACAGAGCCCTCGGAAGCATAAGCAAATCCGCGGTCCATCAGGCGTTGCATGTAGTCCACCATCTGCGTGACAAAGCCCGTCGCGCGTGGTTCTACCGATGGCGGCAGTACGCCAAGAGTTTCATAAGCCTTGGTAAATTCCCGCTCATAGGTCGAAACCCACTCCCACCAAGGGCGGTTGTTATCAGCGGCTTTGGTTAAAATCTTGTCATCAATGTCGGTGACATTGCGGACAAAAGCCACATCCAAGCCCAGCTCGCTGAGCCAGCGGCGCACAATATCAAAGGCAACACCTGAGCGCAGATGTCCGATATGAGGCTTGGCCTGTGGAGTGGCACCACACAAATAGATCGAAGCATAGCCGGGCTTGATCGGCTCGAAGTCGCGCAACGAACGGGTGGCGGTGTCAAAGATACGAAGATTCACGTGTCCTAGTCTACCGGCCAGTATCTCCCCGTCACTAACGGTTTGCAGAACCGTCTTGCCTAGCGTTGTTTAAGCAGGTTTGTGCTGTTGAATGAACTTGTAATAGTCCACGTTGTTGAGCTTGCTTGCCGCGGCTTCATCCACGATGACGGTGGCGTGCGGGTGGATCTGCAGAATGGAAGCTGGACAGGCTGCGCTCAAGGGGCCTTCCACCAGTTGAGAGATGGCATGTGCTTTCTGCTCACCGGTGGCCAGCAGCAAAAGCTGCCCGGCGCGCTGGATGGTGCCCAAGCCTTGGGTCACCACGTGTACTGGCACATCTTCTGCGGAATCAAAGAAGCGTGCATTGTCTGCCACGGTCTGCGGGTGCAGCGTCTTCATGCGGGTCAGTGAGGAAAGGGAGCTGGAAGGCTCATTGAAACCGACGTGGCCGTTAGCGCCGATGCCCAGCAGCTGAACATCAATTCCGCCTGCGTCCACGATGGCTTGCTCATAATCCGCGCAGCCCGCTGCGAGGTCTTCTGCCAGGCCGTTCGGGATGTGGACATCCTGAGGGTCAATGTCAACGTGATTGGAGAGCTCATTGTGGATAACGCTGTAATAGGACTGCTCATGTTCAATGGGCAGGCCCACGTACTCATCAAGTGCGAACATCTTGCAGCCGGCAAAGCTGAGCTCGCCTGCTTTGTGGCGGCGGATTAGTTCTTCATAGGTTGCCAAGGGAGTTGAGCCGGTAGCAACGCCCAAGGTTGCGCCGCGATTGGCGTAGCCCTGGAGAATATCTGCTGCTTTGACAGCTACATCATTGGGTGAGTCGCAGATGATAATTTCCATGTGAGCTGACTTTTCTCCAAATCCTAAAATTTTAAAACATAAAAATTGTGGCCTAGATTTTCTTCCCCCATACTACGACTGCGCGCCGGTTTGCAGTGCACAGCCCTGATAAAAGCACAGGTTCTTGAAATTCTAGGTCACTTTCTCAGCCCTCGCTGAGATATTCCCGGGATTAGCGCCCGGATTGGCGCGCTGATTAGCTTCGGTCTAGGCCATTGTCACCTTGGCGGCTATGGTGCCGAATCCTTGGGCGAACTGGACAGATTCCACTTGCTTCTTGGTTGGCATAACCACTGCGGTGGTCAAGTCGACACCCTTAGCGCGCAGTGTCTTGGCATCCACGCGGATAATGGGCTGGCCCGCTTCGACCGGTTGACCAGCTTCAACCAGACGAGTGAAGCCTTCACCTTTCAGCTTGACTGTGTCAAAGCCAATGTGGACGAGTACTTCCAGTCCAGTGGCCGTTGTGATGGAGAAGGCGTGGTTGGTCTTGAATACCATGTCGAGCTGGCCTGATGCCGGTGCGCAGATATCAAACACTGCCGCTGTTTCCACTGGCACCAGCGCGAAGCCATCACCAATGGACTTGGACGCGAATGCTTCATCAGAGACATTCTCCAACGCGGTCACAGAACCCACCGTTGGCTTGGACAGCTCAACTACTACCCCAGCTGTTGTTCCTGCCAAGGTTGCGGTTCCAGCAGCAGCACCAGCTGCGCCGATGTCACTTCCGAGCTCGGATTCTGGGCGCTCGCCAATGAGCTCCACGTCAGCACCGGATTGTGCCAGGATGCGTGCGACTTCGTCATAAACGAATTGCACCTTCGGTCCGACAATAACCTGCACGGTCTGCTTGGATGGGCGAACCAATCCGGAGACAGAGGCCTTCCGAATTTCTGATTCCGTCACCAGCTCCGGGTCATTGATGCGGGTGCGCAGTCGCGTTGAGCAGTAGTCAATCGAATCAATATTGTCTTTGCCGCCGAGGCCACGAACAATCTGCTGGGCAGTTTGTGCATTCGGATTACTAGATGCAGCTGCTGCACCGGCGCCAGTGGAAGAGTCAGCAACATCGGAAAATTCATCAAAGTCTGCGCCAGAATCAGCGTCATCATCGTCTTCGCGGCCCGGCGTTTTAATGTTGAGCTTGCCGATGAGGAAGTAGAAAATCCCTAAGTAAACGAAGAAGTAAGCCACGCCCATCACAAGCAGCATCCACCACTGATTCGCCAGTGGGTTTTGCGAGGACAACAGGAAGTCCACGGCACCGGCACTAAATCCGAAGCCCGCAGTCCAGCCCATCGCCGAAGCAATAGCCAAGGAGATACCAGTCAGGATTGCGTGCACCAGGTACAGCAGTGGAGCCAGGAACATGAAGGAGAATTCCAGTGGCTCGGTAACACCAGTAAAGAAGGAGGCAACAGCTGCCGCAATCATCAAGGCACCAACTACCTTGCGGCGCTTGGTCTTTGCACGCAGGTAGATAGCCAACGCCGCACCTGGCAGACCGAACATCATGATGGGGAAGAATCCGGCCTGGTACTGACCAATAATGCCCATGACTTCACAGGTAGAACCGTCCCAGACACCCGGACAACTCAAAGCATCAGTAGCTGCGGCAGCCGCCTCAATAGTGGCAGGCCCTTCCTGGAATTTACGAATGTCATCAATACCCATCACGTCGAACCAGAACACTGAGTTCAACGCGTGATGCAGGCCTGTCGGGATGAGCAAACGGTTGGCAAATCCGTAGAGACCAGCACCAACCGCACCTAGTCCTTGAATCCACGCACCAAAGGAGAACAATGCGGAGTAGACCAATGGCCAGACGATGTACATGATGCCCGCGACAACCGCCGAGAAGATTGACGCCAGGATTGGCACCAGGCGGCGGCCCGAGAAGAAGGCCAAGGCATCCGGCAGCTGCGTTTGATAGAACCTGTTGTAGGTCCACGCGGCGAGGATACCGATCATGATTCCGAACAAAACGTTGCCGTAGCCAATGCCGTTCCAGCCGGCCTCCGCCCACTGCAGAGCTTCATCACCAGTAAGTTCAGCCGGGTCAATGCCCCGGTATCCGGCGATCGCGTCCGGTCCGATGAGGTTGACCAGCGTGGCGAAACCAACAAAGCCTGCCAGCGCTGCCGCGCCACTGTTGTCTTTAGAAAGCCCGTAAGCAATAGCGATGGCGAAGATGACACCAAGGTTGTCAAGAACTGCAGCACCGGTCTTGAGCAGCAGGTCACCGAACATAACGGCGTTGTCCCCACCGACTGAGGTGATCCAGTAACCAACACCCATCATGAGCGCAGCCAGTGGCATAACTGCAACTGCACCCATCAAAGCTTTTCCGAGTCGCTGTAGCGGCTCCATGAATTTATCCATCGCGCCCGCGCCCCTTTCTACTTTTGCGTAATTGTGTTTGAGAAGTTGAATGGTTCGATTAAAAAGTCGACAAAGCGCGAGCGAAGGTAATCCTGCTCACACATTCAAAAGTTTTATTCAACCTAACACGCACAGGCCATTGCTGGCGACGCCCTACCTACCCAAGTGCGCAGGACACAGATAGCGTTCTACCCAATTTCAACCGCCCTAAGCCGACTCCCAAAGGTGCCCACGCTACGTGCGTGGGCATCCCAAACTTCCATAAAAGCGCTAGTCCCACGCAGTGAAATAGCAAGAGGGCACCGAGCGGTGCCCTCTTGCTATGGCCGGTTCCAATACCTTGACCGTTATTTCACAAGCACTTTCAGTTCCTAACATTAAGGCAGCGAAAACTAACCCCATTCGGGTGACGCATGTGACTAGTGGTGCTGAAGTTGCAATCAACTTCAGCACCACGTTATGAAGCCTAAGCCTTCCAGACCACTGCGGTGGCGATAGCAGCGCGGCCTTCCCCACTGCCGGTAAAGCCCATGTGGTCAGTCGTGGTTGCAGAAATTGACACCGGCGCGCCAAGAATCTCACTGAGAACGCCCTGCGCCTCTTCACGTCGTGGGCCCATCTTTGGGGTCTGCGCGATCATTTGCGCAGCCGCGTTGCCAATCACGAATCCGTTGGATTCCAACAGTTCACGACATTCCCGCAGCAAACGCTCACCGGAGACATTGTCATATTCCTTGCGGCCTACGCCGACAAAGGAACCTAGGTCGCCTAAGTTGGCGGCGGACAAGAGGGCATCGACAAGCGCATGCGATACAACATCCCCATCGGAATGACCCTCACACCCTGCAACGCCGTCGAACAGCAGCCCAGCAATCCAGCACTCTTTGCCTTCTTCAATCTGGTGCGCGTCAAAAGCCGTGCCGACGCGGGGAATGATGGGCTGCGGTTGTGGTGAAGTCACGGTAGTGAATGCCTTTCTGCGTTTTATTGCGCGATAATTGCGTTAGCCAAGGTCAAGTCAATGGGCGTTGTGATTTTAAATGCCAGGCCGTCGCCCTCAACGGTGGTGACTCGCTGGCCGAACCATTCCATCAAGCTGGCGTCATCTGTTGCCACAAAAGTCGTTGTTGAACTCGCAAAGTACTTCTCATTCGCCGCGCGCAACGTGGCCAAGTCGAAGGCCTGCGGGGTTTGCACCGCCCGCAGCGTCGCGCGATCCGGGGTACCGATAACCTGTGTGCCCTCAACGCGCTTTATGGTATCGGCCACGGCGAGCACCGGAATGACCGCCGGCGCGCCAGCCTGCACGGCATTAACCACGCGGGCAATCATGTCCGGCGGAGTCAATGCTCGCGCAGCATCATGAACCAGCACAATACCGTCCTCATCGGGGATGGACTTAAGCCCCTCCCACACAGAATCAGCGCGCTCCACGCTGCCGTGCACAAAACGCACACAGTCGGCGAGCTCGGCTTTTTCAAAGATTGTTCGCGCGTAATCCTCCATGGATGGGGAAACCACAATGGCGATGTCATCCACCAGGCCCGAGTCAAGCATCGTGCGCACGGAACGTTCCACCAGAGTCTTGCCTGCCAGCTCAACATAAGCCTTGGGGACGGCTGCACCTAGACGAGTGCCCTGGCCAGCAGCAGCGACCAGGGCACTAACGCGACGAGCCACTATTTAATCCTCGTCATCATCGAAGGAGAGATCATCCAGATCCGCATCATCATCGATGGTGGTGGTAATCGAATTATCTTCAACCAAACCAGCCGCGCGGTGACGCTCAATGGTGGAGTTAATCTCATCCAACATGGTGTCAGCCTTCTTCTCATCCACTGGCTGCGCAAGCGCTAGCTCGCCTACCAGGATCTGACGAGCCTTAGCCAACATGCGCTTCTCACCAGCGGACAAGCCGCGGTCTTGGTCACGGCGCCACAGGTCACGAACAACCTCCGCAACCTTGTTGATGTCACCGGAAGCCAAACGCTCCTGGTTCGCCTTGTAACGGCGGGACCAGTTGCCGGCTTCTTCAACATCAATTTCGCGTAGAACGGAGAAGACCTTTTCCAGGCCTGACTTGCCTACGACGTCACGAACGCCAACCTGTTCAACGTTCTTGGAAGGAACGCGAACCACAAGGTCAGACTGATTGATCTGCAGCACGAGATACTCCAGCATCTCGCCGCCCATCTCACGATGCTCAATTGCCTCAATCACCGCCGCACCGTGGTGGGGATATACGACAACCTCGCCGACCTTGAACTCCATTGCAGCTCCTTTAAAATAAAATTTCGTTGCATATGCACACGTGCGCACCACAATCTTCGGCCATGCATTGCCTAAAAGATTGCTTCTATCCTTTGCAGCTCACTCAATGCCTAAGCACCGATGAGCCAGATACCAAATCCACGCCATAAACGCACCAAGGACACACTCAGGCAGTCGATTCTAGCACGCCTTCCCCATACGCTGCAGCTTCGGGCAAGGTAATATTTTAAGCCCAAGTGCGCTGCATACTGGCCCAGACGTAAGCGCTACATTCTAGACGGATTACCCCCGATTCACCCCGAGAATGCCCCCTAAAATGTCATTGTGAGCATCTCGACAGGATAGAAACTGGGTATTCCGTGACAAGAGGGACTAAGCTAAGTCGTTGATAACCCCCGTGATCTCAATCGATGGAGGACCCTCGACGTGATGTCCCTGAAGTCTGTAACCCGCAAGGGTGCCACCATTTCCGCCACTGCTATTGCCGCGTTGGCTCTGGCATCCTGCTCCGCAGGCCAGATTACCCAGACCTCTAACCAGGTTGCAGCAGTTGACGGCGGCGAGGCCGAAAGCGAGGATGGCAACATTGCAGTCCGCGACGTCGCCATTCAGGTTGAGCCTGACACCGGTGAAGCATCCCTGAAGTTCACCGCCTCCAACCAGGCATACGCCAACGAAGAGTTCACCCTTGATTCCATCACAGTTGATGGCCAGGACGTTGCACTCGAAGGCTTGGAGCCACTGACCCGCAACACCTCCATCGTCGGCAACTCTGCTGACTTGCTGGATGAAATTCCACAGTCGGACAACGACCGTATCCAGTACGTTGCTACCGAGCTTGAGAATGATGACTACGGCTACGCTGGCCACCGCCCGGTTGTATTTTCCTTCTCCAACGGCGACATTGAGCTCAACGCCACCGTCTCCGCCCCACAGATGCCTGCCGGCGAGATGGACCGCGCCGTCGAAAGCACCGAAGGCTACGAGGCCAACTAAGCCCCACAGCTTTTCAGCACCTCAGCGCCCTGCTCGGATTTCTATCTGGCAGGGCGTTTCTGCGTCTTCAAACCGTCTGCCCCCAGAACCAGCCTCCAGCCGAAAAAAGGGCACCTCTCCTGCTGGCGGCAAGCCGTCAGACCGCCGCATTCTCAGACCAGCCGAAGGGCGCAGACAATCGCTCAAACAGACCGATTTGTTACGCCCCAAGCGGATTTCACCCTAACGGGGGTAAGATTCTCCCAGTTTAAATTCGGATAATTCCAAGCTAAAACGCAGGCTTAAATCTAGACAATTCATGCAGGTCAAACCATGATTTCACGTCTCGCGATTAGTGACACGTGACATGTCACCTTCGAGTTAGTGCCCTCACGCTGCACATTTGCACTGCACAAATGTCGGCAAAACTTATAATTGAGGAGACACTTAACCCACTCGAAAGGAAACACCATGGCAACTATCATCAGTCTTGCATCATCCGCAGCATTCATCTGGGGCATCCTCGAGGTATTCACTGAGTACCAGCGTGCACCAGGTGCAGGCATCCCTTCCGCTGCACGCCGCGCAGCTTCCAAGTACGGCTTCTAATTCCTTCCGAGGAACTCCCTACTAACCCGAAAAGGATTCAATATGCTCGCTCTTGCATCATCCGCAGCATTCATCTGGGGCATCCTTGAGGTATTCACTGAATACCAGCGTGCACCAGGTGCAGGCATCCCTGCAGCTGCTCAGCGTGCAGCATCCAAGTACGGCTTTTAATCTCCTTAAAGCCAACTTGGCCGCCGCTTAAAACGGCCGGGGGATCTCACCGCCGTCAAACCTACGTGAAGGGGTTTGGCGGCGGTTTCTATTTGGGTGCGACCTTCAAGCTTGCTGGTTAAAGCTAATGTCGGGGCCGTCTACTACAGTGTGAAGACATGGCTAAAAAGCAACGTCCCATCCACACCTGTTCTGAATGTGGATATGTTTCACCCAAGTGGTTGGGCCGCTGTCCAGAGTGTGGCTCGTGGGGCACGCTGCAGGAATCAATGCCCGCTACGGCTAGCGCGAATGTCGCGGCAGCGGCAATCTCTGGGCAAGTATCTAAAGGGCTGACCCCTACTGCCCCGGCAAAGCCCATCTCCCAGGTGGCCAGCACCACCACGAAAGCTTTAAAGACTGGTATAGGGGAACTCGACCGCGTGTTGGGTGATGGCATTGTTCCGGGTTCTGTGGTGCTGATGGCCGGTGAACCCGGTGTTGGTAAGTCCACGCTTCTGCTTGAGGTGGCGGCGCGTTGGACTCAAGCCGAAAAAGATCCACGAACGGCACTGTACGTCACCGCTGAGGAATCAGTGGGCCAAGTTCGTACCCGTGCAGAGCGCACCAACGCCTTGCATGACACGTTGTACCTGGCCGCTGAATCAAACCTCGACATCGTCTTTGGGCATGTAGAACAAATCAAACCTTCGCTCATCATCGTGGACTCAGTGCAGACCATGCACGCAGCCGGCGTTGAAGGCGTTGCCGGCGGCGTTGCGCAGTCCCGCGCGGTGACCGCTGCGCTGACCACCCTGGCAAAGACCACCGGCATCCCCATCCTTCTGGTTGGTCACGTAACCAAGGACGGCAATGTTGCTGGCCCGCGTGTGCTTGAACACCTGGTGGATGTGGTCCTCAACTTCGAAGGCGACCGCCAATCCAGTTTGCGCATGCTGCGCGGCATTAAGAACCGCTTCGGCGCTACAGATGAGGTGGGTTGTTTTGAACAAACCGCTGGCGGAATCCGGGAAGTCGCCGACCCTTCGGGGCTGTTTCTCTCCCACCGCGGCACCACTCCTGACGGCTCTGCCGTCACCGTTGCAATGGATGGTGTGCGGCCCATTCTCGCAGAAGTACAGTCTTTGACCGTTGACCCAGTAGGCAAGAACCCACGCCGGGTGGTTACCGGATTGGATAATAACCGCGTGCCCATGGTGCTGGCAGTGCTGCAGGCACGTGCGAATGAGCGCACCAATGACAAGGATGCTTATGTCGCAACCGTTGGCGGTATGAAAATCACTGAGACCGCCACAGACCTAGCGGTTGCGCTAGCAACCTGGTCATCGCTGCATGAACGTCCATTGCCATCCAAGATGGTAGTCATCGGCGAGGTCGGGCTTGCCGGCGAGCTACGCCGCGTGCCTAATATTGACCGCCGATTGAGCGAAGCCGCGCGTCTGGGTTATACCCACGCTATTGTTCCGGCCGGTGTGAAGTCCGAGGTCACCAGCATGAACATTGCCTATGCTTCCACCCTTGGCCAAGCCATTGCCATCATCAATAGCTAACCCGCCTGTGCTGGATAACTCCAGTGGGCAGGCGGGTTAGGAGAACAAAAAGCTACGCCAGGTTGAAGGTGTATGGCTCCGAAGCATTGTCACCAATGACGGTGTGCAAGAAGTATGCACCTGGTTCTACTACTGGGCGCTGGCCGCAGTCGCCGCCGCGCTCAGAAGCAAGACGGGACCAGACTGCGTCGAAGCTGCGCTCCTCACCAGATGGGAAGTTGTAGGTACCGGTCTGCACTGAGTCGTAGCAGTCGGTATCAGTCCACATGCGCTGGTTGTCGGAGATTCGGTAAACCTCAAAGCGCAGGGTTTCCTCATCCAAGTCGATGTCGCAGTCAGCACCGGTTGGGTTGACCACCGTCATGCCGAAGTTTGGCTGTACACCATTCGGGTAGGTGGTGGCATCAGAGGAAGCACGGATGACCAAGTCTGAGAGCTCGCAAGAATCCTTATCCGCTAACGCCGGATCGATGTTGCTGGAGTTGGAATCATTGGAAGATTCATCGCCCTCACCGTCACGCTCTTCATCACGGTTGGATTCTTCTTCATTGGCAGCAGATGGCTCCGCGGATTCAGATTCAATCTCTTTCGAACCTTCGGAGCTTGCGCCCTCGTCTTCTGGCTTTTCAGGCGCCGAAACCGGAGTGGACTCCGGGGCAGCCGTTTCATCATCGTTGTTGCCGCCGAATGCGCTAAATGCAATCAGCAAACCAACCACCACGACCAGAATGACAACAAACGCCGCGATGCGACGTCGCATGTAAATCTCGCGCGGCAGCTTATCGGAGGACTGGTTAGGGTTAGACACATCCTCATGTTAAGCGCTTTTGCTGCTCAGCGGCACCATGCAGGCGGGCGTGTCTCAAAAGCGCCCGACCCAGGGCACAGCGTTAGTGACCTGAATTCGGGCGCAAAAAATTAAAACGGAAGTTGTTAAACCACGCCGTGCAGCACGACTGGCTCAATGCGGCTTTCATCCAGCAGGTAGCGGGTACCCACTACGCCGAGCTCGCCATTGATGATGCGCTGGTTCAAGTTAGGCATGCGGGCAAGAATCTGACGCACAGTGTCCTGAACGTTCTGGCGCTCATAGTCGGAGCGGTCGCGCTTGCCTTCCTTCTGCGCGCGCAGAGTAGACATCGCAACCTTTTCAATAATAGTGCGCTGGAAACCAGAAGGAATCTGCATGTCGCCATCAACAAAGGCGGCGGTAGCACCAATGGCACCGCAAGACTGGTGACCCATGACCACAATCAGGTTGCAGCCTAGGTTCTCCAGCGCGTAGTCCAAAGAGCCCAGCACGGTGTTGTCTACGATGTGGCCGGCAGTACGAATGACAAAGGCATCTCCAAGGCCCATGTCAAAAACCAGCTCCACTGGAACACGGGAGTCCGAGCAGGACAGCACTACGACCTTAGGGTCTTGTCCGGTGACCAGAGAAACCCGTCGGGTCTGGTCTATGTTGGGGTGTTCGGCGCGCTCTTCTACGAAACGCTGGTTGCCTTCTTTCAAGGCATCCCAGACGCTTTGGGGGTTCATATTAGTAGTTTGTTCCGTCACAATTACTGATCTTACTCCCCACTAGTACAATTACCGTGATCATGATTGATACTGCTGCGCTTCTTACTTGGTTTGACCTCAATGAACGTCCCCTTCCTTGGCGAAACAAAACTACCTCTGCCTGGGGGATTCTAATCAGTGAGGTCATGAGTCAACAGACTCCTGTGGCGCGCGTGGCACCCCAGTGGCAAGAATGGATTGAGCGCTGGCCCACCCCTGCTGCCTTCGCGAAGGCAAGTAAGGCGGAGGTTCTGCGCGCCTGGGGCAAGCTGGGCTACCCGCGCCGCGCGTTGCGCCTGCATGAGTGCGCGCAGGCGATTGTTAAGCGCCATGATGGCGCAGTGCCTTCCGATGTCGATGAGCTCCTCGCGTTGCCCGGCATCGGCGCATATACCGCGCGTGCAGTGGCATGTTTTCATTTCCAGCAGAACGTACCGGTGGTTGATACCAACGTGCGTCGTGTTTACGGCCGCGCCGTGACTGGGCAGTTCCTGCAGCCTCAGCCATCCGCCAAGGAGCTTGGCCAGGTTGCTGAGGTCACCACTGGGCCGCGCTGTTCGGCGGCATTCATGGAGTTGGGCGCACTGGTGTGCACCGCGAAGTCCCCGAAGTGCGATATCTGTCCAATTAGGCGCACCTGCCAATGGCAGAAACTCGGCTGTCCACAGCCAAGCGAAGAAGACTTGAGCAAAGCAAAGAAGCGAGTTCAAAAGTTCACTGGCACTGACCGCCAGGTCCGTGGTCTGCTCATGGATGTGTTGCGCGCGGCCGATGATCCAGTGGAGAAATCACAGCTCGACGTCGTGTGGCCCGATGCCGCGCAACGCTCCCGTGCGCTTTTCTCGCTTGTTGAAGACGGTCTCGCCGTCCAATCCTCCACCGGCAAGTTCCACCTACCGCAGTAACACTTCCCACGGGCAGTGCTTAACGGTAAATCCAACGCCGATGCAATCGGCGTTGGATTTACTTCCAGCGGCCGCGGAAGTTTAGGCCGCCAGGAAGATTGACCCACATGCCGCCGCGTGAGTTGAGGGTAACCGGTCCAATCTTGGTGGAGGTGGATGCACCTGAACCAGAGAGATTGATCCAGGAGTTCTTGCCCATCTTTTTGCGCTTACGAAAGTAAATTCCCATACCGAAAACCTTAGCGCAGCATGCACAGTTCAGCCATGAATTTTCATCACCACGACAACTTCGGCTGCGGAAATTGTTTTTTAACTAACCTGGTTCACTACAAACTCAACAATGAGAGGTAACTGCTGATGAAGCAAAGCTCTTCCCAATAATGTTTGCGCTGTCGTGGTTGCTCAACGGGGCGTTGCTTTACATTGTTCTTGATGATCCATTCCGGTGGGTTTTCCCATTGCTTGGAATCATCTTGGCCTTAATCATCGGCATTGAACTCAATCATCGAAAGAAGACCGCTGTAGGGAACTAAAACAGAAGAAAGTCGCCGTTTCAGTGTTTGTACTGAAACGGCGACTTTCTTATATCTCCGGCAATCACCGGGAGTAGCTACTGCCAGCAGCTACTCAGGGCGACTACTGACCGGAAGGAGCGCCTGCACCAGCTGGTGGTGGGTTGTTTCCGTCGTCGTTAGAGGAGGAAACAGGCTCTTCTGGCAGAGTGTCCGGAACGATGGTGTCAGCGCCGTCGGAGTCTTCGCCGTCGTTCTCATGAACCACGGTGTCCTCCAAAGGCTCGTCGAAGGTGCCTTCTGGCAGTGGCTTCGGACGTGGGCTGAAGGTAAACGTTGCCTTGGAGTTATCCTTGGCCTCGCCATCCCAGCCTTCGACATCGACGGAGATGATCTCGCCGGCACCAATTTCGCCGTAGAGAATCTTCTCAGACAGCTGGTCTTCAATCTCACGCTGGATAGTACGACGCAGTGGACGTGCACCCAGCACTGGGTCGAAGCCGCGCTTAGCCAGCAAGTCCTTCGCCTTCTGAGTCAACTCAATGCCCATGTCGCGCTCAGCAAGCTGAACCTCAACACGGCCGATGAGCAGCTCAACCATCTGAACAATCTCATCACGAGTGAGCTGGTGGAATACCACAATCTCATCAATACGGTTCAAGAACTCAGGACGGAAGTGCTTCTTCAGCTCATCATTGACCTTGTTCTTCATGCGGTCATACTGAGCATCCGAGTCAGTCTCATTCGCAGAGGTGAAGCCCAGACCAACAGCCTTGGAAATATCTTGGGTACCAAGGTTGGAAGTGAAAATCAGGACGGTGTTCTTGAAGTCCACCACGCGACCCTGACCATCGGTTAGACGGCCATCTTCCAGGACCTGCAGCAAGGTGTTGTAAATCTCCTTGTGTGCCTTCTCAATTTCATCGAAAAGAACCACGGAGAATGGCTTACGGCGAACCTTCTCAGTCAGCTGGCCACCTTCTTCGTAGCCAACGTATCCCGGAGGAGCACCGAACAGACGCGACGCAGTAAAGCGGTCATGGAACTCGCCCATGTCGATCTGAATCAAGTCATCATCAGAACCGAACAGGAAGTTAGCCAAAGCCTTGGACAGCTCCGTCTTACCAACACCGGAAGGACCAGCGAAGATAAAGGAACCGGAAGGACGACGTGGGTCCTTCAGACCAGCACGGGTACGGCGGATAGCACGGGAAACAGCCTTGACTGCCTCGTTCTGGCCAATGATGCGCTTGTGCAGCTCGTCTTCCATGTTGAGCAGGCGGGAAGATTCTTTTTCCGTCAACTTCAGAACAGGGATACCGGTCCAGTGCGCGAGAACTTCAGCGATCTGCTCTTCAGAAATCTCAGCGATTTCTTCCAAGTCACCGGAGCGCCACTGCTTTTCCTTCGCCGAGCGCTCTTCATGCAGCTTGCGCTCAGTATCGCGAAGGCCAGCTGCCTTCTCAAAGTCTTGCGCATCAATCGCAGATTCCTTCTCCTTGCGGACTTCCGCAATGCGGTCATCCACGTCACGGATGCCCTTTGGTGCGGTCATGCGCTTGATGCGCATGCGTGCACCGGCCTCATCAAGAAGGTCAACTGCCTTATCTGGCAAGAAACGGTCATTGATGTAGCGGTCAGACAAGGAAGCCGCAGCCTTCAAAGCATCATCGGTGTAAGAAACACGGTGGTGTGCCTCGTACTTATCGCGCAGACCGCGCAGGATGGTGATGGTGTCTTCCATGGAAGGCTCATCAACCTTGACTGGCTGGAAACGACGCTCCAGCGCAGCATCCTTCTCAATGTGCTTGCGGTACTCATCCAAAGTGGTTGCACCAATGGTCTGCAGCTCACCACGAGCCAGCTTTGGCTTCAGCAAGGAAGCCGCATCGATTGCGCCCTCTGCTGCACCAGCACCAACCAGGGTGTGGATCTCATCAATAAACAAGATGATGTCGCCGCGCTGGTTAATCTCCTTGAGGACCTTCTTCAGGCGCTCTTCGAAGTCACCACGGTAGCGGGAACCTGCAACCAAAGAACCCAGGTCAAGTGAGTAAACCTGCTTGTCCTTCAGGGTCTCTGGGACCTTGCCGTTAACAATATCCAGCGCGAGGCCTTCAACAACGGCGGTCTTACCAACACCGGGCTCACCGATGAGAACAGGGTTGTTCTTGGTACGGCGTGACAGGACCTGCATAATGCGTTCAATTTCGGATTCGCGTCCCACGACTGGGTCCAGCTTGCCGTCCTTGGCTGCCTGGGTGAGGTTGCGTCCGAATTGGTCTAATACGAGCGAGTTGGAACGCTCACCCTGGTTGCCAGGGCCCTGGCGTCCTGGGTTCTGTGGGCCGGTACCGGCACCAACTGGGCCTGGTCCTGCCTCTGGCTTTTCACCCTGGTTTCCTTCGTAACCGGAAAGCAGCTGAATAACCTGCTGGCGCACGCGTGGAAGGTCAGCGCCCAGCTTGGTCAGAACCTGTGCAGCAACGCCTTCGCCTTCACGGATGAGGCCCAGCAGCAGGAACTCAGTACCGATGTACTTGTGTCCCATCTGCAGACCTTCACGCAAGGAAAGTTCCAGAACCTTCTTTGCGCGTGGAGTAAACGGAATGTGGCCATTGTGTGGCTGAGTTCCGTGGCCAATAATTGCCTCTACCTCGCCGCGGACGTCCTCGAGGGAGATTCCCATGGACTCCAGCGCCTTGGCGGCAACGCCCTCACCTTCCTGGATGAGGCCAAGCAGGATGTGCTCGGTGCCAATGTAATTGTGGTTGAGCATCCGTGCCTCTTCTTGCGCCAACACAATGACGCGACGAGCACGGTCCGTAAACCTCTCGAACATGAGTCTTACCCCTTGAATTTCGTTGCTAAGTTGTCACCCACTCTAACGCGAGTTAGGCAGGACTATTTCTCACTAACTCAACAATTGTTCAAAAATTCACCATAACACCAGCTCAAAGGGGTGTACGCCGGTAGCGAACAGAGGCATAAATCGCATTTTATAGCCAACGTTTGTGCCGGTTTTAGGGCAGGAAAAAGGCCGGCATCGACAAGCTTATGCAAGCTTTTAAAACGTCGATACCGGCCTACATAAAGCCGTAATTCTGGCTTAGGCTTTGGCTGCGTTATCCGAGGAGACTGGCTCGGTTACTTCAACGAGCTCTGGGTCATTGTTGACGCGCTTAACAAAAGGTACCAAGCAGACAACAACCAGCATGCAAGCTGCAGCGAAGGTAAACGCCATCGTCGCGCCCTGGGCGGTGGCGGCTGCCTCAGTCATGCCAGACTCCGTGCCCGCAATCGTGCCGCGTGTGAGGAAGACAACCAAGATGGCGGTACCGGTTGCACCGGCTAGCTGCTGCACGGTGTTCATGCCGGCCGAGCCATGGCTGTACAGGTTGTCCGGCAAGGAGCTCAACGCCGTGGTCATCATTGGGGTCATCATCATGGCCATGCCGACGGAGAAGGTGATGTGCATGGCAACAACCATCCACACTGCGGACTCTTCGCTCAGCGTAATCATGGAACCAACGCCGATGAGCATCAAGATGGTGCCCGGAATAGCCAGCGGGAATGGACCATAGGAGTCGAAGAGGCGACCCACGAATGGGGACATGATGGCCTGGAATACGCCGCCTGGCATAACTACCAGGCCGGTCACCAGCGCGGTCACGCCGAGGGAGGTCTGCAGGTAAATCGGCAGCACGGTTGCAAAACCGAGCATGGCGCCAAACGAAATCAGGATGACGGAAACCGCCAGGGTGAAGTTACGGATGGTGAATGGGCGCAGGTCCAAGAATGCCTTGTTTTCTTTGCCCAGCTTGATTTGGCGCATCACGAACAGCACCAGGGAAACCGCACCGATGACGGCCACTGCGATTGCCACGGTGCCCTCACCGGCCAGCATGGATTCCATGGAAGACAGGCCATAAATCAAGCCGCCGAAAGCGATAGCGGAGAGGAAGAAGGACAAGATATCCAGCGGAACCTTGCGGTTTTCGCCCACATTTTTCAGCTTGAACCAGCCGGCAATCAAAATTAGGGCGATGAGTGGAACCATCAACCAGAACACCCAGTGCCAGGTCATTGAGTTAACAATCGCGCCACCAACTGTTGGGCCGAGTGCTGGTGCTACAGAAATAACAATGGAGATAATGCCCATGACGGAACCGCGGCGCTGGCGCGGAACCAGCGTCATCGCAACAGTCATCAACAGCGGGATAACCAGCGCTGTGCCGGCCGCCTGAACCACACGGCCAATGAACAAGAACATGAATGCCGGCGCGAGTGCCGCAACAACGGTACCCGTCAGAAACAGCAAACATGCAGTAATAAACACCTGGCGGGTGGTAAAACGCTCAATGGCGAAACCAGTAGCTGGGATAACCACAGCCATGGTCAGCATAAAACCGGTGAGCAACCACTGCACGGTGGTTGCTGGCACAGCGTATTCCGCCATGATGGCTGGTAACGCCACCGACAGCGAGGTCTCATTCAAAATCATGATGGTCGCTGCGCCGACCAGGACCGCCAACGTGGTCTTCACGTCAGCGGGCAGTTTATCCGGGCTGGCCGCGGTTGCGGGCGTCTGGGTATTTTCTTGTGACACTAGAGATTTCTTTCTTAACTAAACACGCATTGCTTTAAGGAAAACATGGGGAGAGGAAATTGAGCACCGCGTGAAATCTCGCGCCGGTACCTAAAGACAAAAAAGGGCCCATGCGGTGTGAGCCGAAAAATTGGTCAACCGCATTAGAGCTAGCAACAGGTTACGGAATTTTAATCCACATAGATAGCCCACAGTGCCTTCCTGTAACTGAAAACACTATGTGCATGTCGTGTGCACTATTGCTAGTTCTCCGGCAGTGGTCCCGGGGTGTGGTCAGCGCGCAGTCGCTTGATGATGTTTTCTGCCGAAATCAGACACAGCGGCACGCCAACGCCAGGCACCGTGGTGGCTCCGGCGTAGTAGAGGTTTTCCACTTTGGCGGACTTGTTCTTGCCCCGGAAGAATGCCGATTGCGCCAGCGTATGCGCCGGACCAATCGCCCCACCGGACCAGGAATGGTAGCGCTCAACAAAATCGGCCGGGCCAACGGTCTTGGACACCACGATGCGTTGCGCAAGGTCATCAATGCCCGCACACTGTGCAATCAGGTCTATCGCTTGCTTTGCGATGCTCCGCACGCGCTCGTCTTCCACCCGGCCAGCAGCAACGCCATGCGCATTGCTGCTGTCCTCCAGGTAAGCACTGCCATGCCCGATGCCAGGATCGGCGGCTGCAGGTACCAACACGAAGAGGTTTTCATAGCCCTCCGGTGCGACATCCGGATCTGTGGCCGAAGTCTTCGAGACGTAAATAGAGTGCGACCATGATTCCTTCGAAGACTTCTGCGGGCCAAACACAGCTTCAAAGTCAGGGTCCCAGTCTTTGCTAAACAGCAAGGTGTGGTGCGCTAGCTCCGGTAGCTTGCCTTTAACCCCGGCATAGATGAGAACAGAGCTTAAACCCGGGTTGCGTTTGTCCCAGTACTTTTCCGGATAGGTCTGCAAGCTTTGCGGCAACAGCGTGGTTTCCGTGTGCTTCACATCGCCCGCGGACACCACCACATCCGCCGGGATAATGCTGCTGTGCTGGCCGTCCACGTCCCCACCAGAAACGCGCGCACCGCGTACGCGCGGCTTCTTCCCAAAAGTCACGATTTCGGTGACCTCCGTGTCCATCTGGAATTTCACGCCGCTATCTTTAGCGAGACGGACAAGGGAATCCACCACGGCAGCAAATCCGCCGCGGGGATACTTCGGACCTTGGATGAGGTCG
Organism: Corynebacterium casei; assembly: GCA_030535535.1. Taxonomy (GTDB): domain Bacteria; phylum Actinomycetota; class Actinomycetes; order Mycobacteriales; family Mycobacteriaceae; genus Corynebacterium; species Corynebacterium casei_A. The sequence goes on from JAUNRU010000013.1 coordinate 27,865, forward strand.
GTGTGACTCATCAGCGAATACAACGCCGGGGCTTCTTTTGGTTCTGTGGAGAGAAATACCGCGGGGTAGCTCAGCACCTGGCGCAGTCGGCTATCTTGCGCAACGGTCTTCACATAGGAATCCAGGCTTCGCGCTAACAGCACTGCCAGCAGGCGAGCATGCAGCAGCATCTCCCAGGTCATGAGGTTTTGCGGGCGCGTGAAGTTGTTATAGAGGAACTTTTGAATCGCCACCTCATAAACCAACGAAGACTTCTGCAGATACTTACGCAGCCGCTCGCCCGCCCCAGGTTCAATGCTTTCAAAGGTATCGATGATGGTCTCTGGCGTGATATCAAGAACGCGGTCTAACACATTTCCAGCGTCTCCAGCCCCCTCGGTGCCCACAACGCCCTCAGCATCCTGTTCATCTGCAGAAGGTCCAGTAATGACGCGGTAAGCCGGCTGCAGGTCAACCAGGTCCAGTTGTTCTTCGGTGGTCGTGCCGCACAGGCGGTAGAAGTGGTCGAATGATTCTGGCATGAGATACCAGCTGGGGCCGGAATCCCAACGAAAGCCCGGTGCGTCCTGCGTGGTGTAGCTACCAGCACGTCCTCCGGGTTGGCTCAAACGGTCAATAACCGTGACGTCATAGCCTTCACGGCTGAGCAAAGTCGCGGTTGCAAGACCTGCGACACCAGCGCCAATGACTACTGCTGACTGTTCACTCATTACCTTACTTCGAGCCCTTCTTCTGATTATCCTTCTTCAAAACGGTGCGCGGAATGCGTGCCAAGACTCTGGTCTTACGCGCTGGCGACAGGCTCACGCGTGTGCTCAGCAGTTCCGCTGCGGTAAGACGATCGATGTCATTAGTCAGTTCATTAAAAAGCTCAAGTGCTGCGACTACTCCAATACGGGCATCGAGCGGCAGTAGCGCAACGCTGTGACGTGCTGCAGCTAAATCTGTGCGGATATCGGCTACAAGTTCGGTTTTGATGGCGTCATTGAGCTCATCGTCTTGGAGTTGCGGAAAGTACTGCCTTCCTAAGAACTCAGTGTCATTGGCAATATCGCGCAGGAAGTTAGTCTTTTGAAATGCTGCACCCAGCTTCCGCGCGCCGTGCTCCATTGCCTGGCGGTCGGCGGCGCTGACATCACGGCCAACCAAGAATGCTTGCAGGCATAACAGCCCAATGACTTCAGCAGAGCCATAGATATAGGCATCAAATTCTTGTTTTTCATTAGTGCTTTGATCGCCCAAGTCCCGGCGCATGGAAGTAAAGAATGCGCGGATATGTTCATCGGCGAACTCACAGCGCCGCGCGGTTATGCCGTAGGCGTGCATGATCGGGTCGCGGTGCAACCTTTGGCGTGGGGCGCGCAGAACCTGCGCTTCATAATCATCGAGCAACTCTCGACATTGCTCATTATTAAGCCCTGCGGCGTGGCCGGCCCCGTCCACGATTTCATCGGCGATGCGAACAACCGCGTACAAACTGCGGATATCTGTCTTGATAGTGCCCCGCAATAAGTTTGAGGCCAGGTTGAAACTGCTGGAATAGTTGCGGATAACTTGGTGCGCCGCGCGCTGTGCAGTGCGGTCATAGTGGTGCAGCAACTTAGCAGGTTGCTCATCCCACGCACCTGACATGTCTGCCACACCTCCGCCTTAATTACAGCGCTTAAACCAAAATTTCTACCCACTGACTATAAGCCGGCCGCCTGAAAATTAAGACATTGGGCCTTTTCTTCTCCATTTTTGACCCTGCCCGAACGTGACCGTTTGGAGCAGGTTGAGAAATTAGAGACACCTATTTCAGTGTTCGAATTACTGCCGAAAATAAATCCCTTTATTCACACAAGCAACACGCAAACACACTGGTCACAGTAGTGTACCCCTCCTTTACCCCTGCTCCTCGCGCCACTTTTTGTTCAGTTCTAAAGTTTCTTTTCAGACCTTATATATCGATTAAATAACAAACCCGCTACAGCTTCGTTTCAATCCGCACGAGGTGTAACGAACGGTTTAAGTGGAGCGAATTCGATGAACGCAATTCAAACTCAGATCGCTGGCATCATCGCGGTCATCACCACCGCACTAGGTGGCCTCACTGGCGGCGTCCAGGATGCAGTCGCGTCTGTGGAAGCCCAGTTTGCTGGATCTTCACAGAGCGCAGCCGCAGCAACCACTGCTGGCGCAGGTGCAATTACCCCTGCTTCTTCTAGCGGCCAGGTAAGCACCACTTCAATTTACCTTGCGGTCAATGAGTACCGTGCTCGCCATGGCCTGGCACCAGTGGCTTCCAACCCACAGCTGAAGAACATTGCTCAGAACTGGGCTGACAACATGGCGCGCACTGGCGTTCCGGCACACAACCCTAATTACTTGGGCCAGTACCCTGCCGGCTGGCGTGAGGGCGGCGAGAACGTGCACCAGAACTGGCGCGGCGCTTCCCCGCAGGAAGTTGTCCAGGCTTGGCACAACTCCGAGTCCCACCGGCTGAACCAGGCTGACCCGAACTTCAACCAGATTGGCGTCGGCGTTGCCTACAGCGCTGATGGCCGCATGTGGGTTGTTACCAACTACATGCGCTAAACAAGCCACATGGGCTACCCGCCCAGACGGCCAAGATAAAAGGCTAGAGCAAGCTCCTGCTCTAGCCTTTCTTCATGCCTGCATCTCCTACCTCGTGCGACATACCCACCACAAAATTAGCCACCCCACGACCACTAGAATCCGTCAGAAGTTAAGGGATCGAATAAGCCGCGGGCGGCAACCAATTTGGATTGCGGCTCGCGGCTCTATCGCGTTTTAGTGTCTTCAATTAGAGGCTAGAAGAAACCTTAAGCGTTGACCTTGTTGAGCATTGCCTCAAGATCGGTGAACAGGTTAGCTGCTTCTTCGATGCGACGATCGTTAGGTTCGAAGCCGTTCTCGCCGAAGTCGGTGAACAGGCTGAGCTCCAGGGAGGTACGAACCTGCAGCATCTGGAAGTTGGAAACAATCAGGCGCCATGCCTCGGTAGCGCGAACGCCGCCGGAAGCACCGTAGCTGATGAAGGAAACAGCCTTGCCGAACCACTCGCTGCCAAGAGCGTCGAATGCATTCTTGAAAGCGCCTGGTACAGAGTGGTTGTACTCAGGGGTGATGAAGATGAAGCCATCGAAAGAATCGATTGCGTTGGACCATTCCTGGACCTGCGCGTTGTCGTACTGCTTGTTCGCTGCACCCGGAACAACTGGGCTTTCAAGCAGAGGAACGTTGAACTTCTTCAAGTCCACCAGTTCGTACTCAACGCCGGTGTCGCGACCCTGAGCCAAGTCATTGACCCAGTTCGCAATACCTTCACCCAAGCGGCCTTCGCGGATAGAACCAACAATAATGCCGACCTTCATTTAGGAAACCTTTCGATAGTTGATATGTCAACGGCCATCCTAAATGATTAAAGCTTTAAGTGCTAGTCCTTTGTTTCCGGTTTCACAATTGGGAACAAAACGGTCTCGCGGATACCCAAACCAGTCAGGGCCATAAGCAGGCGATCGATGCCCATTCCGGCGCCGCCTGTTGGTGGCATGCCCTGTTCCATGGCTGAAAGGAATTCCTCATCCAGAACCATTGCCTCGTCGTCACCGGCGGCAGCAAGGCGAGCCTGGTCTTCAAAGCGCTCACGCTGAATAACTGGGTCAACCAGCTCAGAGTAGCCGGTAGCCAACTCGAAGCCGCGGACATAGAGGTCCCACTTTTCAGTCACACCTGGTTCGCTGCGGTGTGAACGGGTCAGTGGTGAGGTCTCAACTGGGAAGTGCTTAACAAAGATTGGGCCTTCCAGCTGGTCCTCGCACAGCAGCTCCCAGATTTCCTCAACAAGCTTGCCGTGGCCCCAGCCACCGCCCTTTGGAACGTCCAGACCAATAACCTTGGCCAGCTCCTCGAGCTGTTCAACTGTGGAGTCGATGGTGACTTCCTGCTGGCCTGGGAACTTCTTCTGCAGGGCTTCATTCAGAGATGGGTACATCTCAATTTCTGGCCAGGTCTCGCCACCCAGGTCGTATTCGGTGCCGTCCGCCAAGGTGACAACGTGGGAGCCAAATACGGACTTGGCTACTGCTTGGATGGAGTCCTTGATGGTCTTGGCAATACCGTTGTAGTCGCTCCAGGCATCATAGATCTCCAGCATCGCGAACTCAGGCGAGTGAGACTTATCAATACCCTCATTGCGGAAGTTGCGGTTGATTTCAAAGACCTTGTCAATACCGCCAACAACAGCCCTCTTGAGGAACAGCTCAGGAGCAATACGCAGGTAGAGATCAATATCCAGTGCGTTGGAGTGAGTCACGAATGGACGAGCCGCTGCACCGCCGTGCAGTGTTTGCAGCATTGGGGTTTCAACCTCATTGAAGCCGTCATCTTCCAAGTGGTGACGCAGTGCGCGGATGACCTGAATACGGGTCATGGCGTTCTTACGCGCTTCCTCACGAACAATTAGATCGTTGTAGCGCTGGCGAACGCGGGTATCTTCTGCCATGTCGGCAAACGCCACTGGCATTGGGCGCAGAGACTTCGCAGCCATCTGCCACTCAGACGCCATTACGGAAAGCTCACCACGGCGAGAAGAAATCACGCGACCGGTAACAGAGATGAAGTCACCAAGGTCAACATCAGCCTTCCACGCAGCCAGGGCTTCTTCGCCGACCTCTGCCAAAGACAGCATGGCCTGAACCTGCGTGCCGTCACCGTCTTGCAGGGTGGCGAAGCACAGCTTGCCGGTGTTGCGCATAAAGATAAGACGGCCAGCGATGGAAACAACCTCTTGAGTTTCCTGCCCTACCTCCAGGTAGGTCACACCTTCTGCGTCGCCTGCGGTTTCACCTTCAGCGAGAACCTGGAACTGCTGGCGAAGATCGCGCAACGCAATGGTGCGCTTAACGGATACCGGGTAAGCCTCGGTGCCGTTTTCTAGCAGCCGGGCGCGCTTAGCGCGGCGGATACGCAGCTGCTCTGGGACGTCTGGGGTCTGATTGTTTTTCTTCTGCTCGCTCACGCACACAAGGTTAGTCGATCAACCACATCCACGTTAAATACGGGCCGAGCTGGAGTTTCTACCTTATCCAAGGACAACGCGCGTGCCACCGATAGTTAATTCACCTAATTGTCATCTGGATTTATTAGTTAGGAAAGCTGAAATACCTACCTTAGATACGTCATCCCCAGACAACGTCTTCCCATTTTTTCTTTCTTTTTGTATTTCAGACTGGAGCACACTTCGTGGATCTCAAAGGACGCAACCTTCTCAGTTCACTGTTTTCATCTTCTCGTTCTTCCTTGACCTGCACCTACAAGTGCGGCAACGCATGTTTCGGGGCATGCGAAAACACCTCTAATAACCCATACTTTGGCGATCAGTTCTCCCGCCGCACCGCACTGCGCGCTGGTGGCCTGACTGTTGTGACCGTCGGCGGTGGCGCAGCGCTGGCTGCCTGCGCTCCTCCGAACCAGAATGATTCCGCAGCAACCACCTCTGCGAATGCAGCACCAGAATCTTCTTCGGGTTCTTCTTCCGCTGCTTCTGTCGAACACGTCTCCAATGAAGGAATGCAGTTCACCCCAGTGGAGCCAAACACTGAGGATGCAATTGTCATCCCTGAAGGCTACGAGCAATCCATCCTGATTGCCTGGGGCGATCCAGTGATTGAAGGCGCGCCAGAATTCGATGTTGAGAACCAGACCGCTGTGGATGCAGAAAAGCAGTTCGGCTTCAACAATGACTTCGCTGGCTTGCTAGAGCATCCAGAAGATGACTCCCGCATGGTGTACGTCTGCTCCCACGAATACACCACTGAGCCACAGATGTTCCCAGATTATGATCCTGAAGATCCATCTGAAGAGCACGTGAAGATTGGCTGGGCAGGCCACGGCCTGACTGTTTTGGAGGTTTCCAAAGTTGATGGCACCGGTGATCTGAAGCGCGAGTTCGGCCCGCTCAACCGCCGCATCACCGCCACCACCCCATTCAAGCTGGTTGGCCCTGCAGCGGGTTCTGATTACACCAAGACTGCGGCTGACCCAACTGGTGAAGACGTCCTGGGCACCCTTAATAACTGTGCGGGCGGCGTGACCCCGTGGGGCACCATCTTGTCTGGTGAAGAAAACTTTGATCAGTACTTCGCTAATGCCAAGTCTGATGATGAGCGCACTCAGAAGTCCTTGGAGCGTTTCGGATTCGGCGATGAGGCTTCAGATCGCAAGTGGGAAAACTACGATGACCGCTTTGATGTCACCAAGACTCCCAATGAGGTCAACCGCTTCGGCTACATCGTGGAATTCGATCCTTTTGATCCGGAGTCCACCCCAATCAAGCACTCCGCTAACGGCCGCTTCAAGCACGAGGCCGGCAACATCCACATCACCGAAGACGGCACCGTGGTGTGCTACTCCGGCGATGACTCTCGCTTCGAGTACATCTACAAGTTCGTCTCTTCCAAGAAGATGGTTGAAGGCGACCTCGAGCACAACATGACCATCCTGGACAACGGCACCCTCTACGTTGCTGTCATGGAAGGTAACTCCCCAGAAGATGAGATCGACGGCTCTGGTGTTCTGCCAGAAGACGGCGCTTTTGACGGAACCGGCACATGGGAGCCACTGCTGACCTGTGAGGACGGAAACTACGAGTCCCACGTTGACGGTTTCACCGCTGAGGAAGTTGCTATCTTCACTCGCGAGGCTGCCGATGAAGTCGGCGCGACCAAGATGGACCGCCCCGAAGACATCGAGGTTCACCCAACCTCATCCAAGGTCTACGTTGCTTTGACCAACAACTCTTATCGTGGCGCAACCGGCGAAAACGCCGACAGCAACCAGGAAGATCCGAAGGAGTGGGCACCGGTCAAGGAAAACAAGAACGGCCTGGTCATGGAAATCGAAGATGACCATGCTGGTGAGTCTTTCACATGGAATCTACTGCTCGTCTGCGGTGACCCAAAGGAAGCAGCAACTTATTTCGGTGGCTTTGACAAAGAGAAGGTATCCCCCATCTCCTGCCCAGACAACTTGGCTTTCGATAACCACGGATTGATGTGGATTTCTACCGACGGCAATGCTCTCGGTTCCAACGATGGTCTCTACGCTGTAACCACCGAAGGCAACAATCGAGGTGAACTCAAGTGCTTCCTCACCGTTCCCGCTGGCGCGGAAACCTGTGGCCCGATCGTCACCGATGAACGTGTGATGGTCAACGTTCAACACCCGGGTGAGTCCGACGACGCGACCTTTGCAAAGCCAACCTCCAACTGGCCGGATGGTGGCAACTCCACCCCGCGCCCAGCCGTCGTCACCGTCTGGCGCACCGACGGCAATATTGGTATCCAGGACGCTTAAGTACCCGGACTGCCCGTGCCTCCAGCAACCAACTTTAAGGTTGTCCATTTGCAAAATTAGCTGAATGCTTTGCTGAACGATGCCCCCGTCGCCCACAAATTCCGCGTGGAAGATAGGGGGCATCCCTGGTTTTCTTATGTTTCACATTACGGCGGGGGTACCCAAATCCGCAGCCGACTGAATTTTAGTTCGCAAAAGCTAGCCCTAACTCCCCATATGTTCTACGCTAATTTCACAACTCTCTTTAACCTGGATCACAGGTCCTTGTGATCTTTCCTTGACACCTATGCCCCTGAGGAGCACTTCAGATGAACTCATTACTCCTTGCCGTTATCGGCGTAGCCATGATGATTGGCGGCTATCTCCTCTATTCCAAATTCCTTGGTAAGAAGGTTTTCCAGCTTTCACCAAACTACAAAACTCCAGCCCACACCATGGAAGATGGTGTGGACTTTGTTCCTACTAACAAGTACGTCCTGTGGGGCCACCACTTCACCTCCGTTGCAGGTGCAGCACCCATCATCGGCCCAGCCGTTGCGGTTATCTGGGGCTGGTTCCCAGCATTCCTCTGGGTAACCATCGGTACGGTCTTCGCCGCCGGTATGCATGACATGGGCGTGCTCTGGGCATCCCAACGTCACCGCGGCCAGTCCATTGGACTTTTGTCCGGGCGCTACATCGGCAAGCGTGGCCGCATGCTCTTCCTCGTGGTCATCTTCCTGCTGCTGCTCATGGTGAACACAGCATTCGGTGTGGTTATCTCCGGGCTGCTGATTTCCACCCCATCTTCGGTCATCCCAACCTGGGGCGCTATCGCCGTCGCCCTGTGCATTGGCCAGGCTATCTACCGCTTCAAATGGAACCTGCCACTGGTTTCCGTTGTTGGCGTGGTCGCGCTGTATTCTCTGATGCTCATTGGCGATAGGTACCCAATCTCCCTGCCGGAGACCGTCCTGGGTATCCCAGCCGCTGGTGTCTGGATCATCATCTTGTTCATCTACGCGTTCTGCGCATCTCTGCTGCCAGTGTGGATGCTGCTTCAGCCACGTGACTACATTAACGGCCTGCAGCTGTTCATTGGCCTGGGTATTCTCTACGCGTCCTTCCTGTTCACCCGCCCTGACCTCGTTGCACCGGCAATCCGTGAAGACGTTCCTGCCGGTACCCCGGGCATGTTCCCACTGCTGTTCGTGACCATTGCGTGTGGCGCGATTTCCGGCTTCCACGGCATGGTTGCTTCTGGTACTTCCTCGAAGCAGTTGGATAAGGAAACCGATGCTCGCTTCGTCGGCTACTTCGGCGCTGTAGGTGAAGGCCTGCTGGCGCTGGGCACCATCATTGCTACCACTGCTGGTTTCCGCACTTATCAGGAATGGGAATCCATTTACTCCGAGTTCAACGCCGGCGGTGTAAACGCGTTTGTTGAAGGTGGCGGCAACCTGCTGAATGAGGGCCTTGGCATCTCCACCTCGTTGTCGGCAACAATCCTGGCAACCATGGCCGTGCTGTTCGCCGCAACAACCATGGACTCCGGTGTGCGTCTTCAGCGAATCGTGGTGCAAGAAATTGGTGATACCGCAGGCGTCAAGATCAACACCTTCCTAGCAACGTGTATCGCCGTACTGGTCGCCTTCGGTCTGACCTTCTCCCAGGGCACCGACGGTTCAGGCGGCATGACCATCTGGCCGCTGTTCGGTACCACCAACCAGCTCATGGCAGGCCTGTCACTGTCCATCCTGCTGCTGATTCTCATGCACCTGCGTCGACCAACGTGGCCAATTCTCATCCCGTTGCTCTTCCTGACAGTGATGTCTCTGTGGGCCGCATTCATCCAGCTGGGCACATTCTTCCAGCAAGGCAATTGGCTGCTGTTTACCATGGACGTCATCATCGTCCTAGCAGCAATCTGGATTATTGTGGAGGTCTTCCTCGCGGTTGGCCGCATGAAGCAGACCAAGCAGATTGAGTGGTCAGATGAAGACATCGACGCCCCAACACCAGAATCGGTAGACAGCAAGGCCTAATTTATGTCGCTGAAAGACAAACTCGCACGGTTGAGCGCGGAGCTTCAAGAGTATTACTCCGCGCCCTACCGAGCGACGTTTGCAAAAGCACAGCAACAAGAAGAAGACCTGTTCATGCTGCTGGTCATGTCAGAAGCTTTGGGGATTCCGAATCCAGCGAGCTTTTATACCCTGGAGCTCCTGCCCGTTATTTATGAAGATTTCCACGCCTGGCACCGCCGGATGGGAATGGCGAACTCACCGTTGGAGAACATTCAGTGTTGTTAAATGTCCCTACCTCTCCCGTCATGTTCTTTGGTGGCAAAGGCGGGGTAGGTAAAACAACCATCGCCAATGCAACGGCGCTCAAACTTTCTGAAAGCGCCTCCACCTTGGTGGTGTCCACGGACCCGGCGCACAACGTGGGCCACCTGTGGGATACCAAGGTTGGAGATACCCCAACCACGGTGCGTCCGGGCGTGGATGTGCTGGAGCTCGACCCCGCGCGCGCCACGGATGAACACCTCAAGCAGGCCGGCAACACAATGCGCAGGATGATGCCGGAGCATCTGCACAAGGAAGTGAACAAGCACCTGAACTTGGCCAAGCATTCGCCGGGCACCCATGAGGCAGCGTTGTTGGAGCGCATCGCTATATTGCTGGAAGAGTACGGCAACAGCTATGACCACATCATTTTTGATACCGCGCCGTCGGGTCACACGGCACGGTTGATGGCGCTGCCGGAGCTCATGTCTGCTTGGACGGATGGGTTGTTGGAGCGGCGCGCAAAGTCGGAGAAGTTCTCCGAGTTGGTTCGCGGGATGTCGCCCACGGGAAAAGACACCACGGTGACAACAGCCATCGATCCCGTCGATCGCCGCAACCAAGAGTTGCGGTCCATTTTGCTCAAACGCAGGCACCGGTTTGAGCGTCTTCGCGCAGTGCTTAACGATGCCACCGCGTGCACCTTCAACATTGTCCTCACCGCGGAGCGTCTACCGGTGTTAGAAACCGATGAGTTTCACGCCGAGCTCACCGCCAACGGCGTCCACGTCGGCGCACTAATTGTGAACCGTCGCTCCCCTGCGGACCAGGGTGATTTCCTCGCCTCCCGCCGCAGCTACGAAGACGAAGCACTGACGGATCTTCACCGCCGCCTACCGAATCTTCCCGTCGTAGAAATCCCCCTGCGCGCCCACGATGTCGGCTCACCGCAGGCGCTAGAAGATATCGCTACCTACCTGTAAGCAGCAGCTGCTGTTAGTTCGAACCCGCTGCGTTTTCAGCTTGTGTCGCTTCTTCAGCGTGGGCTTCGATGTTGCGGAAGCCAATGCCGAGTGGCAGGCCGACGTTGTCGGTCAGGCGGACCCCGCCGATGTTCGCGGCGACGAGCAGGCGGGCATCCCCAATTTCAGGTGCTGGGCCAAGGTCACGGCCGCGCAGTTCCACGTATTCGGGCTCGATTCCGGCTGCGTCTAAAACGGTTTTTACTACTTCAAGAACCTGTTCTGCACCAGCTTCAGCGGCGTGCGCGCCAGCGGTCAACGCTGCTGATAAGGTACTGGCTTTTTCACGCGCGGATTCCTCGACATCCAAGTTGCGCAGTGATAGCGCCAGGCCATCAGGCATACGCACGGTCGGAACACCCTGCAGGCGGACTTGGATGTGGAAATCATGAATAACCTGATTCAGCGCGATGAGCAGCTCATAATCTTTTTCACCCACCACGACATCGCTTGGGCTCAGCGCGCCGATGAGCGCGAGGTCGCGGGTAAGGGCGGCGGAGAGGGCATCGGCAGGCTCTAGCGCATCCTGCTTCACCGCGAGCTGCAAGCGGTGGCCGTTTGGCCACAACTGCTCATCGGTGTACTGCCAAATGACATCCACAGATTCTTTGCGCAGCGCTTCCAAGTCCTGCTCATCAGTAGAGGACAACGCCACGACAACCACGCCGCCGCGGATTGCTTTCGCTGCGCGCACCAGCGCAATGTGGCCGGCGTGAACGCCGCGGCCCAGAGGAACCAGCACGACCGGCGCACCGGTTTTCTTAAAAGCCGAACCGACCTTGGAAATCATATTCAGGTCTGCAACCACCGTTGCTTGCCCGCGGCCAATGCTCATCGAAGCTCCTCCTGCAATCCCCACATCTCTAACTCCATGTTGTTTTCAATCTCGCCCACCCGGCGTGCTGCCTCCACGAAGGCTTTTCTAAAGCCCGGGTCTGTAATGGATTGAAATGCCGAATAGATGTCACTGGTGACAAAGCGTGGCGCCAAAAACTCGCCCTGTTCCTCCCCGGGTGGAACGGCTTCTTCATCCAGAACCTCTTTCAGGTCCCTGTGTGCTGCGCGCGCAAGCTGGCGCACCATCTGCGCATACGCAATCTTGGGCGCAATCTCCACGCGCTCAGCATCCGTCTTCGGCAAGGTCACCTGCCCCGATTCAAAGAGCAAGACCTCAGCGATTCCCTGCGCAAGCTCATCACTGGTGGTGACAATCCAACGGTCCGCACCGACATGCGCAATAGCCATAGCCAACGCACCTTGCACTTCTAGCGGATCCAAGACCTGCACGCCCAAGCCAATGCTGCAGTGGATAACAATCTGCCCCCTGCGCACGTATGGCTCAAGCGCGGTAACCATGCCCTCTATCTGTGCTTCCGGCGTGGAAATGACAATGGCTTCGCAGCGCACGGAATCTGCTGCTGACGCAAGATCAACAATGTCGTGGCCTTGGGCTTCAAGTAGTGCTTTGAAACGGCTTTCACGACCCAACCAACCAACGATCATGCGTGGTCCTGGCATTGCTTTTAGGAATCCTTCTCGCGCTTTTTCGCCGCTGCTAGAAGCTCAGCAACAGACACGGAACCCTGACGGTGCGCATCACTGCGGCGACGCCCACCGCGTGGCTCGTCTTCTTCCTCAGCCGGCGTCGCGTTCTTGGCCGCAGGCTTCGCTGCTTCATCGCCGCCCGCATCCCAGCGCACTGCCTGGAAGGAACCGGTGTTGAATTCCTTTGGCTTCTCATCCGGGGAGTCTTCAGCTTTGGCCGCTGCCTTGTTTTCAGCCTTGTCTTCGACCTTGGACTCAGCCTTCTTTTCTGGCTTCGCTTCCGGCTTTGGCTCTGCCTTCGCAGCAGCCTCAGATGCCTTGGACTTGGACTGCTTCTTGGTGTCCTTCTTGGTCTCAGCCTTTGGTGCATTCTTTTCTGCAGCGGGCTCAGCTACAGGTTCTGCAACAGATTCAGCTGGTGCCTTGGCAGCAGCCGCCGGCTTTGGCTCTTCATCCTTAGCGTTGCTGTTCATCTCATTGATGAACTCAGCCAGTGGATTGTCATTGCGTGGATAGGTTGGGGTGTTGCCAATGCGGCCGGCAATAGCATCTGCGGACGGCTTGCCCGCTGGCGCCTGCGTGTAATCCACCGGGGTGAACTCTGGCTCGGCGTCATCACCGAAATCAGTGCCATAGCTCGAGGCATAGCTGCTGCTGTTGTAATTGCTGCCAGTACCTGTGCCAGCAGCGG
>JAUNRU010000072.1:0-11013 GCA_030535535.1 Corynebacterium casei
AGCTAAGGATGAGGCCGCTAAGGTCCGCAAGGAACTCGAGGCAGCGAAGAAGGACCTTGAAGCTGCTAAGAAGGAAAACTCCGACCTGAAGTCCTCCAAGGCTGCTGCACCAGCAGCTGCGGCTGCTACCGGCGCCGCTGCAACTGGCGCTGCCGCTGCAGGTACCACTGGTCCTGCAACTCCTGAGACCCACATGCAGGCAGCTCGCATCCTGGGCCTTGCTCAGGATATGGCTGACCGTCTCTCCAACGAGGCACGCGCTGAGTCTGACTCCATGCTGACTGAGGCACGCGAAGCTGCTGAGAAGCAGTTGGCTGACGCAGAGTCCCGCTCCAGCACCCAGCTGTCTGAGGCAGATGCTCGCTCCAAGAAGCTGGTTGCTGACGCAGAGGCTAAGGCTAAGCAGACCGAGTCCGAGGCTAACTCCCGTGCAGAAGCACAGGTACGTCAGGCAGAGGACAAGGCTGCTGCTCTCGAGGCAGAGGCTACCAAGAAGCACAACGAGGTCATGACCACCATCAAGACCCAGCAGACCGCTCTTGAGAACCGCATCGCTGAGCTGCGCACCTACGAGCGCGAGTACCGCACCCGCCTGAAGACTCTGTTGCAGTCTCAGCTGGATGAGCTCGAGTCCCGTGGTTCTGCAGCACCTAATGGTGATGTTCCGAAGGGCACTAGCTAATAAACGCCATGACGCCCCCGCGCTGCAGTTTCAATCTGCAGCACGGGGGTGTTTGCATTGATAGGAGATTAATGTGCTGGTCGCAGCATTAGTTCTTGCTCTCGTAGCGTTTATCGCGTTTGTTAATTACATTTTGTCTGCCGCAACATGGTCCCTCATTGTCGTCTTCGTTGCTGCCGGCGCAGGCTTAGTTCTCTTCGCCATTGACTGGTACAAGAAGTCGAAGAAATAGGGAGGCGGCACGTCTTGGCTAAGATGTGCAGAATTTGACGTTGCGTGTAAAGTAAGCAGCGTATGCAATGATCCGGCCATCACCGGGGAGTATTTCGGAAGAACGGCACGATGTCAGCGAACTTGTTTAATGCTTGTTTGCAGTGGTGCTCAGTAGAACCGAACGGGTAGGACCGAAACATCCTTCACTACCAATGAAGTGGAGCTTTTGAAGCTCAAGCAGGGTGGTACCGCGTACGAAAAGTGCGTCCCTGTAGCTCAACACATTGACGAAGTGAAGGAATTAGTAATGGACGTAGGACACGTTTACCCCAAGGTCGATATGACCGGTGGTTCATCCAATTTCCCTGAAATGGAAACGGAAGTCCAAAAGTTTTGGGCAGATGATGACACCTTCCAGGCATCCTTAGACCAGAGCAAGGGCAACCCTGAGTACATCTTCTATGATGGCCCTCCTTTCGCGAACGGACTGCCACACTACGGTCACTTGCTGACCGGCTACGTCAAGGACATTGTTCCGCGCTACCGCACCATGGCGGGCAACTACGTCCCACGCGTCTTTGGTTGGGACTGCCACGGTCTGCCAGCAGAGCTGGAAGCCGAAAAGCAGCTCGGCATCACCGACAAGGCCCAGATCGAGGACATGGGTCTGGAGAAGTTCAATGACTACTGTGCTGAGTCGGTGCTGCGCTACTCGGATGAGTGGGAAGCATATGTCACCCGCCAGGCTCGTTGGGTAGATTTCAAAAGCGGCTACAAGACGATGGACGAAAGCTACATGGAGTCCGTCATCTGGGCATTCAAGACCCTTTATGACAAGGGACTTATCTACCAGGGCTTCCGCGTACTTCCTTATTCTTGGGCTGAGCACACCCCACTGTCGAACCAGGAAACCCGCCTGGATGACTCATACAAGATGCGTCAGGACCCAACCTTGACGGTGACGTTCCCAATCACGGGCAACGCACCAGAAGAGCTGGCGGATGCGGCGTTCCTCGCATGGACCACCACGCCATGGACTCTGCCTTCTAACCTGGCATTGGCTGTGCACCCAGAAGTTGATTACGCACTGGTGCGCGTTGGTGGCGACACCGAGTTCACCGGCCAGAAGTTTGTCCTGGCAGAGGCGCTCGTTGCATCCTTCGCAAAGGAACTCGGTAAAGACCATGAGGTTCTCAAGACCTTCAAGGGCGCTGAGCTTGAAGGCATCACCTACCAGCCAATCTTTGATTACTTCAAGGATCAGCCAAACGCTTTCCAGGTTCTGCTGGCTGATTACGTCACCACCGAGGACGGCACAGGCGTTGTGCACCAGGCTCCTGCTTTTGGTGAAGACGATATGGCGACCACCGCTAAGTACGGCATTGAACTGGTTATGCCAGTGGATGATGACGGCAAGTTCACGTCACAGACCCCTGAGTACGAAGGCCAGCTGGTCTTTGATGCGAACAAGGACATCATCCGTGACCTGAAGGCGAAGAACCGCGTTATCCGCCACGTCACCATCGAGCACTCCTACCCACACTCCTGGCGCTCCGGCGAGCCACTGATCTACAAGGCTTTGCCAGCATGGTTCGTTGACGTCACCAAGATCCGTGACCGCATGGTTGAGCTCAACCACAATGAGATTGAGTGGATGCCAGAGCACGTTCGTGATGGCCAGTTCGGCAAGTGGCTCGAGGGCGCACGCGACTGGAACATCTCCCGTACCCGCTACTGGGGTTCCCCAATCCCAGTGTGGCTCTCTGACAATGATGAGTACCCACGCATGGATGTATACGGTTCCCTTGATGAACTCGAGGCTGACTTCGGTGTACGTCCACAGTCCTTGCACCGGCCGCACATTGATGAACTGGTTCGTCCAAACCCAGATGATCCAACCGGCAAGTCCATGATGCGCCGTGTGCCAGACGTCCTCGACGTATGGTTCGACTCTGGCTCCATGCCTTTTGCGCAGGTGCACTACCCATTTGAGAACAAGGAATGGTTTGATACGCACTCACCATCCGACTTCATCGTGGAGTACATCGGCCAAACCCGTGGTTGGTTCTACCTGCTGCATGTCCTGTCCACTGCACTCTTTGACCGCCCAGCGTTCAAGAAGGTTGTGGCTCACGGCATCGTGCTCGGTGACGACGGACTGAAGATGTCCAAGTCCAAGGGCAACTACCCGAATGTCAACGAGGTCTTCGACCGCGATGGCTCGGATGCTATGCGTTGGTTCCTGATGTCCTCGCCAATCCTGCGCGGCGGCAACCTGATTGTCACCGAGCAGGGCATCCGTGATGGCGTGCGCCAGGCGCTGCTGCCAATCTGGAACGCGTACACCTTCTTGAACCTGTACGCCTCGGAAGAGGCGAAGTTCGACACCAGCTCGGAAAACGTGCTGGACCGCTACATCCTGGCTAAGACCCATGACTTAGTCAAGACCGTGGATGAAGCATTGGCGAACACGGATATCTCCACCGCGACCAACGAGGTTCGTCTGTTCGCTGACGCGCTGACCAACTGGTACGTGCGCCGTTCCCGTGATCGTTTCTGGGAAGGACAGGAAGCACACCCTGAGGCATTCAACACCCTCTACACCGTGCTGCACACGGTGTCCCGTGCGGTTGCACCGTTGCTGCCACACATCTCTGAGGTTATCTACCGCGGTCTCACCGGTGAGCGTTCTGTGCACTTGACTGCGTTCCCTAAGGCTGAGGATTACCCAGCGGATGCAGCACTGGTTGAGGCAATGGACACCACTCGTGCGGTGGCATCTGCTGCAAGCTCTGTGCGTAAGTCCAACAAGCTGCGTAACCGTTTGCCACTGCCAGGTCTGACCGTTGCAGTGACTGACTCTGCTCAGCTGGATCCCTTCAAGGACATTATCCGCGATGAGGTCAACGTCAAGGAAGTTTCCCTGACTGATGATGTTGACTCGGTTGGCACCTTCGAGGTTGTCTGCAACGCTAAGGTTGCCGGTCCTCGTCTGGGTAAGGATGTTCAGCGTGCAATCAAGAACCTGAAGGCTGGCAACTACACCCGTGATGGTGAAAACGTCGTGGTTGATGGTGACATCACCTTGAGCCCAGAAGAGTACACCGAGCGTCTGCAGGCAGCGGATCCAAAGTCCACCGCACGCATCGATGGTCTGGATGGCTTGGTTGTATTGAACACCGAGGTCACCGAAGAGCTCGAGGCTGAAGGTTGGGCAGCGGATGTTATCCGTGGTCTGCAGGATGCACGTAAGGCCTCTGGCTTTGAGGTCTCCGACCGTATCAGCGTTGTTCTGTCTGTTCCAGCGGATAAGAATGAGTGGGCTTCTCGCCACGCTGACCACATCGCGGCGGAGACTCTGGCGACCGACTTCCAGGTCACCACTGAGGCTCTTGACAGTGAGACCCATGAGGTTATTTCCGGCGTAACCGCACAGGTGGCTAAGAACTAGTCTTGACCTTGACACGGTGTCAGGTTGTGTCATGGAGGAATGAATTCTTCCACACGCCTGCGCCGTGCCCTGGCAATGGGCACCAACCCACAGTCCGGCGACCTACCTATGCTCATTGAGCAGCTGGGTAGTGAGCCGGACTTCTTCGTCCGTGACATGTTGACCTGGGCTTTAACCAGGCATCCACAGGATGAGGTTTATCCACTCTTGGTGCGTGCACTGGATAACCCCCGTGCGCGCGCCCAAGCCCTGCACACTTTGTCCAAGCTTGGGCATCCGGATACCTGGGCTGTTATTACTCCCGCATTGCTTCATGATGACGATGTTGCAGTGCGTACTACCGCATGGCGGGTGGCGGTGGCTTCAGTTCCAGAGGCAGAAGCCGATGATCTCATCGCTGAATTCATTGGGGAGCTGGGTCGGGGGGAGGTGGAGACCCAGCGCAGCCTGAGCCGTGCACTGGCAAGCTTCGGCCCACTCGCGCGTGATCGCGTCCAGCTCGTAGCGCATCACGCCCAGCACGCTTTGGCGCTTATCGATGATCCAGATGGGGAAGACCACACCCATCTAGAGTTTGCGCGTAAGGTTGCGGCGCTAGGAATTGATAGCGCAGACTAAGACCATGCGAATCGGAGAGATGGCTGAGACAACGGGCGTGAGCGCTCGCATGCTCCGGTATTACGAAAAGCTCGGCCTCATTGAACCAGGTGCCCGCACAAGTGCTGGCTATCGCATCTATGATGATGCGGACTTGGAAAGAGTCTTCCACATTGAAGGATTGCGTGGCTTGGGACTAAGTCTGACCGAGGTGAAAAGTGCACTCGATGACCCCGACCACCGCATTGCAGAGGTCATTGATGAGCTCATTGCGGAATCGCGGGCCCGGTTGCGTGAGGAAAAGCGCCTCTTTGAGCAGTTGCTGGCGGTTAGAGGATCTGATGTCACTGACTGGCGTGCAGCACTCAACGTCATGAATTTGCTGAAGAACCTGCGTTCCCATGACCCCGCCGCACGCCAAGATTCCGCGCTGCGTTTGGCACCTGCAGCCCATCCGCGCATGGTGGCGCGTTCTGCGATAGCCGAAAAGGACCTCAATGTTGCAGGTGCGCTGTCCTGGTCAATGCTGCAAGCTGGCGACGTAGCCCTTGAAGAAGTATCACGGGCTTTGGCCTCCGCAGACAAGGAAGTTCGCATGCGTGCGGTGCGAATCCTTGCTGAGGCAGCTGCGAGGACAACTGCGGGGACGAAGCAGTCGGAGCGGAGTGAGGAAATCTTCGAGCATCTGCGCGGTGCGCTGGATGATGAGGACACAGATATCCGAGCAGTCGCAGCACTTTCTTTAGGCGAGCGCGGTGTGCTAGTTGCTTTTGATGAACTGCTTCGGATGATTGTGGACGGTGATCATGACGTGCAAGCCTCTGAAGTACTTGCGCAATCTCCGAGCTGGCACGAAGCAGCACTGGACACGATTGGTGCGTTGTTAAACGACGACAGAACGCAGGAACAACGCGCGCGCCTGGTCCAAGCGCTCGCGGAGTTCGAAGACTCTGATGAGTTGCTGTTGGTCCTGCTTGATGACCCCACCCCCGTGGTGGCGCTGACCGCCAAAGCTATTGTGCGCACACGGGGTAATATGCCCTGATGTGAATGCGGATGGTCAAATAAACACAAGCGCTGCGGCAAAAGGGCTCGCTGCGCCCGCGGTAATGGCGGTGTCAGGTGCTTCCTTATACGCCGGCGCGGCTATTGCGGTGGGCTTGTTTGAAAACTTCTCACCCGTGATTGTGGCATGGTTTCGTGTCGCAGCCGCCGGGGTCATCTTGCTGATTCTCAACCGCCCGAAGCTGCGCGCTTTTGGTGGTGTGGCCGGGCGCAATGCCGCTATCTATGGCGTTATGACCATGGCTATGAATATGGCCTTCTACCAGTCACTCAACCATATTCCGATGGGCACGGCAGTTGCCATTGAATTCCTCGGCCCTGTTGTTGTGGCAGCGTGGGGATCGCGCCGGGCACGCGACTGGATTGCACTATTCTTCGCTGCTGCCGGCGTGCTGGTCATTTCTGGTGCTACATGGTCCGATAACGCAGTCGGCATTATGTGGGCGCTGGCCGCAGGCTTGTTCTGGGCTGGTTACATTCTTATTTCCAGCCACATTGCCGCGGATAAAGAAAACTCACGTGCATCCATGGCCGTCGGCTTTTCCTATGCCGGGCTATTAGCGCTCCCAGTCATGCTTTTGATCTGGCCAGAGGACCCGGGTCTTCCCGGCATCACAGTGTTGGGGCTGGCTGCCGGGCTGGGACTGTTGTCCGCCGCTATCCCGTACAGCTTGGACCAGGTGGTGCTGCGCATGGCAGGCTCGAGCTACTTCGCCTTGCTGCAAGCCATCCTGCCCGTAGTCGCTGCCATCGTTGGTGCACTCGCGCTGGGGCAGTGGCTCACCACCGCTGAAATCATCGGCATTGTGCTTATCATCATCGCGGTGGGGCTGCGGCGAAATTAAGCGTCACGGACATACAGAAACACCGAAGCCGCGAAGGCGTCCGGCAGTAGACGTCTTCGCGGCTTTAGCTGTGCACAGATTTAGCTTGCGCGGTGCTAGCGCGCAAGCAGCTTATCCAAGGTGGCTTCGGAGCCAACCTCATGCAGGCTGCGCAGCGCATCGGCGTAGGCGGTGGTGAACTCCTCATTATCCACGAGGTCGCCGAAGACTTCGCGGTCGCGGATAAATGCCAGGATATCCTCGCGGTTCTTTGACGCGTTTTCCTTCAGTCGGTCCGCCATGCGGTCATTGATGTTGATGTCCTGGCCCTGCTCATCAACGCCTTCGGCATAGCGTGCCCAGGAAGCGACGATGGCAGCAGACAACGTCACTGGCGCGTTGCCGGATTCTAGGTTTTCGCGCACAACGGGCAGCAGCCACTTGGGGATACGGTCAGAAGACTCAGCGCACAAACGCGCTACGGTGTCTTTGATGGCGGCATTGCCGAAACGGGCAATGAGCTGGTGGCGGTAGGCATCCAAGTCCACGCCCGGCAGTGGGCGAAGTGACGGCGTGCCTTCTTGCTCCATGTACGCCAGTAGGAATTCTGCGAAACGCTGATCCGCCATGACATCGTGCACCAGGCGGTGCCCGGCGAGGTAGCCGAAGTAGCACAGGCCCTGGTGTGAGGCGTTGAGCAGACGAAGCTTCATCAGCTCATAAGGCACAACATCATCAACTAGTTCCACACCGACCTTGTCATAAGCAGGGCGTCCATCAGCAAACTTATCCTCCAGTACCCACTGGGTGAAGTCCTCACAGACCACTGGCCAGGCATCGGCGTAGCCCAACTCCGCGCGGTCATCATCGGTAGTTTCCGGGGTGATGCGATCCACCATGGAGTTCGGGAAAGGTACTTCCTGATCAATCCACGCGGCCAACTCGGCATCGATAGCCTTGGCAAAAGACAAGAACATGCGGTGGGCCATTTCGCCGTTGCCTTGGATATTGTCACAAGACATCACGGTAAACGGCACGGTGCCGGCATCACGGCGGGCAATAAGCGCGGCGGTAATCAAGCCGTAGAAGGTGCGCAATGAATTCGTTGTGCCTTCCTTCAAATCCGCGATATCGGCAGCAACCTGGGGATTATCCAAGTTGAATTCACCGCGCACGTGGTCAAAGTTGTAACCTCCCTCCGTGACGGTGAGTGAAACAATCTTGATGGAAGCATCGGCAAGCACTGCGACTGTGCCCGCCGGATTATCTGGGGCATAGAGATAATCAACAATCGAGCCAATCACGCGGGAATAGTGCTGGCCATCGGGAGTTTTCTCCGTCAGGGTGTACAAGCAATCTTGGCCCTTTAGCGCATCACGCATGCGCACATCCGAAGGCATGACGCCGACGCCGATGATGCCAAAGTCCATGGCCTCACCGTTTCGCATGAGCTTATCGATGTACAGCGCCTGGTGCGCGCGGTGGAAACCACCGACTCCGAAGTGCACGATACCTGCGGTGATTGCCTCGCGGTCATATTCAGGGCCCGCGACTGGAAGGGAAGGAAGAGTTTCTTGGGAAAGCTGGGTTTTCGTCTGAATTGTAGACATGGAAGTTTAGACTCCTTCAGGAACTTCGGTGAGAGATTTTACTGCTGGCACGCCATCAAATCCGGGCTGCGTGCCGCGCAGGCTGTGCGCCATGAACGCGGCCGCGATGAACAGGCCGATGAATATCAGAATCAGGCCGGTCGCGCCCACCAGTGGGTAAAAAATTGCCACCAGCGCTGGACCGGCGGCGACTGCGCCGCCCACGCCCAAGTTATAAGCAGCCATTGCTGCACCAGGGCGCTCTGGCTTGAGCGATACCGCGATGGGCGACAGCGGAACAAACCCCGCGAGGGAGACGCCAAAGAGTGCACCGCAAGCCAGGGTGAGGGCAAAGCCCACGCCATCTGGCAATCCCATGCCAACGGAGATCATTGGCACGAAGTAGACCATGGCGAGTGTGACCGCACAGGCGATAGCACCAGCCCACACGGTGGTCTTGGACCAGCCGAACTTGTCACCAATGCGACCGTAGAAGGGGTTGAAGGGCAGGTTGACCGCATAAATAACAGTGGTCAGGATGAGGAACCATGCCAGTGGCCAGTCCAAGCGCTCAGTGAAGTAGGCGGGGAAGAACACAGCCATGGCATAAGTCGGAATGGAATTGATGGTGCGGATGTAGACCACAAAGCGGGCGCGGCGGTCTTGGATGAGCAGCTTGAAGGATGCGCCCAGGGTGGCGGATACGTCATCGGCATTGTCCACCAGCGGTGCGCGGCCGATGCGCTCTTTGACACCGATGAGTGCACACGCGGCGCCGATGATAACCAGCACAAGGGAAACCCAAAGGGTTTCATAGAAGTCCAGGTCAAACCACGCCATGGAAATGGTTGCGGTTAGCGCACCCAGGGTTGGAAGACCCGCGGAGAAAGCCACATAGAACCAGCCGGTTCCAGTGCCGAGCTTGTCGGCCGGGGAGACCGCAGTAATCCACACCAGGAAGCCATACGCAAAGAGTGGATAGCCAAAGCCACGCAAACCGTAGCTTAAGAAGATAAGCGTGGTGGAGCTGGTAGTCAGGGCAAACAACAAGAATGCGAGCTCAAAGACCACCCAGATGCCAGCGCCGAGCATCATCACCCGGCGTGGGCCCCAGAGGTCAGACAGTGCTGCGGCGAAGAATGCAGCGATGGCCACTGCCACACCGTAGACCGTGACCAGCAGGCCGGCGCGGGAAACAGTGAAGCCGTGTTCAGAGGAAAGGAAGGGTTCGAGGATGTTGGTTTCCACACCATCGCCAATCATGAAGATGGCAAGGCCGATGAAGCCCCAGATTAAAGGCCGCGGAATACCAAGTCTTTCTACTAATGGTTCGTGTGACATGTAATAGACTCCGTTTCAGTAAAGGACACCGTCACATTCTGTGATGCAGACCAAACTAACATGGATTTAACAAAAAGATGTTATAAATAACAGAATTGATGTTAAAATTCACAGAAACGTGAGAAGGGTAGAGGTGAATTGATGGCGAGCCAAGCAGAAATCCGGCGCGCGGACATCCTGGACACTGTTCGACATTCCGGGCATGCCCGGGTTGATGAGCTGGCAGAACGCTTCGATGTCAGCGTGATGACCATTCACCGCGATCTGGATTTCCTGGCTGAAGAAGGCCAGATTGAGCGTGTGCGCGGCGGCGCAAAATTTATCGAGCTAGAATTTTCTGAAACCAACGTAGAAACCCGCCGCGAGACCAACGTGGATGTTAAAAAGAAGTTAGCTTCTTATGTTGCGACGTTAGTTTCAACAGGAGACATCGTGGCACTGGATGATTCCACGACAGTGGAATACTGCGTTCCTGATGTGTTGTCCGCTGGCCCCGTTGGAATCATCACTCATTCATTAAAGGTGCTCAACGTGGTCTCAGCGCACGCGCCGGAGGTGGCTCTCACTGGTGCGGGTGGCCGCTACTGCGTGGAGACAGATTCCTTCCTCGGCCAAGCCACCTGCAATGCGGTGGAAAGGCTCAACGCCACGGTGTCGATTGTGTCCACCACCTGTATCAACGCAGCGGGAATCTATCATCCTGACGAGGATGCTGCGATTACCAAGTCCGCTTTTGTTCGCCTGGGTACCCGCAAAATTTTGGTGTCTGATTCTTCGAAGTTCGACAACGTCGGCATGCACTTTGTCGCGCGATTGAGCGAGTTTGATGACATAGTCATGGACAACAATCTCGATGATGATGAGCGCGAGCTGCTGGAGAAAACCGGCGCTAGACTCCACCTTGTTGACACTGCCCAGCCGACACCGACCCTGCAACCACCGGCCGTTTTGAAATAGATTTAAGTGAGATTCCACTATGACTTATGTTCTTGGCATTGATTCCTCCACGCAGTCGTGCAAGGCGGTGCTTGTTGATGCCGCCTCGGGGGAGATTGTCGATCAAGCTCGCGCTAGCCACCCGGGCGGCACCCAAGTTGACCCGGCGCGCTGGATTGAGGCGCTGGATGAAGCAACCGCAGGGCTGTTGGAGAAAGCTGATGCTGTAGCAGTAGCTGGTCAGCAGCATGGCATGGTGACTCTGGATGAGAATAACAACACCGTGCGTGATGCGATGTTGTGGAATGACGTCTC
>JAUNRU010000073.1:0-10932 GCA_030535535.1 Corynebacterium casei
AACGGCAAAACCCGGCGCTTCCTCAAACAGTGGAAGTGCCGGGCAGGGTGCCTAGCGGAGTTTACTCGACTACGGAGTTAGCGCCAACGGCGTGGCCGAAGAGGTTTGGCAGGGTCGCGGACCATGCTTCGCGCAATTCGGTGGTGGCGACTTCCTCACCGGCGAAGGTGAAGGTGCCGGAGTCGTTGGTGGTGCCCACAACAACGGCTGGGATGCCCAGCTCGGATGCGCGGGTCAGAACACCATCAAGGTGGTCAGAGGCCGTGGAGATTAGAACGCGGGATGCGGACTCACTAAACAGTGCGGTCAGTGCGTCTTCGTGGACGACGTTCAAATCGAGGTCGACGCCGACGCCGTTCTTCTGAGCCATCTCAAATGCCGCGATGCCCAGGCCGCCCTCGGACAGGTCGTGGGATGCAGCAACAGAGGTGTTGCCCACGAAGAACTCAGCCAGCTTCGCTTCATTCGCCAGGTCAACCTGCGGTGGCAGGCCCTGCAGGCCGCCGCCGGAGACCTGCTGCCAGATGGAGCCGCCGAATTCTTCCTTGGTTTCACCCAGCAGAATCAGGGTTTCTGGCTCTTCAATGCCACCCAGGTCATGGGCGATGGCGTTGTGAACATCCTCGATGACACCGAGTACGCCAACCACTGGGGTAGGCAAGATTGGCTCATCACCAGTCTGGTTGTAGAAGGAGACATTGCCGCCGGAGACTGGAATGTTCAGTTCCTTGGAGCCGTCCGCCAGGCCGTGGACTGCCTCGCGGAACTGCCACATCACGTCGGTGTTTTCTGGTGAACCGAAGTTCAGGCAGTTGGTCACGGCATAAGGACGCGCGCCGGTGACAGCAACGTTGCGGTAGGCCTCAGCCAGGGCAAGACGTGCACCCATGTTGGGGTCCAGCTTGGTGTAGCGGCCTGATGCATCGGCAGAAATTGCGACACCGCGGGAGGTTTCCTCATTGATACGCAGGACACCAGAGTCAGACTGCTTCGCCTTCACGGTGTTGCCGCGCACGTAGCGGTCATACTGCTCAGTGATAAATGCACGCGATGACAGCGCTGGGGAAGACACCATGTCCTTGAGCGCCTGAACCAAAGACTCAGGGCGCGCAATTTCAGGTGCCTGCTGCAGCTCATCCTGCCACTGTGGGCGCGCGAATGGACGCTCGTACACAGGGCCTTCATCGATGGTTGAAGGAGGAGCATCAATGACCAGTTCACCGTTGTGGTAAACGAGGTAGGTGTCCTTCTTGTCAGTAACCTCACCGATTTCGGCGCAGGTCACGTCCCACTTTTCACAGATTTCGCGGAACTTTGCCACGTTATCTGGGGAAACAACAGCACACATGCGCTCCTGGGATTCAGAAGCCAGGATTTCAGCCGCGGACATGTTTTCTGCGCGCAGTGGAACGTTATCGAGGTTGACCACCATGCCGCCATCACCAGCTGCTGCCAGCTCAGAGGTAGCACAGGCAAGTCCGCCGCCGCCCAGGTCCTGAATACCAACAACAACGCCGGCAGCATAAAGCTCCAGGCAGCATTCAATCAGAACCTTTTCCGCGAATGGGTCGCCCACCTGAACGGCAGGAAGCTTGCGCTCCTCGCCTTCTTCGAAGGATGCGGAACCCAGAACGGAGACGCCGCCAATACCGTCAAGGCCGGTGCGGGAGCCAAACAGCATGACCTTGTTGCCGGTGCCGGAAGCAAATGCCAGCTTCAGGTCTTCCACGCGCAAGGTGCCTACGCACAGTGCGTTGACCAGTGGGTTGCCGGCATAAGACTCATCAAAGACGGTTTCGCCGCCGATGTTTGGCAGGCCCAGGGAATTGCCGTAGCCGCCGATACCGGAGACAACGCCCGGCAGAACGCGTGCGGTATCAGGTGCGTCAGCTGCACCGAAGCGCAGCTGGTCCATCACTGCGATTGGGCGCGCGCCCATAGCCATGATGTCACGGACAATGCCGCCAACACCGGTCGCAGCGCCCTGGTATGGCTCCACGAATGATGGGTGGTTGTGGGATTCCACTCGGAAGGTCACCGCGTCACCGTCGCCGATGTCCACAACGCCGGCGTTCTCACCAATACCGGCAAGAATCTTCGACGCCATTTCCTCGGTAGTGGTTTCACCGAAGTAGCGCAGGTGGGTCTTGGAAGACTTGTAGGAGCAGTGCTCAGACCACATGACGGAGTAAACAGTTAGCTCAGCATCGGTTGGGCGGCGGCCCAAAATGCTGACAATCTTGTCATACTCGTCTTGCTTGAGTCCCAGCTCTTCCCACGGCTGCTGCAGTTCAGGAGTGGCTTTTGCGTTATCTACTGTGTCATTGGAAACAGTCATGTTTTACTCCTAAACAGACGCCGTGATGGCATTGATCGCGGATACAAACAGTCCCAGGCCATCGGTGGATGGACCAGTCAGGGTCTCAATGGCGTGCTCTGGGTGCGGCATGAGGCCAACAATGCGGCCGGTTTCATCAGTGACACCAGCGATGTCATTGAGGGAGCCATTAAAGTTGTCGGTGTAGCGGAAGACCACCTGGCCTTCGCCTTCTAGCTTTTCGATGGTTTCCTTCGACGCCTGGAAACGACCCTCCCCGTGCTTGGCTGGGACATAAATCTTGTCGCCGGCTTCGAACTCGGTGGTCCATGCGGTGTTGCTATTTACAACCTCAAGATGGGTGTCCACGCAATGAAAATGCAGGCCCTTATTACGGGTGAGTACACCGTCAAGAAGGCCTGCTTCAGTCAAGATCTGGAAACCATTGCAAATACCCAACGTTGGCATGCCTTGGCGTGCGCGGTCAATAACTGACTGCATTACTGGTGCCAGTGCGGAAATCGCACCAGAGCGCAGGTAGTCGCCGTAGGAGAAACCGCCGGGTACAACGACGGCGTCTACACCTTTGAGGTCGGTGTCTGCGTGCCAGAGGCTGACTGCCTCGGCGCCGGCAAGACGTACTGCGCGTTGTGCGTCAACGTCATCAAGTGTGCCGGGGAAAGTGATTACTCCGATTTTCGCGGTCAATTTACTTGACCTCCAGCCCTACAACTTCGTAGTCCTCGATGACGGTGTTTGCCAGCAGGCTTGCTGCGACCTTGTCCAGGTCTTCAGCGCTGACCGAATCATCGACTTCGATTTCAAAGCGCTTGCCCTGACGAACATCGCTTACTCCGTTAACACCCAGGCGTCCTAGTGCACGGACAACAGCTTGTCCCTGCGGGTCCAGGATTTCAGCCTTGGGCATGACATTGACAACAACACGAGCCATAATTCTAAGCCTTACTGTGGGAGTTTTACTGCTTGTCTGCAATTGCCCACTTTAGCGGTTAGGCAACCAAAACTCCTAGACGGCTACCGCGCACTTACTCCCCACTAGTAGCCCCGTAGCGTTCCTTGCCCCCGTTTCATGAACACGATGTGTCTCGAATTTAAACCGCAGGAGAACTTTCAGCTCTGTTCAAGCAAACAGCCAGTTCGTGTTCATTTCTGCTGTTGCTGGCGTTATTAAACGGTTATAGAAACGAAACAGTTGTTTCATTGCACAACCTCTTTTCCCCACCAGAATTACAACTTAAAGGTACTTCTCTATATGTCTTCTTCTCGCCGTCTGCGCACTTTCGCACTCGCTGCTCTCGCTTCTACGTCCCTCACAACCATCGCTATCCCTGCGGCTCACGCAACCCCTGAGGGCGACAATGTTGTCATCAGTGAAGTCTATGGCGGTGGCGGCAACAGCGGCGCTCCGTTGACTAATGACTTCATTGAGCTGTTCAACCCCACCGATGAGGCCATCGATCTTGCCGGCTGGTCCGTGGAGTACTTCGCAGCTTCCGGCAACACCGGCGGTTCTACTTCTTTGACCGGCACCATTCCTGCTGGCGGTTATTTCCTGATCCAGCAGTCCGCTGGCAACAACAAGGATTTGGCTGCCTTGCCAACTGCAGATGCCACCGGTTCTTTGAGCATGGCTGGCGCAAACGGTTCCGTTGAACTGACCGATGACGCATCAAGCACCGTTGACCTAGTGGGCTACGGCACCGCTTCCCGGGTTGAAACCGCAGGCGCACCAGGCCTGTCCAACTCCACCTCCGCATCCCGTGCAGAAGATGGCGCGGATACTGATGACAACTCCGCTGATTTCACCGCGGGTGACCCAACCCCCACCAACTCCGCAGGCGAAACCGTTTCCGGCGGCGGCGACGGCGATGAGGACGGCAATGGCAACACCGATCCGGAAGAGCCAGAGACTCCAGTTAACCCAGATGAAGCAATCGCTATTGCAGAGATTCAGGGCACCGACGCAGCGACTCCACTCAACGGCCAGACCGTCACCACCCAGGGTGAGGTCACCGCGGTGTACTCCGATGGCGGCCTGAACGGTTTTGTCATTCAGACTCCAGGCACTGGCGTGGATGTGCCATCGGCAAGCGATGCATCCCACGGCATCTTCGTCTACATGGGCAACCGTGCCGCCGATGAGTACCCAACCATCGGTGAAGTTCTCACCGTGCGCGGCCAGGCTGGCGAGCACTTTGACTCCACTCAGCTCTCCAATGTCACCTTTGAGGTCGCAGAGGGTGAGTTCGAGCCGGTGGTTCCATTGAGCATCGACAAGCTGCCTGCTGGCGATGTTGAACGCGAACCTTATGAGTACATGCTGGTCCTGCCTGGTGCCCACACCGTGACCAACAACTATGCGCTCAACACCTTCGGCGAAGTTGGCCTGGCTGCTGGTGATGAAGCTTTCCGTCAGCCAACTGACTTCATGGCGCCCGGCGCGGAAGCCGTTGCCAAAGCTGAAGAATACAAAGAACTAGTGGTGACCTTGGACGATGCTCGCACCGCGAACTACATGCAATCCGATAAGCACACCCCGCTGCCGTATATCACCTCTGATAACGGTGAAAACATCAAGTCCTTGCGCACCACTGACCAGGTGGAATTCCAAAACCCTGTCATTGTGAAGAAGGATTTCAACCTGTGGCGCTTTTTGCCAACCACCCCGGTGACGGGCAACACGGCATCGGCAGACTTGCCTATCACCTGGGAAGACTCCCGCGCGGATGAACTCGGCGCGATGGACAACGTCGCTGGTGACTACACCATCTCCGCATTCAACGTGCTGAACTATTTCACGTCCCTGGGCCAGGATGAAGACGGCTGCGGCGCGTACACCGACATCCACGGCAACCCAGTGGCAACCAACTACTGCACCGTTCGCGGCGCCTACTCTGAATCCGCATTGGCGGACCAGCAGGAAAAGATTGTTGCTGCCATCAACGGACTCAACGCTGACGTTATTGCCCTGTCCGAAATTGAGGACACCTTCGCTGTCACCGGCGATATCACCCGCCGCGATGAAGCTCTGCTGACCTTGGTTGATGCTCTTAACGCTGATGGCGGCAACTGGAAGGCTGTGGAGTCTCCTGCTGCCGATGAAATTCCTGGCAACCCTGATGTCATCCGCGTGGCTTTCATCTACAACCCTGACCGCGTGGAACCTGTTGGCGCTTCTCGCATCTTTGAAGATGAGCGCTTCACCGGCACCGCGCGCGAACCATTGGCGCAGGAATTCAAGCCTGTCGATGAAGATGTCACCGAAACTTTCGTGGCCGTGGCGAACCACTTCAAGTCCAAGGGCTCCATTGCTAATGATGACGCCGACATGGGCGATGGCCAGGGCAACAACGCCAACCTGCGCGTCTCCCAGTCCGAAGCAGTGCTTGAGCACCTAGCGCAGCAGACCGACTGGGAAGACAAGGCCACCTTCGTCATGGGCGACCTCAACACCTACACCCGTGAGCACGCACTAGACCGCTTCCGCGATGCCGGCTACTCCGTACCGCAGGAAGAATACAACGCCTCCACCTCCTACCAGTTCGACGGCATGCTCGGCTCCCTCGACCACGTCCTGGCCAACGAGCACGTTGACCTGCAGGACGCTCAGGTGTGGAACATCAACTCCGATGAATCCATCGCGTTCGAGTACTCCCGCCGCCTCTACAACGTTGTTGACTACCACGACGCCACCCCATTCCGCTCCTCCGACCACGACCCCGTCAAGGTTGGCTTCAACCTCGACACCACCGATGACGGCAACGGTAATGGCAACGGCGGCAGCGACGAGTCCTCGACCGGCAGCTCCAACGACGGCAGCGCAAGCGGCGGCTTCTTCGGCATCATCGCCGCACTAGCAGCCACTCTCGGCCTCGGTGCACTGTTTAGCGGCGCCGTTGACCAGCACCTGCCACGCGAAATCAAGAACCTGCGCGACCAGATCCGTTCATTCTTCGGCGGCCAGCTCTAGTCTCTAACAACGCTTCCAGCTCTACTAGCCTTTCCGGGTTTTGAGCTGAGCATTTCAGCGGCTTATTGCTGCGCTTGTATCACTGAGATTGTTACAAGCGCAGCGATGAGCCGCTTTTTGTTTAATAGGTCGCTTATCTTGACTTGAAATTTTAGGCTAGGCTAACTTTATTCAAATGCATAAGAAAATTAGTCGTCGTGGCTTCCTGGGCGCCAGTCTTGGTGCCGCTGCAATTGCACTCGTAGCGTGTTCTCAGTCAGATAAATCTGGCCAATCATCCACTGCTGCTGAAGGTTCTGCTGTGGCAGATTCCACTACCGCTGCTGGGGGCAGCGAAGAACAGCGCATTGTTGCGCTCAACACGGGTCAGCTGGATAACCTCCTGCTGCTGGGCATCACGCCAGTTGGTGTGGCTGCTGCGAAGAACGCGGACCTGATTCCGCAGTTCCTGCGTGATCGTTTCGGGGATGACATGGACTTGGATAGCATCGCGGACTGTGGTTTCCGTCAGGACCCGGATGTGGAAATCATCGCTAACCTGCAGCCAACGCTCATCTGCGCCAATTCGCGCAGTGATGAAGCGCTGCTGGAAAAGCTGCGCGCTATCGCGCCGGTAGTCACCGGTGAAGGCGGCGGTGAGAACTGGAAGCAGGACCTGATGACCATCGCCGAAGCCGCCGGCAAGGGCGAAGATGCGCAAGCACTGCTGGATGAATACGAGGCATCCGCAGCTGAGATCAAAGACTCCCAGCCGGATAACCCACCAACGGTGTCTTTCCTGCGTACCAACAAGGATGAGTTCCAGATGTACGGTGCAGAATCCATGGCTGGCACCGTCGCTGCCGATTGTGGTTTCGCACGCCCCGAAGCACAGCAGTTCACCGACCAAGCGGGCAAGGATCTCTCACCCGAGCTCATCGCCGAAGCGGATGCGGACTGGCTGTTCTACGGTGTACAGGATGGCGCCGAAAGCCCTGAGGACACTTCCTTGTGGCCATCGCTGGAAGCAGTTAAGAATGACCGCGCCATCGCCATTGATTATGACTCCTGGTACATGAACGCGTCATTGGCGTCCGCAGGAATCATCCTCGACGGCCTGAAGTCCTATGTTCTGGAAGCGGCTCCTGCTTCTTAACTCGGTCTAAGAGGTGCTCTACGCCGTTTCTGATTTAGCTTTCTTTTTGTCGGCCTTCTTCTTTTCTTTCTTCGAAGGCTCCATAAAGACGCTGTAGGACGCGGGAGTGGCGCCGGCTTTCATGGCTTTGCCAATTGCGCGCATAAAGTCGTGCTGGACTTTCTTCTCCGCCAGGTTGCGGCCGGAGACAGAAAGGCGCACGGTGTTGCCGCGGTTAGCGCCACGCTCAGCGGCGCTAATAATCGAACGGCGCCACCACTTCGCCGCACCAAAGCCTTCACCATATGACAGGTTGCGGGACTGGTGGAAATTCTCTGTGCGCAGGTCATGAATACCGGTGGATGATACTGCGAGGGAGAAATCAAAGTACGGCAGGACTTCCAGCGTGCCCGGCGACATGCGCCAGCGGGGTGGAGCGAAGATATCAAAATCAAAACCCAGCTTGGACATTTGCCGGGTCGCGCCTTTTAGCCGCAGGTTCGCCTCATGCGCGTCAAGGTTCGCGAATTCCGCGCGGCGGCCTTGCACTGCTTGGTCAAAGCCGTTGAGAATGAGAAGACGCCCGGTTACTTGTTGTTCCTGCAGCCACTGCTTGGTGGTGGGGTCTTTGGCCAAGTGCCAGTTGCCGTCAATGTGCGGGGCAACCAGCAGGGAGACGGGCACGCCTTCTTTGTCGAGCTGTTCAAGCAGCCGCGCAGCGGACTTCCGGGTGTCGTCAAAAATAGATGAAATCGAAACCAGAAGATGCCCATGCATGCTGTCCATTATCACACAGGACAGCACGCCCCGCGCGGCAAGTAGAAGAACTTATTCAACAGCTCCGGTGGCTTTGTTGATAGTCCACGCGTACTCAAACGCGGTCTGGTGCCAGCGCGCATAACGGCCGGAAACACCACCGTGACCAGCGGCCATCTCGGTCTTGAGCAAGAATTCACCACCGGTGGCGACCTGGCGCAGTTTGGCAATCCACTTCGCTGGTTCCACATACAGCACGCGAGTGTCATTGAGCGAAGTCACAGCCAGGATGTCCGGGTAGTGCTGCGCCGAGACATTCTCATAAGGCGCGTAGGTGGCCATGTAGTCATAGACCCCAGGGTCGTGGAAGGGGTCGCCCCACTCTTCCCACTCACCCACGGTCAGCGGCAGTTCAGGCTTCAGAATCGAGGTTAGTGGGTCCACGAATGGCACCACGGCTTGAATACCTTTGAAGCGGTCCGGGGCCATGTTCGCAATCGCACCCATAAGCAGGCCACCGGCAGAACCACCTTCCGCTACAAGCACCTCAGGGCTGGTTAGCTGGTTGGAAATCAGGTGGTCAGCAACGTCGATGAAGTCAGTAAATGTGTTCTTCTTCGCCATCAGCTTGCCTTCGTCGTACCACAGCCGGCCCATTTCACCGCCGCCGCGCACGTGCGCAACCACATAAAGCATGCCGCGGTCGAGCAGCGAGAGACGGGAGACAGAAAAGGCTGGGTCCATGCTGGCTTCGTAGGAGCCATAGCCGTACAGCAGCGCCGGTTGAGGTTTGTCGGTGGCAAGGTCTTTGCGCTTGACTATGCTCACTGGGATCTGCGTGCCATCTTTCGCAATCGCCCATTCACGGTAGGCCTCATATTCATCGGCGTTGTAGCCGCCAGGAACTTCCTGTTCCTTGAGCAGGTTGCGCTCACCGGTGGCAATGCGGTACTGGAACAGCTGCGCTGGCTGGGTATAAGAGGTGTAAGACAAACGGATCACCGGCGCATCCCACTCCGGGTTGCCGGCTGAACCGGCGGAGTAGATTTCTTCGTCGAATTGCAGCTCTTCGAACTCACCAAACTCATCGCCGTCAATCTTCATCACGGCAACGCGTGGGATTCCGCCGCGGCGATAGGACAAGGTGGCGAAGTCGCGGTAGGTATCCACGCCTTCAATACGCACATCATCACTGTGCGGAACCAATACTTCTAGGTCACGAATGCCGGGCAGCGGGCTTGCATCAGCATCCACCCAGCCGATTTCAAAGTTTGGCCCGTGCGCATTGTGGGTAATAAGCCACTGATCTTTGCCCCCGCGCACCACGTGGTCAATGTCGTATTCCACGCCGGATTCGCGCTCCCAGAGAACTTCAAACTCGCCCTCTGGGTTATCCATGTCCAGAATCCAATATTCAGAGGTCAGCGGGGATCCAGCCGCGATGATGAGGTATTTTTCGCTGCGCGTGGAACCCACGCCAACGCGAAAACGCTCATCGGCCTCGGTGAAGACGCAGATATCCTCACTTTGTGCAGTACCCACCTTGTGGCGCCACACAGTATCTGGGCGCCAGGCGTCATCCACCTTCTGGTAGAAAATATAATCCTCGCCCGCCCACGTGGCGCCGTAGAAGATGTCGGTCAGGTGGTCATCGAGAAGCTTGCCTGTTTCCAAGTCCTTGATGAACAGCTCAAAGCGCTCATCGCCTTCGGTGTCCGTGGAATATGCCAGGTAGCGCCCGGATTTGGTCACGGACGCGGCCCCCAGCGCGAAGTACTCGTGGCCTTCGGCCAGCGCGTTGTTGTCCAGCAGGATCTGCTCGCCTTCCGGCTTGCCTTCCTCCGGAATGACCGGCGGCTCCCACGGATCCTGGCCCTCGGATACTGGAATTCGGCAGCTATAGCCATATTCCTTGCCCTCTTCGGAGCGGCCGTAGTACCAATAATCGCCCGCGCGCGACGGCACGGACATATCGGTTTGCTTCACACGCGACTTAATCTCTTCAAACACATTCTCAGTCAGCTGCTTCAAATGTGCGGTCTTGGCCTCGGTATATGTGTTTTCTGCGTTGAGGTAGTCCAGGGTGTCCTGGGATTCCTTGTTGCGCATCCATTCATATTCATCAACAAAGCTTCGCCCGTGGAATTCACGGACGAAGACTTCTTGCTTTGCGATGGGCGGCTTAACGTTGTTGAGATTGTTGTCTGTCATAACAAACAACCCTACCCGCGTGTTTATGCTTTAAGTTTTAACCGCCGATGAAGTCGATGAAGCGCTTGCCGGACAGGCGCTCATAGGCTTCGATGTAGCGCAATCGGGTCGCTGCCACGACATCTTCTGGCAGCACTGGCGGCTGGGTTTCTGATGCCACATCCCAGCCAGATTCCTCAGAGGTCAACCAGTTGCGCACGTACTGCTTATCAAAGCTTGGCTGTACTACGCCCTCAGCATAGGAGTCCGCTGGCCAGTAGCGGGAAGAGTCCGGGGTCAAGACCTCATCACCCAAGACCAGGTTGCCCTCGGAATCCAGCCCGAATTCAAACTTGGTGTCAGCCAAGATAATACCCTTTTCTTCGGCAATCTTGGCGGCGGCGCTATAAATACGCAGGGTTTCATCGCGAAGCTGCTCTGCTCGCTCCTGCCCAAGGTCTTGCACAACACGCTCGAAGCTGACGTTCTCATCATGATCCCCCTGCTCCGCCTTGGTGGCTGGGGTGAAAATAGGCTCCGGCAAACGTGATGCCTCAACCAAAC
>JAUNRU010000074.1:0-10789 GCA_030535535.1 Corynebacterium casei
CGTCCGCCGGAACCCCAGTCGTGCATCCAATAGAAGGAACCGATGCCGTCTTTGATGGCCCAGTCAATGACGTTGTAGTTGCCATACACGCCGGTGCTGTAGCCCGCGGCACGCAGGGCGGTCTGGAATGCCAAGAGATAAGGCTTGATGAGGGTGTCGTATTGCTGGCGGGAGGGGTTATCATCGATGGCGACGTAGATGGGGCGCCCGGTTGGGCCACCAGCCGCGCGGTGGATGGCAATGGCTTGGGGTGCGTGCACGGCAGCGCCGGCAGCACCTTGCTTCCAGTCCGCGGTTTCGGCGCGGCCGAATTGGTAGACAGAAGCGGTGGCTAGCCCCTGGGCGGACATCGCCTGGGTCTCTTTGAGTGTGACAGGCTTGCCGGCCATCCACTGGGCATCGGGTCGCTTTTGGGAGACGTAGCGCACCGCACCAAGGTGGCCAGTGGCCTTCAATGCAGAAGCACTGGGCACGCCAGCAGAGTAATCAACAACCGTGCCCAGAATCGGCCCCAGCGCAGAAGCGCGGGAGGCGGTAAAGGTACCCACGCCCACGGCAAGAGTGCCGGCGGCAGCGGCGAAGGCACCGGCTTTCATAATTTTGCGGCGCGAATAGTGCGCAGCGCCTTTCGATGCTTCATGTTCTGACACGAGTGAACTCCTAACCAACCACCATTAATTTACTGACTTAACTTCAGTAACTTCCGTTACAGAACTTACCCCAACTGCACGGCATGTGAAAGGGGAGCGGTGTGCCAAATACTTTTCACTTTTTGGAACATAAGCATCTTCGCCGGCGTTGGAAGACGGTGAACCATTCTTCATAAGGTGGAAAACAATGAATCAAACAGACAACGTAAATAACGTAAATAACGACGTCGTTAGCAACGGCACGAGCGACGCAGTAACAAGCGAGTCGCCCAAGCCTTTTACGTTCCTTCAGCCATTCGGCGAAGAGAACGTGGGCGTGTGCGATGTGGAAGGAAACTGTTCATGAGCCAGGCAGAAACAACTAATAGCCCAATTACCGTCGACGTGTGGTCGGATGTGATGTGCCCATTTTGCTGGATGGGTGACAAGCATTTGGAGCTAGCGCTTGGGGACTTTGCGCATCGTGATGACGTGGAGATTACCTACCACAGCTACCAGCTGATGCCGGATTATCCAGAAGGTCAGCCATTGCCATCTGCTGAGGCAGTGGCGAAGCAAAAGGGCATTCCGGTTGAACAGTTCGAGCAGATGAACGCCAACGTTGCGGCACGTGGCGCCGAGGTTGGGTTGGACTACAATTTTGATACCGCGTTGACGGTCAACTCCCGCCGTGCGCACCGCCTTTCGCACTTTGCTGAAAAGAACGGCGTGCAGCACGAGGTCATTCAGAACCTGTTCAAGGCATATTTCACCGACGGCAAGAACGTCGAAGACCGCGAGGTTCTCGCCGACTTGGCTGTCGATGCCGGCCTCAACCGCGACGAAGCCCTAGCCAACATGGACAACGAGGAACTCGATCATGCAGTCCAGGCGGACATCAACCGCGCACAGCAAATCGGCGTCCAAGGCGTTCCATTCTTCGTGTTTAACAACAAGTACGCTGTCTCCGGCGCACAGCCACAAGAAGTCTTCAAGCAAGCGCTTGAGACCGTGTGGAACGAGAACGAGCAAGCGGGCAACTCTGCTCAGTAAGTTCTAAAAGCGTGGCGGAACTCCACCGAAACCGGTATAGTTTCGCCACGTTGTTTTGGATTAGTACTTGGTTCGGCGACTTTCTACTTTGCCTCCAGAACGTGCCCGGACGGATATTTCGCCGCCTTCTTCGCCAAGGTCGTCAATTCCCCAAGAGTCCTCGCCTTTAATGGTGTATTCGTCTCTCCAATGCGTGCGACGCCTCCGGGGATCCCTGCCTTCTACGGTTCTCCGGCGTCGTTGCTTCTTTGCTTGCTTTGGTTGTTCTTTAACCAGAGGACGCTCTAGAAGGTTTGGAAACTCTGTTATTGAAGCATTGGGATCTAGTTGAAGCTCGGCGGTCATCTTCGTCGCGGGGCACTTTTTGCCCGGATGGCTGGGAAGATTATGGAGCGAAAGCCTCTTCCGTCCTTGGATGTACTTGAGGGTTGCTCCGCAATTCGGGCAAAGGTAGCCATCCCCGCTGACCGACTTCACTATAACGATTTCCATGCCAACATTATATGGGCAAAAGCTCAGGTCATGGTCACTTTTCGGAACTAGTTGTGATTGAAAAAGGCCGCACGAAAGTGTGCGGCCTAGATTCTAATGTCCGAAATGTTAGACATAAACTTGTGCCCTAGACAGGAGTCGAACCTGCGACACCGGCTTTAGGAGAGCCGTGCTCTATCCACTGAGCTACTAAGGCAGGGCCGTTCACAGCGCACTGCGAATCACAAGGATTCAGCGAAGCTTTGCTGTGAACGTCTCTAGATTACCCGAGTGCTCTCCGGAGCATAAAACCGGGCGCGAAACCGGGACGGTTATTTCCGGGGGCAGGGAGACCTAGAAGTGTGATGTTGTGCGGGTGGGGTGGATTCGCGCAGAAATTTGACGTATCCACAACCTGTTTGGGCTACTTTGATGGGTATGACACAACAAGGCGCCGCTGGCACACCCGAACCGCAATTTATCGACGTTCAACGCCGTGAAATCACCCTGCGCACTATGTCTTCCGAGGATGGGGTGGAAACCCTGGCAATCGAAAAGCTAGTGCGCGGAGGCGAACCCAAGCGACTGATGCTGCTGAATAAATTTGATGCCCAGCAGCTCAAAGACGCATTGGATGACTACCTCAAGACCATCTACTCCAAAGAACTCGCCGGACTTAATACCACGCTGTCCCCGAAGGACATGCTGGAGCTATTCGGCGAAGACGATAACTAGAAGGCAGTTATCGCAGGGGGCGCTTAGGTTTTAAGCGTTGAGCTCTTCGAGCTTCGCGCGGACATCGGCAGCCGGCGGGTTGGTGGCGTGGGTGCCATCGGAGTAAAGCACGGTTGGCACAACGCGGTTGCCGTTGTTGACGGACTTAATCCACTCGTTGAGCTCATCATTGCCCGCGGCACCGTTGTCTACGTCAATAGCAGCATAAGGGGTCTCAGAGCTGTTGAGGTCCGAGCGCAGACGAGCGCAGTAAGGGCACCAATCAGCAAAGAAGACAGTGACGTGTTCGGTTGTTTCAGGGGTTGCTACAGCCATTCTAGGCAGCGTCCTTTCGTTCATAACTAATAAATCGATATTTGATGGGCAGCTCACTGGCCGGCTGATTCGGGATGGTCAGATGCCCCTTCGCAGAGGTCAACCAGCCGGAATCAGCGGTTTGGCTAAACGCTTCGGGGATATGCGGCGCGTACACGGCATCCTCGCCGTAGACTTCCGCCACATTGACGCCCATGAGGGTGACTGCCAGGATGTCCATCTGATCCAAGGTGGAGGCATAGAGCTGCCCGCCGCCCATAATCCAGCCTTCAGACAGCTCCGGCAGGCGGTTTAACACCGTCGCACCCTGTGACCAGTCGCCAGCTTGACGGGTAGACAGCACAAAATTCTCACGCCCTGGTAGGGGACGGAACTTCTCCGGAAGAGACTCCCACGTGCGCCGGCCCATAATGACCGGGCTGCCCAGGGTTACTTCTTTGAAATGAGCCAGGTCTTCTGGCACGTGCCACGGCATTTGCTCGCCGTCGCCGATGATTCCATCTAAGGACTGTGCCCAAATCGCACCAAGAAAGCTCATGGATTCATCCTAGACCGCAACCGGCGCCTTAATCGAAGGATGCGGGTCATAGCCTTCAACTTCAAAGTCTTCAAAGGTGTAGTCAAAGATGCTCTTCGCCTTGTTAAGCTTCAGCTGCGGGTAAGGGCGCGCCTCGCGCGCGAGCTGCTCTTTAACCTGTTCAACGTGGTTGTCATAGATGTGCACATCACCGCCGGTCCAGATGAGCTCACCGACTTCCAAATCGGCCTGCTGCGCGAACATATGGGTCAGCGCGGCATAAGAAGCGATGTTGAATGGAACTCCCAAGAACATGTCAGCGGAGCGCTGGTAGACCTGCATCGACAGCTTTCCGTTGGCAACATAAAGCTGGAACAGCAAGTGGCACGGCATCAGCGCCATCTTGTCCAACTCCGACACGTTCCACGCAGAAACCAAGATACGGCGGGAATCAGGATTGTTCTTCAACTGATCCATCACGCCTTGAATCTGGTCAATGTGCTGGCCATCGGGAGTTGGCCAAGAACGCCACTGCACGCCGTAGACCGGGCCGAGTTCACCGTTGTCATCGGCCCACTCGTTCCAGATACGAACCTTGTTTTCCTGCAACCAGGACACGTTAGATTCACCGCGCAAGAACCACAGCAGCTCACCGATAACACCGTGGAAGTAGACCTTCTTGGTGGTAAGCAGTGGGAAAGACTCACTCAAGTCATAGCGCAGCTGGTGGCCGAACAGGGAGCGGGTGCCCGTTCCGGTGCGATCAGATTTAGCGGCGCCGTTTTCTAAAACATTCTTCAGCAGGTCTTCGTAGGGAGTAGCTATTGCAGTAGCGTTTGTCATGCTGCCTAGTCTAGAAGCCTGGGTTGTTTGCTGCGAACTTCGCTGCGTGCTCAAGGATTTCATCTGCTAGTTCCGGCCGGCAGATGACCAAGTCCGGGATGTAGGTGTCCTCATTGTTAAAGCTCATGGGGCTGCCATCAAGACGCGAGCAGTGCAGACCTGAGGCCAGCGCTACACCAACTGGTGCTGCTTGATCCCACTCATACTGCCCGCCGGCGTGAATGTATCCGTCATAATCACCGAGCAGCACGTGCATGGCCTTCGCGCCAGCAGAACCAATGCCCACGGCTTCATAGCCCATTTGTTGCGTGATGTATTCCGCTACCTGCGGTGGGCGGTTCCGGGAGACCACAAATTTATTGGACAGCGGGCCTTTAACTGCGCGGA
This sequence comes from Corynebacterium casei, assembly GCA_030535535.1. Taxonomy (GTDB): domain Bacteria; phylum Actinomycetota; class Actinomycetes; order Mycobacteriales; family Mycobacteriaceae; genus Corynebacterium; species Corynebacterium casei_A. The sequence goes on from JAUNRU010000074.1 coordinate 4,951, forward strand.
CATCTGAAGATTTAAAGGTCACGCCCAAGTCCGGCAGTCCTACGGCAGCGTGTTCTGGCTTGCCATTGATGACCAATGCAATGTGCACGGCCCAGTCCTGGCGACCGGTGGCGAATTCCTTGGTGCCGTCGAGCGGATCCACAATCCACACGCGTTCTTTGCCCAGGCGGTCAAGGTCATCAACTGCTTCTTCGGACAAGAAACCGTCATCCGGGCGGTGTTGTTCGAGAACGCGAGAAATCCACGATTGTGCCAGTTCATCACCAGCGTCTCCGAGGGCAAGGCCACGCAAGAGGCCACCTTTACGGACACCTTTGAGAATCTCGCCGCAACCTTCGGCGATCATATTGGTCAAGCGAGCATCAGAGAGCTGGACTGTCATAGTTCCTAAGACTACCCATCGCGTTAAAGTAAGGTATGGCCAAAAACATCCTTTCTCGCTTCAAGCCCGCAGTAGCTGGTTGGTTTGAGGATGTTTTCACCGAACCCACACAAGTTCAGGAAAAATCCTGGGATGCTATTTCGCAGGGAAGCCATGCTCTGCTGGTCGCTCCTACCGGTTCAGGTAAGACTCTGGCTGCATTCTTGTGGGCACTCAATAACCTCATGGAACGCGAAGGCCAGACTTCGCTGCCAGTGGCTAAGCGGGAAGACTCCACGGATGCTTCTTCCCACGGCGGGGTGAAAGTCTTGTATATCTCGCCGCTGAAAGCACTGGGTGTGGATATTGAGCGCAATCTGCGTGTGCCGCTGGCGGGTATTTCACGCGTGGCGCAGCGTCTGGGCGTGGATGAGCCAGATATTTCAATCGGCGTGCGCTCAGGCGATACCCCGCAATCAGAGCGCAACCGACAACTGCGCAAGCCGCCTGACGTGCTGATTACCACGCCGGAGTCAGCGTATTTGATGCTGACGTCCAAGGCAGCGGGCATTTTGGCATCAGTGGATACGGTCATCATTGATGAAATCCACGCTATTGCCGGCTCCAAACGTGGCGTTCACATGGCGTTGACCATGGAACGCCTAGCGAAGGTCGCAGGGGAGTTCCAGCGCATTGGGCTATCGGCGACGGTGCGCCCGCTGGAAACCGTGGCGAACTTCCTGGGTGGTGGACGGCCGGTGGAAATCATCGCTCCGCCAGCGAAGAAGAAGTGGCAGCTAGATATCCACGTGCCCGTAGAAGACATGAGTGATCTACCCACCCCGGAACAAGGCTCCACCATTGGGGAACTCACTGTTGATGATCCGCTGGGAATCGCAGGTGCGGATCCTGCAACGTCGGCCGAATCAGCGCTGCCGGTGGCTAGTTCTATTTGGCCGTTTATTGAGCAGTCTGTTTATGACCAGGTGATGGAGCATCGCTCCACGCTGATTTTTGTAAACTCTCGGCGCACCGCGGAGCGGCTGACCTCCCGACTTAATGAAATTTGGGCGTCTATTCATGACCCAGAATCTTTGTCGCCGGAGCTGCGCCGGGACCCGGCGCAGTTGATGAAAGCGGTGGATGTCGCTGGCAAAGCCCCAGCGGTGATTGCGCGAGCGCACCACGGCTCAGTGTCTAAAGATGAACGCGCAATGACAGAAAACATGCTCAAAGAAGGTGCGTTGCGTGCAGTAGTGTCCACCAGCTCGTTGGAGCTGGGCATTGACATGGGCGCAGTCGAGTTAGTTATTCAGGTGGAATCCCCACCGGCGGTGGCATCGGGTCTACAGCGCATCGGACGCGCCGGGCACGTGGTCGGTGCAACCAGCCACGGTTCCTTCTATCCCAAGCACCGTTCTGATCTCCTGCAGACCACGGTGGTGGTGCAGAAGATGGTCGAAGGGGGCATCGAAAAGCTGCATATCCCAGCGAACCCCTTGGACGTGCTGGCGCAGCACACGGTAGCTGCTGTTTCCGCCGCACCGGAAGGGCTAACCGCGGATGACTGGTATGACACCGTTATCCGTGCCTGGCCCTATCGCGACTTAGCGCGGGAAGTCTTTGATTCTGTGATTGACCTGGTCTCCGGGGTGTACCCGTCCACCGACTTTGCGGAGCTGCGCCCGCGCGTGGTCTATGACCGCATTACCGGTGTGCTCACTGCCCGGCCCGGCGCGCAACGGGTGGCGGTGACTAATGCTGGCACGATTCCGGATCGTGGCATGTTTGGCGTGTTCATCGCCGGTGGTGAGGGCGCCCCGCGGCGTGTGGGTGAGCTGGATGAGGAGATGGTCTATGAATCGCGCGTGGGTGATGTATTTACCTTGGGCGCGTCTTCGTGGCGGATTGAGGACATCACGCGCGATCAGGTGATTGTGACACCGGCGCCGGGACATACGGGCCGGTTGCCGTTTTGGTCCGGTGATTCCGCGGGTAGGCCATATGAGCTGGGCCAGGCTATTGGTGCTTTTCGCCGGGATGCGCATGCTGATCCGGAGTTGATTAAGCACGCGGATACGTGGGCGAAGGATAATCTGAGTGCCTTTTTGCAGGAGCAATATGAGGCTACGGGTTCGATCCCGGATGATTCCACGTTGGTGATGGAACGCTTTAAAGATGAGCTGGGGGACTGGCGCATTGTGCTGCACTCGCCATTCGGTCGTGGCGTGAACGCACCGTGGGCGCTGGCCGTGGGCGCGCGCGTGGCGGAGCGCACCGGCATGGATGCCCAGGCGGTGGCGGGCGATGACGGCATTGTGCTGCGCCTGCCAGAAGGTGAGGCGGAGCCGGATGCGTCCATTTTCGCTTTCGATCCGGATGAGATTGAAGACATCGTGACAGAACAGGTCGGTGGTTCCGCGCTGTTTGCTTCGCGTTTTCGCGAATGCGCGGCGCGGGCTTTGCTACTGCCGCGGCGCAATCCGGGTAAGCGTTCACCGTTGTGGCAGCAGCGTCAGCGCGCGGAGCAACTGCTGGATGTGGCACGCAAGTATCCGTCTTTCCCCATCATTTTGGAGACCGTGCGCGAGTGCCTGCAAGACGTCTATGACGTGCCAAGTTTGGTGGAGGTCACCCGCAATATTGCCCACCGCAAAGTGCGCGTCGCGGAGGTGACCACGGAGCAGCCTTCGCCATTCGCGTCCTCATTGTTGTTCAACTACACCGGCGCGTTTATGTATGAGGGCGATAGCCCGTTGGCGGAAAAGCGTGCGGCGGCCTTGGCTTTGGATCCGGCGTTGTTGGCCAAGTTGTTGGGCACGGTTGAGCTGCGTGAGTTGCTGGAACCAGAGATCATTGCTGAAGTGCATGCCCAACTTCAGCGCACCGATGCCACGCGCCGGGCACAGACCAGTGAGCAGGTTGCGGATATGTTGCGGGTCATTGGCCCCATCCCCGTGGTCAATGTGGGGGAGCACACCGATGTGCCGTTGCAGACGCTGCACCAGCAGCTGGGCCGGCGCATCATGGAGGTTCGCATCGGCGGGCGTGTGCACCTAGCCCAAGCTCAGGATGCCGCATTACTTCGTGATGGCTTGGGCATCCCCGTCCCACCGGGCATCCCCGCGCAGGTGGAGACCATTAATGATGCTTTGGATCAGCTGGTCTCACGGTGGGCACGCACCAGAGGCCCGTTTGTGCTGCGTGAGCTTGCCGATGCTTTCTCCCTGTCCGTCTCCATCGCCCATACCTCGTTGAATGGCATGGATTCTGTGATTGAGGGCCATTACCGCCAGGGCATTGATGAAGTGGAGTACTGCGCTAATGAGGTGCTGCGCGTTATCCGCTCCCGTTCTTTGGCTAAAGCCCGTGCACAGACTGAGCCGGTATCACCAGCGACCTTTGGACGTTTCCTGCCGGACTGGAACAATGTGGCACCTGTGATTGAGGGCGCTACCGGTAACATGCGCCGGCCGTCCCTCCGCGGCGCGGATGGTGTGTATGCCGTGCTGGAACAACTCGCCGGCGTGCGGCTTCCGGCATCTGCCTGGGAGTCGATGGTGCTGCCTTCACGGGTTGGTGATTACTCACCAGTAATGCTGGATGAGCTGACCTCCAATGGTGAAGTACTGGTGGTCGGCGCCGGCAAGGCCGGTTCCTCTGACCCGTGGGTCATGTTGCTGCCCGCTGATTATGCTGCCGGTCTAGTTCCCATTCTTGATGCAGAGCTTTCGGGACTGACGGGATTACAAGAATCAATCCTGGCGCTGCTATCGCGCGGCGGCGGTTTCCTCTTCGCCGATATCTACCGTGACATCGCCCGTGGGGATACAATCCAAGGCGTCGCGGATACGTCCTCCACCGCGCAGCGCGGATTGGATGTCGGTGTGGGCGCCGGAATTGATACACCCACCACCGACCAAGCGCGCGAAGCACTCTGGGGGCTGGTGGAAATGGGACTGGTTAGCCCAGATTCCTTCGCCCCAATTCGTACGCGCTTATCCGCGCGGGGCTCAGGCCAGACCGCACACCGGCAAAAGCGCCGCCCGCAGCGCTCCCGCCTGCGCATGGGACGCACGTCATTTGCGCAGACCCAACGCGCGAATCCCACCCCGCCGGACATGAATGGGCGTTGGGCGTTGACCATCCCGGCATCACACGATGCCACAGCGCGCTCCGCTGCGCAGGGCGAGGCCTGGCTGGACCGCTACGGTGTGGTCACCCGCGGCTCGGTTGTCTCCGAAGATGTGCTTGGCGGATTCGCCCTGGCCTATAAAGTCCTGTCCGGTTTTGAAGAATCCGGTAAAGCCATGCGCGGCTACGTCATCGACGGCTTAGGTGCCGCGCAGTTTTCCACACCGGCTGTCATTGACCGCCTGCGTGGTTTGAGCGACAGCCCGGATATCACCGGCTGGCCATCGGGCACCACCACACCTGACACCGTGGTGCTTGCTGCCTGCGACCCCGCTAATCCTTACGGCGCAGCATTGCCATGGCCACAACAAGGACCATCACGTGCTGCCGGCGCGCTGGTTGTTCTTATCGATGGCCTCTGTGCAGCCCACCTCACCCGCGGCGGTAAAACGCTCACCACCTTCTTTGACCAGCTACCCGAAGGAATCGAGCACACCCAAGCCCTCGAATACGTCTACCGCGCACTCATGGCTCTCATTTCCACCGGACGCCTGAGCCCGCTCGTTATCGAAAAAGCCAACGGCGCCTCCATCTTCGACTCCACAATCGCCAACCAACTGCGCACCCTCGGCGCCGGCATCAGCCCGCGTGGTATCCGCCTCGCCACCAAATCTTCCACCCCGCGCACGCCAGGTTCGGCGATAACCTCGAGCGCACCAAGCGCGCCGGGCTCCACACAATGGGAATCAGACTTTGGGGCCGAGCAGGAGGCTGAAACAGGCTCCGAGGTCGAAGAGCGAAGCCCACGCAGGGGCAGAAGTCTTAACGAAGCGTTGGAGGAACTCAGCTTTGATGACCCGCCAACTGACGACCGAATCCATGGCGAGTCCAATCAGGAACACTCGAATTCGCAACGGCGTTCTGGTCCCATGCGCCCGCGCCGCGGACCTTTGCCACCACGTGGAAGGGGACGGCGATAATGCCTGAAGGCGATTCAGTTCTGCAGCTGTCCAACAAGATGCAGTTCATGGTTGGACGGGAAGTCACCCATACATCCATTCGCGTACCGCGCTATGCCACGGCCACATTTACCGGCGATTACTGCGAGAACGTGTGGCCTTATGGCAAACATCTGTTTATGCAGTTCGGTGAGCAGATCCTGCACACCCACCTCAAGATGGAAGGGCAGTGGTCCATTCACTATGAAGGCGACAAATGGCGCAAACCCGGCTTTAGCGCTCGTGTTGTCCTGCGGCTGGCCAATACCCCGCGCGATATTGAAGTGGTAGGGCACAGCCTCGGCAACGTGGATGTGTATCCGATTGACAACTACTACGACCACAT
>JAUNRU010000075.1:0-1196 GCA_030535535.1 Corynebacterium casei
GCGGTGATGGATTCAATCTCTTCCGCGCTGAGCTCAATGTTGACCGCGTCCAGGTTGGACTTCTGACGCTCCGGCTTTGTGGAGCGCGGAATTGGAACAATGCCACGCGCGTGGTGCCAGGCAAGCGCGACCTCGCCTCCGCCTACGCCGTGGCGTTGACCGATTTCAGCCAGCAGTGGCTCTTCGACGAGGCCGCGGCCGTTGCTCAGCGGGCTCCACGCCTCGGTGACAATACCGCGGGCATCATGCCACTCCACCTGCTCAACCTGTGGGAAGTAAGGGTGGAGCTCAATCTGGTTTACCGCTGGGAGCTCACCGGTTTCCTTCTCCAAGCGCTCGATGTGCTCAGGCAGGAAGTTGGAGACGCCGATGTGGCGGACAAGGCCGCGGTCGCGGGCATCAATGAGCGCCTGCCATGCCTGGACATAAAGGTCCTTGCTGGGGTTTGGCCAGTGGATGAGCAACAAGTCCAGGTGGTCCAGGCTCAGGCGGTAGAGGCTTTCCTCAATGCGTGGGCGCGCCAAATCAAACTCGTGGAAACGGCCCGGGAGCTTTGAAGTTACAATAAGCTCATCGCGCGGCACACCCGATTCGCGCAGCGCAACGCCGACTGCGCCCTCATTTTCATAGTTGTACGCGGTATCAATCAACCGGTAGCCGGTCTTGATGGCAGAAGACATGGCCTCAACGCCCGCCGCACCATCAAGGTGCACGGTGCCAAAGCCAATGGATGGAAGCTGGATTTTAGGTTCAATCTTGGTCATGGCTGCCACAATAGTGATAAAGCCTGCGCCTCTCACTGAATAAAGTGAGAAGCGCAGGCTACTGGGATAAAAAGCTAAATATTATTGGCCGTCGAGCAACGCGGAGACGGACGCTGGGTCGGCATCGGAAAGCATCTGGCGAAGACGGTCATATTCTTCATCCTCGCCGATTGCCTGGGATGCGTGGCCCAGCGCAGCAATAGCACGCAGCACGCCCTGGTTAGGCTCATGATCAAAAGGAACTGGGCCCCAGCCCTTCCAACCATTGCCGCGCAGACGGTCCAACCCACGGTGGTAGCCGGTGCGCGCAAAAGCATAAGCGGTGATGAACGCGGAAGGCTCAGCCTTCGCGCCCTCAGTAGCAGTTGCCTTAGCCTCTTCTAGTTCTGCCTCAGCTAGCACAGCCCATGCATAAGGACTGGCAGGGAACTT
>JAUNRU010000075.1:1296-7275 GCA_030535535.1 Corynebacterium casei
TCAATGCGGTCGATGAACCAACCGCCGATGGCTTCCAAGGTGAAAGCGCCGGCGCATTCCAGTGGCTCACCCGTGTGGGCGTAAGCGCGGATATCGGCCATGGTGGCCTGTGCGAAGCGCACAGTGGTCTTGGAGGTCTCAACGTGCATCTGGTCGCCCCAGATGACGCAATGGCCAGTGAGTAGCTCAGCGGTCTTGCCGGCTTGCTGTTCCCAGCGGGAGATGGTGGCATCGATAGTATGTGGCTTGCCTTGCAGCTGGCCATCAAGCAGCAGCATTGAATCGCCGCCAATAACAACATCATTCGGGAAGTCTGGGGCAATCTTTTTAGCTTTGGCAACAGCCAACTGCGAAACAACCTCAGCGGGGGCAGCGTCGCCGAGAGAGTCAATGAGAGATGCTTCATCCACGTGTGCCGGGCGCAGAACCGGCTCAACACCCGCGCCGCGCAGAATTGAAGCGCGTGATGGGGATTGAGAAGCGAGAATAATTTGCATGCGGGGAATTCTAGATCACTATCTAGGGTGAAGCATAAAAAGAAGCGGTGGCGCACAGACGATCAAAATCGTGTGCGTCACCGCTTTATGCCTAAAACTAACTGCCGCGCTGACTTAGAAACGCGGCAGTTATGGCCGGAGCCGTGGCAGGAGCTTTGCCGGTGTTTGCCGGTGGCTTAGTAGAAGCGAACGTTCTTAAACGCAGCTGGGTTGAACTGCAACTGGGAGTTGAAACGGTCCTCTGGACGTCCCCACAGGTTGCGCTCACCGTGCTTGGACACGCCAGCGCCAGCAGCATCACGGCGGGCCTGGCTGGAAAGCTGTGCGAACACGGCGGTCAGAGCAGCAATCTCACTTGCGGAAGGGTTGCCCTTGACCACGCTAAACAGTGGTGCTGAGGTGGCCTTGTCGGCGTTATCAGTAACAGTCGAAGTGGTCATGTCTTCTCTTCCTTTGGTGTTGTACACCCTGTGCGGCAGTCTCTGATTGCTACTTAAGACTGCCACAGGTTGTGTACGTGGTCTACAGCTGCGAAAAGTTTTTACACTCTTCTGACAGCATGCGGGGTCAGTGTGGGGTTATAGCGTGATGTTGCCGTGCTTTTTCAGGGCAGCTGGAACAACCTTGCGTTCAAGAAGGCGCAGGCCTTCAATCAAGTGACCGCGGGTTGCAGCAGGAGAGATAACCGCGTCCACCATGCCGCGCTCAGCAGCCTGGTATGGACCCATGAACTTCTCTTCCAGCTCAGCCTTTTGCTCTTCGGTGGCGTCTGCGCCGTAGATGTCTTCGGCAGCCTGGGAGGTCTGCGCGACAGCAATCTCAGCGGTTGGCCAACCATAAGCAAGATCCGCACCCAAATCCTTGGAGCCCATGAACACGAATGCTGGGCCCAAAGCCTTGCGGGTGATAACCGTAATCTTGCCAACGGATGCTTCCGCGTAGGCATAAGCAAGCTTGGTGGCACGACGAACCAAGCCAGCCTTTTCTTCCTCAGCGGAAGGCACGAAACCAGGGGAGTCTACGAAGGTAACAACTGGGGTGTTGAAAGCGTCGCAGGTGCGGATGAAACGAGCTGCCTTTTCTGCCGCTGCCGAGTCCAGCGCGCCAGCATTAGCCATTGGCTGGTTGGCAACAACACCGACGCTGCGTCCCTCAATACGTGCAAAACCGGTGAGCACGTTGGGGGCAAAAGCGCCGCTGACTTCATAGAAGGAAGCGTCATCCACGACGTTGTCTACAACCTCGCGCATGTCATAAGCAGTAGCAGCCTCATCCGGGATGATGTCCAGCAGCTTCTTATCTGCCTCGCTGATGTTGTCCGCAATGGAACCGGACATGATCTCAGCCTCAGTGCGAGGAGCTTCCGCACGGTTATTCACCGGCAAGTAGCCCAACACATCACGCGCCATGAGTAAAGCCTGCTCATCAGTTTCAGCAATGATCTGCGCGGTGCCGTTCTCGGAGTGCACGCCAGCGCCACCAAGCTCAGCAGCAGTGACATCCTCACCAAAGACCTGCGCCACAACACTTGGACGTGCCTGGTGCAACGCCGCCTGCGAGGTCATAACAACAACGTCGGAGAAACCAGACAAGAATGACGCCATGCCCTCAGTATCACCAACAACAACGGAGACCTGCGGAATCAAACCAGAAGCTGAAGTTGCACGCGCCATGATGCGGCCGTACATGCCTAAAGTGACAATGCCTTCCTGGACACGAGGACCAGCAGAAGCATGAATGCCAACAATAGGAACACCAGTCTTGAGGGCTAGGTCGTAGATCTTGATGATCTTCTCGCCATTAACCTCACCCAAGGTGCCCTCAAAAATGGACTCGTCCTGGCTAAACACGCAGACCTTGCGGCCGTCCAGTGTGCCGTAACCGGTCACAACACCATCGGTGGATGGCTTGTTGTGCTCACGGTCAAAGTCCACGGAGCGGTGGCGTGCAAGTGCGTCAGTTTCAACAAAAGAACCGGCATCGAGCAAAGCATCAATTCGGGTCCGTGCAGTGAGCTGGCCAGCTTCTTGGCCACCGTCAACTGCGCCCTCACCCAAGGGGTTTAGGGATTCGGTGACGCGTTGATCTAAGTCTTCGATCTTGCCGGCAGTCGTTTTCAGATCCGGTTTTTTAGTCATAAACAGCTAGTTTACAACCCCGAACATGCTTCGACATAGCGAGGCCGCATTCACCCATTGACAGCCGCCATGACTGTCATAGGCGAAGCGGTGCTTTGCCGATATTCGGGGAGTTACTTCTTACAGCGGGATGTTGCCGTGCTTGCGGGCAGGACGTGCAACGTTCTTGTCGGCGTACAGGCGCAGGTTACGTGCGACCATCTGACGGGTCTCAGATGGCAGGATGACTGCGTCGATAAGTCCGCGCTCTGCTGCCTTGTAAGGGTTGAGCATGTGGTCTTCGTATTCACGCTCGAAGGACTTAGCCAGCTCGGCTACGTCCAGGCCCTTTTCGTGTGCCTGCTTGAGTTCCTTGCGGTAGATGAAGCCGACAGCACCGGAAGCACCCATCACAGCGATCTGCGCGGTTGGCCACGCCAGGTTGACGTCAGCGCCCAAGCCCTTGGAGCCCATCACGCAGTACGCGCCGCCGTAAGCCTTGCGCATGGTGATGGTGATCTTTGGAACAGTTGCTTCACCGTATGCATAGAGTAGCTTCGCGCCGCGACGCAGAATACCGTTGTGCTCCTGGTCTAGACCAGGCAGGAAGCCAGGAACGTCAACGAGCAGAACCAATGGGATGTTGAAGGAGTCACAGGTGCGGATGAAGCGCGCAGCTTTCTCCGAGGAGTCAATGTCCAAGCAGCCTGCGTAGACGGTTGGCTGGTTAGCCACAAAGCCCACGGTCTGGCCTTCGATACGGCCGAAAGCAATAACAACGTTCTCAGCGCGCTCAGCCTGGATTTCCATGAACTCGCCTTCATCGGTCAAAGACTCGATGACTTCTCGAACATCATAAGGCTGGGTTGGGGAGTCTGGGATGATCTCATCCAGCTTGAGGTCATCAGCGGTGATTTCATCAATGAAGTCGGTGTCTTCCAAAGGTGCCTGCAGGCGGTTGTTGGAAGGCAGGTAACCAACCAGGTCGTGTACCCAGTCCAGTGCCTCTTCATCGCTTTGTGCGGTGTAGTGGGAGTTACCAGCGTTGATCATGTGTGCAGAAGCGCCGCCCAATTCTTCCTGGGTGATTTCTTCACCGGTGACGGTCTTAATAACGTCTGGGCCGGTGACGAACATCTTGGACTTCTTGTCCACCATGACAACAAAGTCAGTCAGGGCAGGGGAGTAAGCGTTACCGCCGGCACATGCGCCCATGATGACAGAAATCTGTGGGACTACGCCGGAGGCGTTGATGTTTTGGTAGAAGGTCTGGGCAATCCAGTCCAGGGAGACGGAGCCTTCCTGGATACGTGCGCCAGCGCCTTCGTAGAGACCAATCAATGGGCGGCCGGTGGTGATGGCTAGCTCCATAATCTTGATCATCTTTTCGCCATAAACTTCGCCGAGTGCGCCGCCGAAGACGGTGCCGTCCTGGGAGAAGATGCAGACTTCGCGTCCGTCAATGGTGCCCCAGCCGGTCACAATGCCGTCGGTGACAATCTTCTTCTTGGACATGCCGAAGTCGGTGGTGCGGTGCTTTGCCAGCATGTCGGTCTCCACGAAGGAGCCCTCATCGAGCAAGTAGTCCAGCCGATCGCGTGCGGTGAGTCGGTCCTGTGCGTGAACCTTCTCAACCGCGGCCTCACCCATAGGTAAGGTCGCTTCAGCGCGGCGACGCTTCAGTTCGGCAAGTTTGCCTGCGGTGGTGTTGTCGTCTTCCAAGCCGTCAAGATCCGTGAAAGGTGAGGAAATGGTCATGTTTCGAAATCCTAGACTCTATTCCCGCTAGTTTCCACCATTGAATCCCGGTGATTTCAATCACAAAACAAAAACGTGCAGGTCACAGCGTTTAAATTGCTCGAAAAAATATGAGAATTCCCTCGTGTTTTGACGAAGGTCACTCATTTTCCGAAGCAAAACCGAATAAACTGCACTCCAAAATCGCGGTTTTGGACTACTGCTGCGACCGGAAATCACCTGAGGTGGCATAACCGCAGGAAAGCTAGGGTAGCGAGCAAGCTCGCTGCATAAAAGCTTACTCCCCGCAAACCGGTTGACGTGCGGTTATCGGGGAGTAAAAGCAGGCAATCCTTGTGCGACTCTGCGCAGAGCTACCTAGAGCTTTCTGGTGTTGCCGAAGCTTTCTAAGCGGTCAGCCAGGCGAAACCAAAGCCGGGCAGCGCGTCGCCGGCGTGGACTTCAGAAGCGGTATCAAAAGAGCCGATGACAACTTGGCCACCGCCGTTTACACCAGCTAACGCCTGCGGCGGGATAGCAATTGGGTGCGGGGCAAAGTTGTACAGGCACACCAAGGGTGCGGAGCTTAGCGGATCGGAGGGGATGACGCGGTCTTCGGATTTAAGCGTGCGGGTAACAGCAAGCAGGGAAGGCTCCGCCACATCAGTGGTCTCATAGTTTCCAATGCCCAGTTCGGGATGTGCTTTGCGCGCCGCGATAAGCGTGTGCACAAAGGTCAGCAAAGATTCAGGGTCATGGCGTTGTTCAGATACGGAAAGTCCTTCGCCGCCGACAATCGGGCGCTTCGGCGTATTCGAGGTGGTAAAACCAGCGCCTGGGCCGGGCTCCCATTGCATAGGAGTGCGCACGGCATAGCGGTCAGGCAGGGATGGGTCATCGTGCATGCCGAGTTCCTCGCCGTAGTACAAAAACGGTGAGCCCGGCAGGCCGAACATCAGCGCGTACATCAGTTCAATCTTGGCGTGGTCATGATCCATCAATGGTGCCAAACGCCGCGCGATACCCAGGTGCGCACGCATGGAATCATCGGGAAGATAAGCCGAATACATCAACTCCCGCTCAGGACCGGAGACCATCTCCAAAGTGAGTTCATCATGGTTGCGCAGGAAGTTGCCCCATTGCGCGCCCGGCGGCAAGTGAAGCAGGTCCGGCATGATCTCAACGATCGGGCTGGCCTGACTCGTGGCAATGGCTTGATAAAGTCGCGGCATCAGTGGGAAGTTGAACACCATGTGCACGCGGTCGCCGTCGCCAAAGTACTCGCGGGTTTCCTCAGGAGGCTGGTTGGCTTCCGCAATCATCAAGGCATCAGGGTAGTGCTCATCCACGTGCGCACGCAGCTTTTCGATGAATTCTAGCGTCTCCGGGAGACTCTCCCCACCGGCGCCATCACGTTCATATAGGTAAGGAATAGCATCAAGGCGGAAACCATCGAGGCCCTTGTCCATCCAAAAATCAATGAGGGAGAGCACCTCTTTGTGCACAGCGGGGCTGTCATAGTTGAGGTCCGGTTGCTCTTTGTAGAAGCGATGGAAGTAGTACTGCCCGCGCACTTCATCAAAGCTCCAGTTGCTGGACTCGGTGTCGGTGAAGATGATGCGGATTTC
>JAUNRU010000075.1:7375-8621 GCA_030535535.1 Corynebacterium casei
TAGTCGAGCTTTTCTTCCACGCCTTTGAGCGTGCCAATGCCTTCACCGGTGGTGTCGTTGAAGACACCCACCAGGATTTGGTAGAACACAGAATTTTCGTACCAGCGGTGAGTGGTTGGTTTCGTCATGAGTCATCAGAACTTTCTGTGTTGAGATGGCGAAAATACTTCTTTTTAGCGCGCAGCAGTCCCCACATTCCGAAGGTGAAGCCTGCGGCTAGAAAACCTGGCCATAGTGCTGGCGAAGGGGCAAAGACATTGAGAATAGCTTGGACGTAAGTCATCGCCGTGATGAACCCTACGAATCCAATGGCAGAGTCCCAAAGAAGGCGGGCTTGTTCAGGATGCATCTTGGTATTCATCCGACGCTGTATCCCTAGCCCTTCACGCCACCGGCGGTAAGGCCGGCAACAATACGGTGCTGGAAGACAAGAACCATGATGATCAGCGGGATAGTCACCAGTGCACCCGCTGCCATGGTGGCGGCGTAAGGGTACTCGAAGGCAGATGGGCCAGAGAAACGTGCGATAGCCACGGTGACCGGTTCGGTTGCTGTAGTAGACAGCTGACGCGCCAACATGAACTCATTCCACGTGGTGATGAACGCGATGATGGCGGTGGTAAACAGCGCTGGTGCGGCTAGCGGCAAAAGAATCAAACGGAATGCCTGCGCCTTAGTCGCACCATCCACACGCGCTGCTTCTTCGAGTTCCCACGGCAGCTGCCTAAAGAAACTCACCAATGTGTAAATGGTCAGCGGCAGTGCGAAGGAAATATTCGGAATGATCATCGCGCGGTAAGTACCAATCCAGCCCAAATCACCAAAGAGCTGGAACAGTGGAGTGACCAGCGCGATGCCGGGGAACATGGATGCCGCCAGAATGATGCCGGTGACAATGCCTTTGCCAGGGAAGTCCATGCGCGCCAAAACATAGGCGGTAAATACGCCAATCGCCACAGCCAGCGCGGTGGTGCACAGGGAGATCAAAAGCGAGTTACCAATGGCGCCGAGGAAGTCGTTGCCCTTATCGGTTGCCAGTGCATCCTTGAAGTTCTGCAAGGTAACGTGCGTTGGCCACGGAGTGGTGTCAAAGGTGTGTTGGGAGTCGCGCAGCGCGGTGACAACCATCCAGTAAAACGGTGCCAGGCCCCAGAACATGATGAAGATGATGCCGGCGTAGTGGCCGATTTGTGAGAGCTTAGATTGTTTCATTAGCGCTCCTCCTTCGCACTATCGCCTGATGCAG
>JAUNRU010000075.1:8721-10502 GCA_030535535.1 Corynebacterium casei
CCATGCCGGTTCCGCCGGCGATATCGGCGCCGAGGAACTTAATGAGGATAAATGCCACGGCGAAGATCAGTAGGAAGATCAGCGTCGACATTGCCGAGGCTGAGTTGAAGTTGCCCTGGCGCATATCCTCTACAACCAGCTGCGAGATGGTTGCGGTAGGCGAGTTGGAGGAACCAGAAATCATGATGACCGGAAGGTCGTACATGCGCAGTGCATCCAAGGTACGGAACAAGATGGCTACCATCAGCGCTGGCTTAACCAGTGGCAGCGTGATGTGAATGAAGGTCTGCCAACGTGAAGCACCGTCAATGCGGGCAGCTTCATAGACGTCCTTCGGAATCATCTGCAGACCAGCCAAAATCAGCAGCGCCATAAATGGAGCCGTCTTCCACACATCGGCGATGATGACGGCCAATCGCGCTGCCCACGGGTCGGTGGTCCAGTGGATTTGTTGATTCAGAACAGAGTTCACAATGCCTTGTGGTGCGAACATGAACTGCCACAGCTTCGCCGTTACGGCAGTTGGAATGGCCCATGGAATAAGCACTGCCGCGCGAACCAGGCCGCGGCCGCGGTACTCACCGTTCATAATCAGGGCCATCATGATGCCGAGGATGGTTTCCAGCAGCACGGTGGTGACAGCGAAGAAAATGGTGATTTTCACCGCTGGCCAAAAGTCCGTGGCAATAACGCCTGGGGGACAGACGGTGACCTCACCTGATGGTGACATACAGCGGTTGGTGATCCAGTACAGGTAATTTTCTAGTCCGGCGAATCCACCTTCAACAAACGTGCCGGTCTCTGGATCCAAACGACGGTTGCCTTGGAAAGAGAGCATGATGGCGCGGATGACGGGGTAGCCGATGACAACGGCCAAGGTTAATAGCGCAGGCGTAATTAATAACGCTGCGGGGAGATACCGCTTGGCACGGGAATTTTTCACAGAAATAGTGTCATTCCTTTGTTTACTCGTGCACTGGAGCCCGTGTAGCTGTCAACAATCGCAGACACTTTGCTGGTGTTGCCCGTCACGCCATACTCGACCCAGAGCGTCTTGCCACTTGGTTGTTTAAATAATGACACTAGCACCCGCACTGGGGAAGAGAATGACTAATAGCGGTTTGTTTTCTCACCTTGATGAGGGTGGTTGCGCGCAGTACTTTCACCAAGATTTCGGCGTTCGCACAGCGACCAACCCCGAAAGAGCTTAATTTTGGTCAATTACACCACCTAACTAGTCAATTGGTGATGTTAGGTTGCATAATTGTCCGGTGAGTTACAGCTCACATTTCTGTTGGGGTATCGAAAAGGAATACTTCAGTACTTTCTCGAGGAGGATACGTGGCACGAGCGATTATCGTGGGCGCAGGCATGGTCGGTTTGGCTACAGCATGGCACCTGCAGGAACGCGGCTATGACGTCAAAGTTGTGGACCGTGATGGTGTCGCAGCTGGTTCGTCATGGGGCAACGCAGGTTGGCTAGCACCGGCTAAGACCATTCCATTGGCAGAGAGCGGCCTGTGGGGACAGGCTCCATCGCTGTTGCTGGATCCAGATGCAGCATTGTCGATGCCATTCAAGGTGGATGTTCGCCTGTGGAAGTTCCTGGCGCAATTTATGGCGCACGCTTCTGATTCTGCATGGGATAAGACCATGGAGAAGCTGACCCCAATCGATAAGGTCGCGCTTGAAGCTTTCGATGAGCTGGAGCTCGGCGGCGTTGAAGCTAAGTCCCACGAGGGGCCATTCGTAATCGGCTTCAAGTCTGAGCCTGATTCCCG
>JAUNRU010000014.1:0-30289 GCA_030535535.1 Corynebacterium casei
ATGACGACGACGAAAACAATCGTAATAATAATCCCTTCGGCTTCAACTTTGGTTCCGGAGCTGGTGGCGGCGGTTTAGGCGACATGCTTAACCAGTTCGGCGCCATGCTCTCTGGCATGGGTAGTTCCATGAACTCCCCGGATGGCTCGGGTCCTGTGAATTATGACATGGCAGAGCGCATCGCCCGCCAGCAATTAGGCTCCGAAAAAGCTATTAGTGATGAAGACAAGCGCGCGGTCGAAGAGTCCGTGCGCTTGGCAGAGCTGTGGATTGATGAGCACACCTCGCTTCCTACCGCATCAGCATCCACCCAGGCATGGAATGCGCAGACTTGGTTGGATGAAACCATGCCAATGTGGAAGCGCATGGTCTCCCCTGTCGCACAGCACATGGCTGATGCCCAATTAGAGTCCCTGCCGGAAGAAGCCCGTGAAATGATGGGCCCAATTGCCAACATGATGACGCAGATGTCAGGCATGAACTTTGGCATGCAGCTCGGCCACGCCCTTGGTGACTTGGCCCGTCAGGCTCTGACCGGCTCTGACTTCGGTCTTCCGGTTGCACCAGCTGGTGTGAATGCTATTTTGCCGCACAATATCCAGTCCATCGCACGTGATTTGAAGGTGCCAAGCCAGGAAATCCTGGTCTACATCGCCGCCCGCGAGGCAGCCCGCCAGCGCCTGTTCAAGCATGTTCCATGGTTGGTTGAGCGCCTAGTCTCCTCCGTGGAGGAATACGCCATCGGCCTGGAGATTGACACCTCCCACTTAGAAGAAGCCACCCGCGAGCTCAACTTGGAGTCTGGGGATCCAGAGGCTATTCAGGATGCCATCGGCAAGCTGCAAGGCATGGACCTGAGCCCACGCATCACCTCCCGCAATGCTGCGGCCGTTACCCGCTTGGAAACCCTGCTGGCTCTGGTTGAAGGCTGGGTTGAGTACGTGGTCAATGAGGCTTTGAGCACCCGTATCCCTTCGACTCCTGCGATGGCTCGCGCTTGGCAGAACCGCCGCAACTCCGGTGGCTCTGCGGAAAAGGCTTTTGCCAAGGTTGTCGGCATTGAATTCGGGGCCCCGAACGTGGAAGCAGCCGCTGAGCTGTGGCGCCGTTCCACCATCGCTGTTGGTGTGGACAAGCGTGACCATGTGTGGGACCACCCAGATTTCATTCCTTCGGCTGAACACCTGGAAAACCCAGCTGCATTCATTGACGGCCTGCTGGATGATGAATCCACCGATGATTTTGATGTTGAGTTTGCCAAGTTGGAAGAAATGCTGCGCAACGGTGAAACCGGTGTCAGCGAAGATGATGAGGCGAAAAAGGCTCAAGATTCTGAGACTGATCCGAGCTCAGACGCTGACAAGAAGGAAGATAAGGACAACAAGGACGGCGAGTCCGGACCTTCTGATTCCTCCGGCTCTGATGAGAAGTAGTTAATCAGTTTTCTGCAGGATCTGCTGATTCTGCAGATCCTTCGGCATGACCAAAGCGCGCGAAGGCTTCTAGATAGCCTTTAGCGCGCTCTGCTTTATGCGCCCCATCGGCCCATTCCCAAAACTCTTTGGAGTGCCCGGGGATGAAGGTGTGCGTGAGTTCGTGAACAATGACCGAGTCCAACACGTAATCCGGCACCTTCTGCAGCCGGTCTGAAATACGAATATCGCCGGTGGCAATGGATGTGCTCCCCCAGCGCGTATTTTGATTGCTCACCCAGCGAATTGAACCAATCTGTGCCTTGTTGTTTAAGACCTTGGCGTTGAGCTCCTGCGCACGTTGTTCCAGCTGCTCATCGGAAGTGTGCTGGGAAACCGTGCGCTTGGCAACGCGCTGCAGCATGTCCGCGACGGCGTCATCTTCTTCCCTCTTGTTCATCCAGCCCGGGATGCGTACTTCTAAGACACCCGCATTGAGACGTGCCGCAACGGTGCGCTTGCGCTTGGCAGAGCGAATGACCTTGACGGGCATGTGAGAAGAATTCGACATGAGTGCCAATAATATCGTGCGTGCTCATTCAAATCATGGCAGACTTATCTTTTAACGGGGGTAAGTCATGATTGATAGAGAAATTGGTGAGCACACCAAGTACGTTCTTGGCCCGGGCATTGGAATTTTTGTCCGCGATGAGACACATATTCAGTTCGGGATGGATGCCACGCGCGCGGGCATCATTGAATCACCCAAGGCGCAAACTCTGGTGAAGGTGTTGCGTGATGCGCAGCATGATGAGCCGCGCACGCGATATCAGTGGGAGCGGGTGTTTTCTTCCACTGGCATGAGCATGCTGGCAGCACGCAGCTTGTTTCATGACTTGGTGGAGTACGCAATCATTCATCCGCAAAGAAACGAACCCCGCATTGTGGTCTTGGGCGATTCGCTGCTAGCGCAATCTATTCGCGCCATGTGTTTGCAACGCGGGCTGGGCGTGCGCTCACCTTTGGATTGGGAAATGTTGCACGTGTATTTATCCACCATGGATCACGGCACCGTGGTGTTAGCTGTTGACCAGCTACACCAAACCCCGGAGGTGGCTTCAGCACTGCATGCGCTTCCGGACTCATGTTCCTGGATGCCGATTTCCATTGTGGATTCGCGCGGTTTCATTGGTCCGCTGCGGCTGAAAGGCGAAGGGCCGTGCCCGCTGTGTTTTGAGCTGCACCGCGCGGAACTCGACCCGCGCTGGGCAGTGATTACGCAGCAGCTGCAAAAGCAGCAGATTAATTCTGATGAGCAGGTGCTCGCGGCTGTGACCGCGCAGGCAGCGGTCATCATTGATTGGCTAGTGGGACGGCCGTTTCCGCCCGGCGCGCCAAACAAGCGCTACTACGCCGGGGAGCTGTTTGATATTGATATCTACGGCAAATCCCTGCACCGTCTGGTGAGCTCGCACCAGCAGTGCCCGGCGTGCTTTCACGCTTAAGAGTGCACGCCGCGGATGACTTCCAGGACTTCGTCGCCATATTCATCCAGCTTGCGCGGGCCCACCCCGGAGATGGACAGCAGCCCATTCTTATCGGACGGGAGTGCCTCAGCTATTGAGAGCAAGGTGGCATCGGTAAAGACCACGTAGGCGGGCTTGCCAATGTCTTTGGATACCCGTGCACGCCATTGGCGCAGGGCGCTGAAGACTTCTTCATCTGCCAATGATTCGCAGGTCTCATGGCGTCCCAGCACCTTATCGGCCGGCGCGTTCAAGTAGCCCTGACAAACACGGCAGCGCTTGGGGCGCGAGACACGGGAGCTGTGCGCGGAAGAATCCCCCAGTTCAGGCACCACACCGTCAAGGAAGCGCGTGCGCTGCCGCGAAGCACGAGAACCAGTGGTTTTGGCCAAGGCCCAAGAACACAGCAGGTGAATGCGTGCGCGGGTAATGCCGACATAAAACAAGCGGCGCTCTTCTTCAATGGCCTCATCATCGCCGCGGTCATCTTGGGCCTTGATGGCTTGGTTGATGGGCAGCAGCTTTTCGGTCAGTCCAACAAGGAAAACGGCGTCCCATTCCAAGCCTTTCGCCGCGTGCAGCGTGGACAGCGTGACACCTTCCATGGTGGGCGCCTGCTTGTTGCTGGCGCGGCGCTGCAGGTCCATGATGACACCGGGCAGGTCAATGCCCGGGTTATCACGCACGATGGTGGAAATCAGATCCACCAGGGCACTGAGTGACTGCCAGCGTTCGCGGGCTTGTGCACCCTCAGGCTCATTGTCCGATAGACCAATTTCCACGAAGGCGGCCTTGGCAATGGCCACTGGGTCATTCGGCAGATCTGAACGCCGTGCCGCGCGATGAAGTGCCCGGGTTGCTTCCACGATTTCTTGGCGGTGGAAGAATCCATCACCACCGCGGACTTGGTACACAATTCCGGCATCCGCGAGTGCTTCTTCAAAGACCGCTGACTGGAAATTGGTGCGGTACAAAATGGCAATCTCACTTGCCGCAACGCCTTGGTTGAGCAGAGTGAGAATCTCACCTGCGACTTCCTTGGCTTCAATCTCTTCAGATTCATAGGCATGGAATTTCGGCACTGGGCCAGGCTCACGCATGCCCTCCAGGCGCAGGCGCGTGCCGGCGGCACGGCCCACGGCCTTATCAATGACGGTGTTAGCCAGGTCTGTGACCTGCGGCGTCGAGCGGTAGTCGCGCTGCAGTTTTACCACGGTGGCGTTGTCATAGGTACGCGAGAAATCCAACAAGAAATCTGGTGATGCACCGGTAAATGAGTAAATCGTCTGATTGGCATCACCCACCACGGTTAAATCATCGCGCTCCCCCAGCCAGGCGTTGAGCACGCGCTGCTGCAAGGGAGTGACGTCCTGGTACTCATCGACCACGAAGGTGCGGTACTGCTGGCGGAACTCTTCTGCCACGGCAGGGGCGTTTTCTAATGCGCCGGCGACATGGATGAGTAGATCATCAAAGTCCAGCAGCATGCCATCGGGCTGTGACTTGAACTCTTCATAGCGCTGGTAGACCTTGGCCACCTTCTGCGGGTCCTTCGGCGCGATACGGTCATGCGCTTTGAGTGCTTCGACGTAACCGTCGGCGGAAATCAGAGAAGACTTCGCCCACTCAATTTCGCTCAAGATATCGCGCACGGTTTCCTTGGTTGGGTCCATGCCCACGTTGCGTACCGCGCGGGAGACGATAGGAAACTTGTTATCCACCAACCGCCACGGCAGATCCCCTGCTACCTGCGGCCAGAAATACTTCAACTGCCGCAAGGCGGCAGCGTGGAAAGTCCGGGCTTGCACGCCCGTGACACCCATGGACATCAAGCGGTCACGCATCTCACCCGCGGCTTTGGAGGTAAACGTCACGGCTAGCACCCGCTGTGGGGACACAAAGCCCTGGTCCACTAGGTGCGCAATGCGGTACGTAATGGTGCGGGTCTTACCCGTGCCAGCACCCGCCAAAATACAGACCGGGCCGCGCGGGGCAGTTGCAGCAACGCGCTGGTCATCATCCAGCGCCTCCAAATCTAACTCGAAGGAACTCACTGCGAATACCACTCCTCTAATAACCTGTGCGCGATTGAACCAGCACCTGGCACATCCAACGTATCAATCTCAGTCTTGCCCACCCACCGGACCTCAACCAATTCTCCATCGCGCGGACCGGGGTGAGCCAAAGACTCTTCTTTTGCCACTGCGCTAAAGCCAATCATCAAAGAACCGGATAAAACCCAGGGCTGAGAACCAAAGTACTTGACGTCCCGGACATCAAAGCCAGTCTCTTCTTTGACCTCCCTAGAAGCAGCCTCTTCCAGGGATTCTCCGATGTCCACGTATCCAGCGATCAGGGAAAAATACTGCGGACGTTTCTTATCCCGCCCCATCAAGATCGCGTCTTTTTCGGGGTGATGCACTCGTGTTATCACCGCTGGGTCAAGGCGTGGAAACAGCATACCGGGGCGCTGTTCAGGATGGCCCACCACGCCGGTATCTGGAAACTCCAGGCGCTGGCCTGTGACTGCATCAAAGCGGTTGAGGTAGCGGTATTTCATCATGCCGATAGCGCGCGTGATTAGTCTATCGCCGAAAAAGGCGCGCGCAGAAACAAGCGTGCCCAAGCTGCGCGCATGATCTTCTTCAATCGCACACGCCCACAACTCAGGATGCTTGCTCACCCGCACCGTCATGTTGTGGGCAGGGTGATCGAGCAGGACTGGTTTCCCGGTGTCATCCACAGGCACCAAGCCCTGTTCAGTAACCGGGACAAACATAGATTATTCGTCCACCAGTTCCGCAGGGTCTTCAGTGTCATGCTTGATATACAGCAAGCGGTCACCTGGTTTTAGTGCCGATGCCCCGGCCGTATCCACACGAATCAGGACACCGTTGCGCAGCACCGCCAGCACAATATCGGCTAAGTGGCGTGGGTTGGAGCCCACCTCATATTCACGCACGGGGCGCTCCGCAACGGAAAAGCCCTCATTGGGTGAGAGGAGATCTTCCATCATTTCCACCACGGTTGGAGTGACCGTGGCCAGACCCAACAAGCGTCCGGCGGTTTCAGCGGAAGTCACCACAGAATCCGCACCGGACTGCAGCAGCAAGTGGCGGTTGGCGGATTCACGCACAGAGGCCACAATCTTTGCGGAAGGAGCAAGCTCACGCACCGCCAAGGTACACAGCACCGCCGTGTCATCGGTGGATGGAGTCACCACGACAGCATTCGCTTGAGGAACGCCGGCGATCTTCAAAACATCTGCTCTGGTGCCCGTCCCGTATATAGTTACTAGACCGTGATGTTCCGCATTGGCCAACGCAGCACGATTTTGGTCAATGACCACAATTTGGGATGGTGAGATGCCATCGGCAAGCAATGCTGCAACAGCGCCGGCACCCTTGGTGCCATAACCAATAACAACGGTGTGGTTACGCAATGTTCTTCTCCAACGTGAAATCTGAAATGTTCGGCGAGCACGGTCCGTCAGAACCGAAAGCGTAGCACCAACCAACAACACCAGGAAGGCCAGACGGGCTGGTGTAATAACCAGCAAGTTCACCAAACGTGCTTCCTGGGTGACCGGCACAATATCGCCATAGCCCACTGTGGTTAATGAGACTGAAGAATAATACGCGGCATCAATCCACGTGAGGTCTTCGCTATAGCCCTCGCGGTCAAAGTACACAACAAAAGTGACGAAGACCACAAGGCCGAAAGCCCACATAAGGCGTTTACCTAGTTGCCTCCATGGACTTGCCGCCAAGTTACGAGGCACTGTGATGATATCAATCAGCGCGTGATCCGGCTGTGAGGACAATTCCACAGCTGACCGGAATGATTCTGCGATACGGTTTTTCACCCGTTTAACACGTGCTGGCATGATCTAGAAGGCTACCTTTCCACATAATAGAAGCCGTTAAGACTGATAAGCATATACCTTTTAGTCCGTCACAGTTGACAATAGCCGCGCAAGTTCTTCCCCGTCGGGAAGATTGCGTGGTTCGAAGGTGAAATTGTCCGAAACGTAGTGGAAGGCCGCGCGGATGGGTTGGCCATCGGCGACAATTCGGCGCCACGCCTCACGGTAGATGGCCAGCTGCAACGCGGCACTTTCCATGTCCTTGCCCTTTGGCGGGCGGCCGGTCTTCCAGTCCACCACAAACCAGGATCCATCCGGTTGCTTGAACACCGCGTCCATGCGGCCATTAAGAATCTGCCCGCCGGCAGTGAACCGGAATCCTGCCTCCACAGCATGTGGAGTGCGGCTCGCCCACTCGGATTCCAAGAACTTCTCTTTGAGCGCCTCCACGTCAGCGACGGGAATCTCCCCGGTGCCGGGCAGTTCATCTTCTTCCAACAAGGCTTCCATGCCAAAGCGGTCTTCCAACCAGGTGTGGAAGGCAGTACCGCGTTTGGCATAAGAGTTCGGCTTAAACGGCACGGGACGCCGGCGCCGGCGCGCGAATTCCTCTGGGTCGGTGTGCAGACTCACTACATCAGATGCAGTTAGCTCACTTGGCATGGTTACTTCCACCACCGGGGTGGTCAGCGCACGATGTTCTTCAATCAGTGCTGTGGCATCACTTTCCCACAGTCCGAATTCCTCACCAGATTGGTGCTCCGGCAGGTTCTCCTTCGCGGCGTTGACCAACTGTGCGCCCAACAACGCTGCCGGAGTGGGCTGCAGGAATGGAAACTGGCCCGAATCCGCGCTAATATCGGCGGCTTCATCGGCCGGGTCTTCCGGAACATTCCACTCCACCACCAAGTCAGGGAATTTCTCTGCCAGCATTTCCAGGTAAACGTATGGCCCCTTCTTGGAACCATGCCCTGCTTTATGGGCATTTGTACCACCACCGGTGACGGTCAAAGACTTCTCCGTGCGCGTCATCGCGACATAAAACAAGCGCGCCGATTCCTCCGCATTGGCGTCTTTGTACTGCTTTTCCAGTGCCTTTGCCGCTTTGCCATAATCGGTGCGGGTAATGGGTTTCTCATCGCCGTTTTTGTCATATTGCGGCTCCGGCTCAATCACGTCCTCTTCCGAAGGCACTTGCTCCACCTTGGTGATAAAAGAGTTCGCCTTCGCACCATAGGTCGAAGAATCAGCGTGCAGAACGGACACATGCTCCCATTCCAAGCCTTTGGATTTGTGCACGGTCAGCACCAGCACGCGGTCATCCACGGCTGGGACCTCACCGGGGTCCAGGCCATCTTCATGTTCACGAGCAAGATCCAGATAATCCAGCAGGCCGCCTAGGGTATCGCCCTGGTAGTTGGCCACGATGTCCGCAAATTTATCCAGGTGGGTGGCACCACCAGCGCGGTCGCGGGCTAAGACCTCAGTGCGCAGGTTGAAGATGGATTCAATATCAGCAAACAGGTCGGGCAAGGATTTGCCCAAGGAATAGCTGCGCAGGTGGCGCAGTTTTAACGCAAGCTTTTCGATGCGCCCGCGGCCTTCCTCGGTATAGCGTTCCGCCTCGCCCATATCCGCCACGGCATCGGCTAATCCCAGAATCTGTTCGGGACGTTTGGTGGTGGCGTTATCTACCTGCTGCTGCAGCTGCGCGCGCAGATGCTCTAGCGGGTCATCGCCTGGGGTATAGACCACGCGTTCATCAGAAGCACCGGTCATGTTTTCCACGCGCTTGTGCAACGCCACGATATCTGACATGCCCAGTCCACACAGCGGGCCGGCAAGAATGCGCAACGCGGATGCGGAGTCTTGTGGGCGCACCAGCATGGTGGCGATTGCTACCAAGTCTTGGATTTCTGGTTCCCACAACAGCCCGCCCAGACCGACAATTTCAAAGGGAACGCCATGTGCTTCCAAGTGCCGACCAATTTCGGCGGCATGCCGGTTGGTGCGTACCAACACAGCAGCGCTCAGTGGCTCCTTGTTTTCCTGTGTCTGGTCATAGATAGCCCGCATGTGCTTAGCCACAAACTCGCGCTCTAGTTCAAGGGTCTCAAAATAGCCCAGCTTTACATCGCCAGCCTCTGCGCCAGGGCGCGCGCTAAGCCTATCCACCGGACGCGGGTTGGCGCCGGCAAAGATGTCATCTGCCACCACATTCGCTAAATCCAGCACACGGGAAGGGTTACGCCACGACACCGTCAATTGGTCTTGCGGCGCCGCAGTCGTGTCATCCAACGGGAAGTCCCGAATGAAGGCGTTGAGGTTTTCCGTGGTGGCACCGCGCCAGCCATAAATCGCCTGCATCGGGTCACCCACGGCTGTTACTGACAGGTTCGGGTGTGGCGCACCGCCAAACAAACTGCGCAACAACACTCGCTGGGAGTGCGAAGTGTCCTGGTATTCATCCAGCATGACCACGCGGTAGCGCTGGCGCTGAATCGCACCAATGCCCGGATTGGCATCCGCCACGCGCGCAGCAAAAGACATCTGCTCACCAAAGCTGACCACGCCCTGCGCATGCTGCTCGGCTTGAACGGCGGCAACCAGCTCTAAGTACTCCACGCGAATCTGCTGCACATCCAGGATCTTCTGCAGCTCCTGTGAGAACTCCGGGCCAGACTTGCGTGCCTTCGGCAGCTCCGTTGCATCGCTGAGCATCACCCGGGCATGCTCACGAATATCATCAGCATCCATGAGCACATTGCCCATGCTGTCGGCGAGTTTCAGCACCGTTTGCGCGACCGTTGCCACCGAAGTCTTCGTGGTCATCGCGCCCTCATAATTGCTCACAATCTCATGCGCAATGGCGAAACGCTCCGCATCCGTAATCAATCGTGCGCTCGGCTCCACGGGCAAGTAGAGGCCATATTCGCGCACTAACTCTCCGGCGAATGAGTCATAGGTGGATACCTTCGGCGCAATGGATTCCAGTGACTTCGCCACGTCACTGCCAGGGGCAAACAATCCCGTATCCCGCAGCTGGATCAATGACTTTCTAATGCGCTGCTCCAGCTGCTGCGCTGCCTTGCGGGTAAAGGTCAGACCCAGCACCTGCTCGGGGCGCACTAGACCGTTGGCTACCAAAGACACCACGCGGGATGCCATAGTTTCGGTCTTTCCCGCACCCGCGCCCGCTGTCACCAGCTTTGGCCCCAAGCCGCCTTCGATGACCTTGGCCTGTTCGGCGGTGGGCGCAAACTTCTTGCCCACTGCCGCCGCAATATCAGCGGGAGAAAAATTAGGCGTTGACATCCGTGGTCACCTTTCCTTCGGCCTGCACCGGGCAAATGGGTTTAAGCGGGCAGCGGTCACATTCCGGGCTAATTCGCGCCGTCACGCGCGGGCCAGCCAACTCATCCAACAGTGGCGGCAAGAGTGCCGCGAATTCGGCGAGCTCTTCGTCTTCCTTGCGCGCCTGGTCCGCGGTACCAATCTTCTTGGTATCGGTTCCCGGGTACACCAAAGTTGCGCCGTCACGCTCCTCGCCTTGCGACGAGCTGACCACCTTGGTCAACCCACCTTCTTGCTGCAGCTCACCATGAGCCAAGACCAGCTGGTATGCCATCAACTGAGGATGCTCCGAGGTCTCTTCATCCGAAGGCTTCGAAGAGCCCGTCTTCAGGTCAATAACGCGCAGACCGCCCTCTTCACCGCCCTCCCCGACAGCGCGCTCAAGTCGGTCCATGTAGCCGGTGATGCGCACACCTGGCTCGGATTCTACATCCACGCGGACTTCTACGTCCACCAATTCCAGCACGCCACGGGTTCCTTGAATCCACTGATTCGTGCGCACCAAAAGCTGTTCAAACTCATCGCGTTCTTGCGCACGCTTCCAGGTTGGAGAAGTTTGAATCTTCTCAAAAGCCTCTACCGTTTCCCGGCGCGCTAGTTCTTCATCAGCACCGCGGCCGAGTGCCTCCATGTAGGCGTGAGCGAGGTTGCCGCGCACCAGGTGGTATTTGTCGCTGTTGTTATCAGCGGTGTCTTTCAGCATCGCATTCAACGGGCACTTCAAAAGCGCTTCAATGCGTGAGGGGCTCAACCGCGGCTTGTTGTTCAGCGGGCGTTCGTCCGCCACGGTTTGGGTTGCCCACCACTGCTCCGGGTCAGCACCTGGTACTCCGGCTTCAGCCAGGCGTGCGAGCTGGCGCGCGGCCTGCGCACGGGCACTCTCAGTTGCCTCGCTGTCTCCCACCACGGTGCGCATCTGCGCAATGAAAGAAGATACAGACAGCACCGAGACCTGCAGCGGGTCGATTTCCTTGTTAGATTCCTGCAGTTCCACGGTCGCCGGTGGCTCCAGGCCCATCTCGCGGGCCAGTAGCTGCTTGCGGAAGGTCTCCTGCCGCGCCAAGCGCTGCAACTGTTCCGGGATATTGCGATGGCTGCCTGGACGGTTGGCAAACTCATCAATAAAGCGTGAAGGCTCTGCTACTTCATCACCTTCGGGATTATCCACTGCTACCAGCAGCATGCGGGAAGTATGGCGGGTGGTGGCCACATGAAACAGGCGGCGTTCTTCCTGCAGGCGGTCCGCAATGTTGTTGACTGGGATGTTCGGGGCGATGCCCAAGTCGATTAAGTCAATGAGCTCTTCTTGGGCAAAGATGGTGCCGGTCTCCCCCAGCGCGGGCCATGCGCCTTCTTGCGCGCCCACGACCGCTACAGTGTCGAATTCGCGTCCCACGGCACCGTGTGCGGTGAGGATGCTGACAGCATCAGGCACTGCGGTGCGCCTATCGCGAACACCGGTCGGGAGCACCTGCTCCGTGATGTGTTCAATAAACGCGGCCAGATCGGCACCGGGGCGACGCTCCGAATAGTCACCGGCAGCGTCAAACAAACTCATCATGGCATCCAGGTCACGGTCTGCTTGAGAACCAGTCGCGCCACCGCGCAAGGATGAATTGCGCAGACGATTAGCAAGCTCCGTCTTGGACCAAATTGCCCACAGCACTTCCTCCGGTGAACCACCCTGGTTGAGCACTTCCCGGCCGCTGCTGAGAATGCCGATGATGCGCTCTAGTGTGCTCTTCTCATAGTTATTAAGCACCTCGAGCAGTGATTCTTCAATGGTTTCTGTTTCTAGAATCTCACGCAGCATATCCATGCCGCGTGCCTCTGGGTTCCAGCGGCGTAGCGCACGTATCAAGCGGCGCAATCCCACGGGGTCTGCACCACCGATGGGGCCGGTGAGCAACTCTTCCAGTTCCTTATTCGCCAGCGGGTTTTCCAGCGCTTGTATAGCCAGCAAGATAGCTGCCACTAGACGCTGTTCTGAAAGCACCACATCAGTCGGATTGATATGCACGGGCACTCCCGCGGCAAGCAGGGTACGGCGAACCGGACCTAAGTCACCGGAAGAGCGAACAATACACGCGATGTCCTTCCAGGCCACGCCATCATCCAAGTGGCGGCGGCGCACAAAGTCCGCGAGCACATCACGCTGCGTGCGCTCCGAATCCACAATCGCCACACCCGCTGGTTCCGGACGGCGGCGTGGAGAAGAAAGTTCAATGCGATGCTCCGCCGGGAAGGTCTCTAAGAAATCTGTCGTCGCACCACGGAAAGCAAACACTGCTTGCTCAGCGTCACCGCCGATGACCACCAGCTTCGCCGTGGCGGCGAGCCTGCGGATGAGCTCACCCGAGGTTGGATCCAGCAGCTGTGCTTCATCCACCACGATGGTCTCCCACGGATGATTATCTGTCAGGTGCTCACGCAAGAGCACCTGAGTGACAAGCTCGGCTGCAGAATAAGAATGCAGGTTAGACAACGCCATGACTTGCTCATACTCACGCAGGAAATACCCAGCAGAGGTCCACATCGGCTGCGAATATTGCTGGCCCAGGGCAATGAGTGAATCTGGGGTTTGCTGGCGTTCAATCGCGCGCAAAAGGAAGTCGCGCAGTTGGCGTGCAAAACCAATGTAGCCCAACGCCGGGCGGATATCGGCTGGCCACTGCCCAGCACCTGTCTCAACGTGGCCTTTGAGAAGTTCACGGATAACCGCGTCTTGTTCCGCACCCGTAATCAGACGGATTTCCTCAGTGCTGTCTGAGCGCAAGAGCGCAAAAGCCAAAGAGTGTACCGAGCGCACGATGGCGGATTCCGAAACAAAGTCCTGGCCGTTGAGTGCGGCCAATCGAGTGGTGATGTCTTCACCCAGACGCGAGCCGGACTCCTTCGAGGCCGCAACCACCAAAATGCTGTCTGGGTCTTGGCCGTGGGCAATCTGGTTTAAGACTGTGTCTGCGAGAAAGCTTGTTAGCCCTGTTCCCGCGTGGCCTGTGACCACATAGGATCCCTTGGTTGGGAAAGGAATATCCCAGCTCCGCGGCGTGATGTCCACATCACGCGGAATCAGTCGCGTTAGGGGGTTGGTGGTTGGCTCAACACTCATGAATCCATTGTCGCATTGACACGGGACAACAGATATTCTTCCACCCTTTCAATGTGTGAACGGGTGTACGATTTCGATTCCGGATGCAGGTTATTCACGTGCCGGCGATACGCCACAGCACGCAAAAGCAGCTGGTCAATACCGGGGACATGGGCGAAACGGTCGCAGATGCCGTCATCACATGCACCCGCAATTAGCCCGTCAATGATTACCAGTGCCGCCGAGTATCCCTTCGGACGCAGTGCAGCAGTTGGAATAACATCCACAATCACCGGTGCATTCGAGCCCGAGTAGATGGTGGTGGCCAGCAAATCCGCATGGCCAATAACCGTGGCAAGGTTCTTCGGCAGGTCCTGATAGCCCTCACCCGTTTCTTCCCAGGCGAGCATTTCCGCGCGCGAGAAAACATCATCACGCTGCGGAGCCGAATCATCCCGGGTGCCCATTTCTTCATCCCAGCGAAGAGCCAACGCCGCAGTCTCATCAACACGCTTGCTCAACGAGCCCGCGACATGGTGATTCGCTTTCCAGCCGCCGACCACAAAACGGCCATCGGTCGAGCGCATCGGGCGCACAACGCGTGCACCTGGGATATCCAACTTCAAACGCAGCTTCGCTGACCACGGTGCCGTATCGGTTGCGCGAGCGAAAACCACATCGTCCACGCGCCACCCATAATCCCAGGCCGAAGACATCTTTTCCGGCTGGGTCATGCTGGCATTAAACGCGCTTAAAACCTGTTCGGAAGGCTGAGGTGAAGCAATCTGTGGCATGGACTCTCCTGCCTAGTTAGCTTGTGGGTAAGGCCAAGGGTTCGGGTTACACGTGGCATCCTCATCCGGGTAAACCTCTTCCGGGGACATCTCATGCAACCGGGCATTGTTCAGCGACAAGGTCTGCTGCATCATCACTGGTGCGAGCTGGTTGTCACCGCCGCACTCTTGGTGGTCGGCATAACCTATGGCATGGCCAAACTCATGGTTAATCAAATACTGGCGGTAATTGCCCAAATCGCCTTCAAAAGGAACGGCACCGCGTACCCACCGTGCTTCATTCAGCAACACCGTGGATTCACCAGTAATGCGGGTGTGGCAGGAAGTTTCCATCGCTAACTCGGCACCACAGAGTTCGGCTGCTGTTGACAGTGAGGTCAACTGAATACGCGTATCCGGGTTGGAATCTGCTGGTACGTGCACGAACTTAAAGCGGTCATCTTCAGTCCACCCGCGTGGGTCCGCCAGCGTTGCATCCACCATCGTGGCAAACGCTGTGTCACCACCATAAGGAATGGTGTTGATACCGTTTTCTACCTCAATGGAGTAGCGAATGATGATTTCATTGCCCTCGCCCACGTCCTGGCCAGGGGTACCAACCGGACGGAATGTGCCATCGCCGCCTTCAGAATAAGCGCCGCCAGCTGGAAGATTATCGGTCACTGCAGCCATCGCCGCGCTGACTTCTGCTGGGTCCGGGCCTGTTTCCTCGGGGTTTTCTGCTCCCGTGGTGGCCTCTTGTGACGTGGTCACTGGAACATCGGAAAGCTCGGGCTCTGAACCATCAACTGGTTTAGCAACCAGAATGTCTACTAAAACCCACACTGTGATCACCGCCAGAATTGGGATGGCGACAACCCGCCACCATCCAAATTCCTCGGCGAAACGCACAATTGGGCGCACAATAGGGTTAGCTTCTAGACGCTCGGGCGCGTGGTCAGAGTTCTGCCTAGAAGAATTCATGTGCCTTAGATTACCGGGATTTTAAACTCCGGCGAAACCAACCTGGTGCTGGCTGGAACTACCCAGTTCAACGTATACGACACGCTCGGTGCGAACGATGAACTTCTTGCCCTTTTCATCCTCCAACTCCACGTTGGTGTTATTAGCTAGTGCATCATTGACGCGCTGCAGGTGCTCGTCCTGGTCACCAGCTACCCGAATGACAAGCTCACGAGGGGTATCTGCAAAACCAAACTTAATATCCACGAAATATTCTCCTAACTTTTTTCACTTACTAGCCCCACTATAACCCCGACAGTTAGTATCTAGGTGTGTCAATTAACAACACGTCTTCACCGACCTTTGCCGCCATGGGTGTTGCAGCAGAGATCTGCGACGCACTTGCAGCCCGGGACATCAACCATACTTTTGCCATTCAAGAACTCACGTTGCCGATTGCGTTAAACGGCACCGATCTCATCGGCCAAGCGCGCACCGGCATGGGTAAAACCTACGGCTTTGGCGTGCCATTATTGGACCGCGTTTTTGACGCCGCCGACGTCCCTGAGCTGGATGGAACCCCGCGCGCACTGGTTGTTGTCCCCACCCGCGAACTAGCGGTGCAGGTGGCTAGTGATCTGTCGATTGCAGCTGCTCAAATCCCGGTCCGGATAACCACCATTTTGGGCGGGCGGGATTTCGATGCACAGAAGCAAGCTTTGCGCAGTGGTGTGGACGTTGTTGTGGGTACTCCAGGCCGACTACTTGATCTCTATCAGCGCAAAGATTTGCGTCTGGATAAGGTCTCCGTGTTGGTCTTGGATGAAGCCGATGAAATGTTGGATCTGGGTTTCTTGCCCGATATTGAAAAGATTCTGGCAGCACTCGAGGACACCCCGCATCAGACCATGCTGTTTTCGGCCACCATGCCGGGTGCGATTGTGCGCTTGGCGCGCACCTTTATGAAACAGCCCGTGCATATTCGCGCTGATGCTGAGTCTTCGGCGCACACGCACGCGTCCACCCGCCAGGTTGTTTTCCAAGCGCACCGCATGGACAAGCTGCCGGTGCTCTCCCGCATCCTGCAGATTCCCGAACGCGAGCGCACCATTGTGTTTACTCGCACTAAGCGCACCGCGGCGCAGGTTGCGCAAGAATTAGCTGACCTTGGTTTCACCGTTGGCGCAGTCCACGGTGATTTGCACCAGCAAGCCCGCGAACGCGCCTTGAGCGGTTTCCGTGACGGCAAGGTGCCCATCTTGGTGGCCACCGATGTTGCTGCGCGCGGCATTGACATTGATGATGTCACCCACGTGATCAACTACCAGGTCCCCGATGATGCGATGACCTATGTGCACCGCATTGGCCGCACCGGCCGTGCCGGCAACTCCGGCACCGCAATCACGCTGGTGGGCTACGATGAGCTTGTGAAATGGCAAGGTATTAACTCCGAGCTGGGCCTTGAGCAGTCTGAGCCACCGCAGTGGTTTAGCACGTCCCCGGAGTTCCTCGAAGCACTCGATATTCCAGCGGATGCCAAGGACTCAGTCGGGCCGGCACGCAAGGTTGCCGGTGATGGCGGTGGTGGTGGTCGCCGCCGATGAACGTTCCAGTTTTACGCCGCACCAATGCTGACTGGCTCGCGGTGGGTGCCATCACGGCTATCGCCGCTGTTGCACTCGGATTCAGCGTTGCAACGTCAGATATTTCGCACGCCTCTCTGCAGCGGGAAAACACCCCTGGTGCTGAGCATCAGGCAAGCTATCTGGAAGCAGCACCGCAAGCCTTAACCGAAGCATTCCGAGTGCCTAATGAGTCCGTCGCGGGGCAGTTTCGTCCCATCGCCAGCCGGGGCTTGGTCATGAGCAATGATGACCAAACGGTCACTGCCACCAACCCGGATGGTTCCACCGCGTGGACCTATACCCGTGACAATGTTGAGATTTGTTCCATGGGCACTGCCTGGGACCGCGTGGTTGTCACTTATCGCAATGGCCGTGGTTGCGGCGATGTGGTGTCTATTGATGCCGCCACGGGCATGTATGCCGATACCCGCAGCGCGAATAACTCAGATACAGTCCACGCGATTTACTCCAATGACCGCATTGGCACCGTCAGCTCCGACCGGGTTGATTTGTGGCGCTCTGATTTAGTGCGCACCGTCGAATACGGTGATGTTGAGGCCAAACAAGAACCTGACTTGCAGCCCAATGAGTCCTGCACTATTAACTCTGCGTTGACGCGTACGGAATTGCTCGTGGTTTCTGAAACCTGCCCGTCGGCACAGGGAACGAATTTCTTACGCTTCCAAAACACCACCCCGGAAGATTCGCGTGAGCCTGAAATCTCCCAGGATGTATCCGTCACCGGTGATGGAATTCGTTTGGTTGCAGTCGGCCAATCCGCTGCCGCTGTGTACGTGCCGGGTGAGACGCCAGCCGTCATTTCCTATGACGACAACGGCAATGAGACGTCCCGCACGGATGTTGCGCCTTCGCAGGCAATCAATGACTCCGCTTCCCCCTTCGCGCCGGCCACTGCCGATTTGCCGCACCACATGACGTGGTTTGATGGCGAAAGGCTCTACCTGTTCACTCCCACCGCTCTGCGCGTAGACCACGTGTTGGAACAAGCTATCGGCACCGGCGTTTCAGCAGGCGACCGCGCGCTGATTCCTACCCGCGCGGGCATTGACGTGGTCAACTGGACCACGGGTGAAACCGAGCGCACCATCCCCGTGGACCGGGGCGGGTACAATGGTGAGGTGTACTTGGGTGTCGCCGATGGCAACATCGTCGAGTCCCGCGACGGCGAATTGGTGGCTTTAACTAGTAGTTAAGCGCGAACCATTCGTTGGAGGTCTTGACCATAAAGATGAGGAACAAGGTCAACAAGGTTGAGATGAGGGTGACAATGCCCAACAGCACGGAGCCGCCGGTCATCATTTGAAAAGAGCTGGCGGCCAGAATGAACTGCACCAGCACGATCGCGCCGCGCCCCCAGCGCCAGCCGCGAATCATCGCCCAGGATGAGGCGATCACAAAACCAAAGATGATGAAGATAAAGATCGCGGTACCAGTACCGACGTGGGACGCGGTGCTTGTCGATGTCACCATCGATTCATTTTCTGCCCCCGACAAATCACGCACCAGCAATAAGACTCCGAATGCGATGGCCGCAATGGATTGCAGCGTCGCCAGAAGTGCAGCGTAAATAACTGATGGTGGCGGTTTTGGACCCGATTTCACTTGCTTCTCATTCTTTTGGCTCACGCGGGACATCATACTTTGGAATGTTCGGCCATGGTTAACCGCCGCCCACCCCTTCCCCACATGCGATTTGACGTAGTAAGTTTGACCACACTCAAGCACCTCAACAAAAAGTTGCAGGTTATCAATGGTTTGGCCAAACTTAGCCAACCCTAACCTGCTTAAAATTCTTAAGTCACCAGCGGCAATCGGGGTTAGCTTGGTCACAATTTGACGTTTACCTCTAGCCAACTGTAGGGAAACATGCGATTATTTCCAAGTAGCAAAAACAACGAGCTGATTAATCAGTTCTTAACTTCAGGAAAGCTTGAAGTTAACGCCAGGCAAACCACACGGCGCAGCGACGCGAACGGGCCAAGAGCCTGATTCCCACTGACTCGCCACAGCCTGGCACAACCCACGAACACCCTCATGCGTTGCATCTATGCAACGTTTGAAAACGCTGTCTTTCATTATCTAGTTAGGAGAATAAATCATGGATTGGCGCCACGAAGCAGTATGCCGAGATGAAGACCCAGAGCTGTTCTTCCCAGTAGGAAACTCTGGCCCTGCACTCACCCAGATCGCAAAAGCAAAGCTTGTCTGCAACCGTTGCCCTGTTGCAACTCAGTGCCTGAAGTGGGCTCTGGAATCCGGCCAGGATGCTGGCGTATGGGGCGGACTCTCTGAAGAAGAGCGTCGCGCACTCAAGCGTCGCCGCAACCGCGGTCGCGGTCGCACCCGAATCTCTGCTTAAGAGATACCCACCCCGATTTATGTTCCGGCGTTCTTTGCCGCTAAAGTAAGCAGAAGTTCATTTACCTTCAATAAAAGGAGTATGCGATGAGCAAGCGTGGTCGTAAGCGTAAGGATCGCCGCAAGAAGTCCGCTAACCGCGGCAAGCGTCCTAACTCATAAGACAAGCACCGAACACCCCGTCACCTTTCACAAGGCGACGGGGTGTTCGGCATTCTGTGGATAGACAAACGTCTTGGTTGACGTATCAGCATAAATACCTATGGCTTGGGTTCAAGGCCTTAGAAGGGCGCGCAAAGCTGTTTTTGGGCCGTGTTTTAAACACCACGCACGGAACACCGCGCACGCCTACTCGCGTTTTCGCGTCTGCACCGGCCACACTGGAAGCACTCCCCCGTTGGGTACTTCCATGTCACACTCGGCGTGGGCTTAGCCCTGCCAGCGTACTTCGGTTTGCGACACGTGAATCTGATAACTGATTCGCGCGCGCAGCGTCTCTGGCGCGGGCGTGGATTCATCGCACCCTTTTACCATCTGGCGGACTTCTTCTTCGCAGTCCAAGCGCGTGGAACAACATGTGCATTCTGAGATACGTGCACGAATTTCTTCCGCGCGCTGCTCAGAGGTGCAATTGTCTAAGAGTTCGCAGCATAGCGCCTCTATTTCTTCGGAGCTACACCGCGAGTGATCATCATGCGACATTAGTTGTCCTCCATATCCGGGTGTCCTAATCCAATTCCTTGATCACGGGCTACATCCTTCAACGCCTTTCGCAGTAATTTTCTTCCCCTATGAAGCCGACTCATCACGGTTCCCAAGGGAGTATCCATAATTTCTGCGATTTCCTTGTACGCCAAACCGGCCACATCGGCGTAGTAGACGACCATCCGGTAATCCTCCGGGAGGTCATTCATCGCCTCAGAAATAGTCGAATCCGGCATTGCTTTCAATGCCGCAACCTCGGCAGATTCCAAACCAGTCGAATCATGGCCGGAGGTTGTG
This sequence comes from Corynebacterium casei, assembly GCA_030535535.1. Taxonomy (GTDB): domain Bacteria; phylum Actinomycetota; class Actinomycetes; order Mycobacteriales; family Mycobacteriaceae; genus Corynebacterium; species Corynebacterium casei_A. The sequence goes on from JAUNRU010000014.1 coordinate 19,991, forward strand.
TACAGCTGAAAGTCCGTCAACTCATCCGCGGATGACTCCGTCGGGCGGCGTTTCGCCTTCCGGTAGGAGTTGATATAGGTATTGGTCATGATTCGGTACAGCCAGGCTTTGAGGTTCGTGCCTTGCTTATAAGAATCGAAGGCGTTGAAGGCTTTGAGGTACGTCTCCTGAACCAGATCCTCAGCATCTTGTGGATTCCTGGTCATACGCAGGGCGCCACCATAGAGCTGATCAAGCAATGGAAGCGCTTGTTCCTCAAAAGAATCAGCCACTGGCGTCCTCCTCGTAGTATTGGCGGCCATTTTTACTATTCTAGTCACATGGCCAAGACTCCAGCACTACAGGTAGTGGCAGCATCCGGCGTGCCGCATCAGGTGCATTCTTTTGATTCCGACACCAGTAACTTTGGCGATGCCGCCGCTGAATCCATTGGTGGAAATCCTGTGCGGATTTTCAAAACTCTGGTGGTTGAGCTGTCTACGGGTGCGCTTGCGGTGTGCGTGATTCCTGTACCAGAGAAATTGAGTTTGAAGCGTGCGGCAAAAGCGTTGGGTGTGCCAAAGGCTGCGATGGCTGATACGGCTAAAGCGCAGAGATCCTCCGGCTACGTGCCGGGTGGCATATCGCCTTTGGGGCAGAAGAAGAAGCTGGCCACGGTCATCGATGTCAGTGCGAAAGAACATGAAACCATTTATGTTTCAGCCGGCCGCAGGGGCCTCGACTTGGAGATTGCCGCTTCGGACCTCGCTGTGCTTGCCGATGCCACCTTTAGCCAGCTAACTTAAGCCGATTAACTTCAGCCAATTAACTCTGGATAGTCATTCCTGACATTGCCCACAGCCTTGTCCACGGGGCGCACGTCAAAGAGTTCCCGCAGTTCTTTCGGTGAGGGCTGCAGTAGTTCTTCATCCATGTCGCCTTCGAGCCACGGGCGCATTTCTTCTTCTAAAAGAAACCGCGGCAGACGGTTGTGCAACCAGTCCATGGGTTCTAGTGCTTCAGTAGTCACCATCGTGGCCGAGAGCCGGTCCAGCCCGCTGGCCCATAGGCCCGCGACCCACATGAGCTTGCCATCAGGACGCGAAACATAGTGCGGAACCTTCTCATGCCATTCGTAGTAACCATTCATGGGGATGAGGCATCGGCCCGAGCCATTCTTGCCTTTATATGCATCCCGAAAGGACGGTTTGGAAGCAACGGTTTCCCCACGCGCGTTAAACAACGGCGGGCCGTCCAAGTCTTTCTTCCAGTGCGGCAAAAGCCCCCAGCGGCCTGGTTCGACGTTGGCCAGGGATTCTTGCAGCCGCACGACCGGCACCATCATGGTCGGCGCGATGTTGTATCGCGGGCCAGGCACGCCATCGGGAGCGTGTACTTCCTCGACGCCGGGCAGCTCACCGACATGGTCTAGTAACTCTGAGGTGAATAAAACAAATCGTCCACACATGCCCCTATTATGGACGATATGACAAATTCGTGGACTGCACCCGTGGCCCAAGGCCCCATTCAATGGACCCAACAGATTCCTGGTTCCAAGTCGATTACGAACCGCGCCTTTATTTTGGCTGCGCTCGCGGATTCGCCTTCGCTTCTTCGCAACCCGCTCACCTCCCGCGATACCGAATTGATGGCAGCAGCATTGCGCAATCTTGGTATCGGCGTCGGAGCTGAAGGCACCGATATTCGTATCACTCCGGGTGAGCTTTCCGGCGGGTCTATTGATTGCGGCCTTGCAGGAACAGTCATGCGTTTCCTCCCACCGGTCGCCGCACTGGCGTCTGGCCCAGTCGAAATCGACGGTGATGAGCAAGCGCGTGTGCGCCCCATGGCAACCATGGCGAAGGCTTTGCGTGAGCTCGGCGTAGAAGTCTCTAGTGACACCTTGCCAATGACGGTCACCTCCACCGGTGTTCCGGCCGGCGGTGAAATCACCATCGACGCTTCTGGTTCTTCCCAGTTCGTCTCTGGCCTGCTGCTGTCCGCTCCGCGCTACGGCAATGGCATCACCGTGCGCCACGAGGGCGGCACGCTGCCTTCCATGCCGCACATTGAGATGACCGTGGCTATGCTGCGTCAGGCCGGCATCACCGTCGAGCAAGGCGAGAACTGGTGGAAGGTGCATCCTGGAATCGTCCAGGGCGGCACCTGGAATATCGAACCAGACCTTTCTAACGCCACCCCATTCCTCGCGGCCGCGGCAGTCACCGGTGGCTCACTAACGGTCAATGATTGGCCAGCGACCACCACCCAGCCGGGTGATGCCTTCCGCCAAATCCTCACCGATATGGGCGCAACAGTGGAGCAAACCCCTGAATACCTGCGCGCCGTTGGCAATCCAGATGGACGTATCACTGGAATCGACCTGGACATGTCGCAGATCGGTGAGCTCACCCCCACCGTGGCGGCCCTCGCAGCCTTGGCGGAGACGCCATCGCGGCTCACTGGCATCGCGCACCTGCGCGGTCATGAGACCGATCGCCTCAAGGCACTTGCAACCGAAATCAACAGCCTCGGCGGTGACGTGACCGAACTCGATGACGGTCTGCAGATCAACCCTGCCCCACTTCACGGCGGTCTGTGGCATGCCTACGCTGACCACCGGATGGCTACCGCTGGCGCGATTATTGGCTTGCGCGTCGAAGGCGTTGAGGTAGACGATATTGATACCACTGCAAAGACCTTGCCTGGCTTTGCCCGCATGTGGGAGAAGATGCTGAACCCTAATGGCTAGACGTTATGACGAATCCGATGTCCGAGTCCGCCCTAGTAAAGGCTCGCGTCCGCGCACCAAGGACCGGCCGACGCATGATGATGCCAAGTTCGGCATGGTCATCACCAAAGACCGCGGACGCTGGGGCGTAGCACTCGATGATGGTCCCGTGGTTGTTGCCATGCGCGCCCGCGAAATGGGCCGCACCCCCGTAGAAGTCGGCGACCGCGTCGGCGTGGTGGGTGATACCTCGGGCAAGAAAGATACACTGTCGCGAATCGTCAAACTAGAAGAGCGCACATCTGTTCTTCGCCGCACAGCCGATGACACGGATCCTTATGAGCGCATCGTGGTGGCGAACGCTGACCAAATGTTGATTGTCACCGCTGTCGCCGATCCTCCACCGCGCGCGGGTTTCGTGGAACGTGCCCTCATTGCAGCGTTCGTGGGCAATGTGCATCCCATTTTGTGCTTGACTAAGACGGATTTGGCTGACGCGGCTCCCTTCGCGGAGACCTTCGCCGATCTGGATGTCACTGTGGTCGAAGCTGGCGTTGATGACACTCTTGATGCAGTCTCTGGGCTCATCTCCGGGCATGTCACGGCTTTCATTGGACACTCAGGCGTCGGCAAATCCACCCTCGTCAATCGTCTCGTGCCAGATGCTTTCCGTGAAACCGGCGAAGTCTCCGCCGTGGGCAAGGGCCGGCATACCTCCACGCAGTCCGTAGCGTTGCGTCTGCCTGACGATGACGGCTGGATCATTGACACTCCCGGCATTCGCTCATTCGGCCTCGCACACGTTGATGCAGACACCGTTTTAGACGTCTTCTCCGACCTCGACGCCATCGTCGAGCAGTGCCCGCGCGGTTGTACCCACGCCGGTCCCCCGGCTGACCCAGAGTGCGCCTTGGACAAAATAGAAGAGGGCACCTCCACCGCTCGCAGACGCGATGCGGTCAGGGCCCTCTTAACTGCCTTGCGCAGTAACGACGAGTACTAGAAGAGCTCGACTTTTAGAAAAGCTCGACGAGGAAAGGCAGCTCGCTGACGTCGTAGTACGCCATGAAGTTATCCAGGGCGTCACCGACAGCGAGCTCAGCGTCCTCATCACCAAGGTCCGCGGTATCAATAACCTCAATGGCCCTGGCCGTGGCTTCCTCGGATTCTTCAACATCGATGTGGAAACACACGATATCATCCAGGCTCACCTTGGCTGGCTCCAGCTTGACCACTGGGTCGCCCATATCCGGCATCGGGGTAATCGCTGAGTCATCAACGTCAGCGGAGATAACCACGCGGCGCTTAGCAAAGTGTGGCTCATCCCCAATGGCCAGCAGACGCAGTGAGGCCATCGAAGCTTCGAGGAAAGCCGAGTATGCAATCTCTTCCTCATCGCCCTCGGTATAGAATTCCTTCAACGCCTGGGTGGAGGCAAAGCCCCAACCGGAGCGTGCGAAGACTTCGCTGGTTTCATTGAGTTCAACCAGCATGTTGAAAGTAGCGGGTAGGTATACGCGCACTCTAGAACTCACCCTCCAGGTCAAAGACTGCCTGAATTTCCACGCTGGTTCGGTCAAATACGGTGTACAACATGCCCACCATGCCATTTTCAACAGCGGCGCGGACATTGAGGATGTTGTCATCGATCATCACGCAGTCGCTCAGAGGCAGCTCCAGCGCGTCCGCTGCTGCCTGGAAGGCTGCACGGTCTGGCTTTTCAGCACCCACCTCGCCGGAGAGAATAACCGCATCTACCAGGCCTTTGTACTCCCATTCACGGATAGGTTCCGCTGCTGGGCCGCCTGGATCATTGGACAAAATCGCTAGGTCTACACCGTTCGCTTTCGCTGCCGATAAGAGTGTTTGCCAACGCTTTACATCTTCGTCTGGTCCGTCCAAGACCCCGACATAGTCAACGATTAGTCCTCGCATGGGTGTGGTTCCTCCAAATAATAAATAAATTTAACTCGAGACTAGCGCAATCTCATGACACAATGTTTACTAAGCCCACAATGTACCCGCCTGGGACCTTACAACGAAAGGTCCCGCAACTTGTATCAACCAATTCCTGGATGCGCTCATTTGCTGCGCTTTATTCCAGAAGACACGGTCATATACTCCGCCCCGTCCACCAATATGGACGCAGCGCAGCGAGTCTTAATCAGCAAACTCGTGGGCATCGCGCTCGATGTCGCAGCAGGGCTTCGCCCGCTATCGCATCTCACGCCCACATATTTCGACCCATCCATCACCATGCACCTGAGCTCATGGTCCCGCGCTCACCGTTCTGAGAACTTGCGGATGTGGATGAAGTCACTGCATGGACGCGAAGATGGCGAATACTTTGGTACCGCCATCTATGGGGACAAGCAGATTGCCTTCACCGGAAGGCTAGCGAAAGGCCACAATAAGCTGCGTGCCTTTCGCTTGCTTTAAGCCTGCTTGGTTTCCTGTTCCTGCTCTTGCTTGGTCATCTGCTTACGCAACATAAATAGCTGGCGCACAGTTTCTTCCTTCACGCCCTCATTCATTGCGTTAAACATGTCGCCACCCTCTTTCTGGTATTCCACCAGAGGGTCACGTTGAGCCATGGCACGCAGGCCGATGCCTTCCTTGAGGTAGTCCATCTCATACAGGTGCTCACGCCACTTGCTGTCGATGACAGGCAAGATGATCATGCGCTCGGTGTCGCGCATCTGCTTCTCGCCGCCGATCTCAGAAATCTTTGCTTCCAAGTCGTCGTACTGAGCCAAAGCATCATTGACCAACGCGTCCGTGAGCTGCTCTGCGGTGAGCTCGCCTGGGGCGCCGTACTCAGAGCCCTCAACAAGTTCTTGTGCGTCGATGGTCGGACCGTAGAGCACATCCAGTGCATTCCACAGCTGGTCCAAGTCCCAGTCCTCGACATAACCGGTAGCGGTTGCGCCAGAGACATAAGCGGTCACCGTATCCGCGATCATCGTGCGAATGTTGTCCTTGATGTCCGAAGAGTCCAGGATGGAACGACGCGTCGCGTAAACAACCTTGCGCTGTTCATTGAGCACCTCGTCGTACTTCAAAACGTTCTTACGCATTTCGAAGTTCTGGTTCTCCACCTGCGCCTGCGCGCCCTTGACGGAGTTAGACACCATCTTGGAATCAATCGGAACATCATCTGGAACGTTCAGACGGTTCATCATGTTTTCCATGGACTGGCCCACGAAGCGCACCATGAGCTCATCGCGCATGGACAGGTAGAAACGGGACTCGCCTGGGTCACCCTGACGGCCGGAACGGCCGCGCAGCTGGTTATCAATACGGCGGGACTCGTGGCGCTCGGTGCCCAGAACGTACAGGCCACCGGATTCACGCACTTCATCACCAAGACGCTTAGAGCGCTCACGCTCATCTTCGATCTCAGCGTCCCAAGCTTCCTGGTACTTCTCTTCATCATCAAATGGATCCAGGCCGCGCTCGCGCAACTTCATGTCCAAGATGACTTCTGGGTTGCCACCCAGCACGATATCGGTACCACGGCCAGCCATGTTGGTTGCAACAGTGACGTTGCCAGGACGGCCCGCGCGGGCAATGATGTTGCCTTCTTCCTCGTGGTACTTCGCGTTCAGCACCGAATGCTTCACCCCGCGCTTATCCAGCAGCTGGGACAGGTACTCAGAGCGCTCGACGGAGGTGGTACCAACCAGCACCGGCTGGCCCTGCTCAACGTGCTCAGCGATGTCATCTACTACCGCTGCGAACTTTGCTTCCTGCGTCTTATAAATGCGGTCAGAGTGGTCCGCGCGCTGGTTTGGACGGTTGGTTGGGATTGGAACCACATCGAGTTCATAGATGGAGTTCAGCTCCGCCGCCTCAGTCTCTGCGGTACCGGTCATGCCGGAAATCTTTTCGTAGAGTCGGAAGTAGTTCTGCAAAGTAACGGTCGCCAGAGTCTGGTTCTCGTTCTTAATCTCTACGCCCTCTTTGGCTTCAATCGCCTGGTGCATACCTTCGTTGTAGCGGCGGCCAGCCAGGATACGGCCGGTGAAACCGTCAACAATGAGAACCTCGCCATCGCGAACGATGTAGTCCTTGTCGCGGGTGAACAGTTCCTTCGCCTTCAGCGCGTTGTTGAGGTAGCTGACCAGCTGAGAATGTTCAGGAGCGTAAAGGTTGTCAATGCCCAATTGGTCCTCGACGTATTCAACGCCTTCTTCCAAGACACCAACGGTGCGCTTCTTAATGTCCACTTCATAATGGATGCCTTCACGCATGCGCGGCGCCAAAGTAGCGAAGACACCATAGAACTGCGAAGAACCATCAACCGGGCCGGAAATAATCAGCGGGGTACGGGCCTCATCAATAAGGATGGAGTCCACCTCATCAACGATGCAGTAGTTATGCCCACGCTGCACGCAATCCTTGAGATTGCGGACCATGTTGTCACGCAGATAATCGAAGCCCAACTCATTGTTGGTGCCGTACGTAATATCGCACGCATAAGCTTCCTTACGCGCTGGCGGACGCATGTCATTCAAGATCACGCCGACGGACAGACCAAGCCAACGGTGAACACGGCCCATCATCTCCGCGTCACGACGCGCCAGATAGTCATTGACGGTCACGATGTGAACGCCCTTGCCATCCAGCGCATTAAGGTAAGCCGCGAGCAGAGAGGTCAGGGTCTTGCCCTCACCGGTGCGCATCTCGGCAACGTTGCCGAAGTGCAAAGCCGCGCCGCCCATAATCTGCACCTTGTAGTGCTTCTGGTTCAGCACGCGCCATGCAGCCTCACGGACAGTAGCGAAAGCTTCAAGGAGGATGTCGTTGAGGTCCTCCCCATCAGACAGACGCTTCTTAAACTCGTCGGTTTTGCCCTTCAGCTCTTCATCGGAAAGCGCTGCAAAATCGTCTTCGAGAGCAATGACTTGGTCAGCCATCTTGTCGAGCCGCTTAACGGTGCGTCCTTCACCCGCACGCAGCAGCTTGGAAAGTCCAAACACTTGTAATTATTCCTTTACTTCCACGACATTGTTGACTAGCTCCCCGCTATTGTACGCAAGGATTTATTAAGTACTGCCTTAGCTCCCCAAATAAAACAGTAAAACCCAGCCGCGTTACCGAAGTAACACGACTGGGCGTAAAGCTTAAGGCTTAAGCTTCTGGGTCCTCAGTCAAAGAAATCAGGCCGTAGTCAAAAGCGTGGCGGCGGTACACCACGGATGGGCGCTGGGTTTCTTCATTGATGAAGAGGTAGAAGTCGTGGCCGACAAGCTCCATCTCGCTCAAAGCATCATCCACGCTCATTGGCGTTGCTGGGTGCTCCTTGGAACGAACTACCTGGCCTGGACGCTGATCCTCAATGGTCTCTGCGTATGGGTCAACGTAGCGCTCCTCGCGTTGATCCTCGCGTGCTGCCTCAGCATCCGCAACGATCTCTGCAGCCAATTCGCCAGTGCCCTTACGAGCACGGTGACCGGACTTGGTTGCTTCACGGCGAACCTTGACCTTGCGCAAAGAACGTTCCATCTTTGCCACGGCGGTTTCAAGTGCTGCGTAGAAAGAGTCTTCCTTCGCCTCAGCGCGAGCGATGTGTCCCTTGCCCGTTGCAGTGATCTGAATGCGCTCTGCCTGAGCATCACGGCGAGGGTTTGGCTCATGCTGCAGCTCGACGTGGAAGAAGGTCAACGTCGGGTCGAGGCGTTCAATCTTGGAAAGTTTCCCTTTGACCCGGTCGGAGAAGTGCTCTGGCACCTCCACATTTCGTCCGGTAATGGTGACCTGTGCTGCGGTGGTGGTGTCGGTCATGACTTGCCTCCCTGTATTCGCGGGGCCAAACATTGGGCCCCTGGGGCCGGATGTACTCACAATCAGTAGGTGTGACTTCGATGTTTACATCTACTGTGTGTGACACTGTTAATCCTACCAGTGGTCATAACCAATGTGCCCTAAACGTCAGCAAAAACTAATGCCCCCGCTACTTCTGCCCCCGCTCCGCGCAAAACTTCCACCGTCGCGGACAAGGTAGAACCTGTGGTCATGACGTCATCAATGAGGATGAGCGGGGCTTTTACCACTGGGGTGAACAGTTCCACGCTGCGGCGCATATTATCCCGGCGCGCTTCGGCAGAAAGCGTCGACTGGTCTGCAGCACCCCTGAAAATGCGCACGCAGTTGTGAACGTTCATCCCCGTTGCTTGGCAGACATGTAATACTGGGTCGCCGCCGCGCAATGATGCTGATTTGGCACGCGTCGGGGCGGGTACCAACACCACATCATCGGGAATGTCTCCGCGGGCTATGAGATATCTCAAACCCGCATGCACCACCGCGCCTACATAGGGCCGCACCGCCCGGTTGTTGTACTCCTTCATCGCGATGATGATGTTGCGCCTTAATTCGGAGTAGGCGCCTAAGGAAAATACGGGGACATCGATAAGCGAAGTGCGATACACCTGCTGTGGAACCTCCCGCAAGCTCTCCTGGCATTCCCGGCACAATACGGCGCCAGGATGCCGGCAGCCAGCGCACGCGCGCGGGAGGAGCAGCTCCATTTAGTTCGCCACAATCGGCGCTGAGCGCAGCCCTTGCATGCCTGGGACTTCGCGCCAGTAGGTGGATTCTGTCTCCACCGGTAGCTGCAGCATGGCGTGGTAATCGGTGATGTATAAAGTCGACGGCGAAGCCGCGATGGACACCACTGGAATGGTGATGTTGCCCGACGGCAACGTAGAGACCGAAGAGCCATCTTGCTCAACGCGCCAGACTGGGGTTTCCTGCGTCGAAGTGCCCACCACCAGCGAGCCGTCCGCCTGCCAGTCCAAGCTGAGCGCGGTGCCACCGAGCTCACTGGCCGGGTTGTAGATGTTGGTGAGGCGGAAATCGCCGGAGCGCTGCCGCTCAACCACGCCGATGTAGACCTCGCCGCCAATAATCATCGCGGCCTGGGCGCCGGAGTTGGACAGGCGAATGACTGAGATTTCCCCGTCGATGTCATCCAGTTCAGATTTATCCACGCGCGTGGTGGTGACTTCTCCGGTTTGCGGTGAGCGCACCAAACGCATGATTTCATCGCCTTCGACCACAGCCCATGCTGCCTGCCCGGCATTTTCAAATGTCGGTCGAGAAATCGTATCTGCTTGCAGGGCTTCTTCTGGTTGACCTTCGACTTCACCGAAGATCAGCTGCGATTCATCACCTTCGCGGCGCACCGCAGCAACGACGCCATTCGCGGAGATATCAGCCGACTCGATATTGCCGCTGTCGCCCAGAGGGCCCTCGATTGGTTCAGCGGCGTTGCCAGAGACCTGCAAAATATTGCCGTCATTAAGCGCATACAACGGTGCAACGGAGTTCGATGCCACGCGCGGGTTGTATTCGGCAAAGTCATCGGTGGTCATGGATTCCAGGTTTTCCACCAACGGCGCACCATCAGCGGTCACGGAATATGGTTCTTGCACCCCTGCGTGTGACAGTGTCCACACCAGTTCAGCTGCAAAACGCAGGCGGTCATCGGCGGACATGTTCTGCATGCCCGCGAAGTTGTAGACGCTGTCTTCGACGCCCACGAAGGTAGCTTCTTCCGGCACCACGGTGGTGGTCGCCGGTGC
>JAUNRU010000014.1:30389-35213 GCA_030535535.1 Corynebacterium casei
GAAGTCAGCTCAATGAGATCCACGATGCGCATGGATTCTTCCGGGTTCCAGTTCTCTGCCGCTTCCGGAGACAGGAATGAACGCGCAGCGCTGTAGTCCGAGGACGGAATAGCCGCCGCCGAATAGAACTCACGGACCAACAGGTCAGCTTCTTGCCCAGGGGTTGGGCCCACGGCAGGATCGACTTCGGGTTCAGGTGAGAAGGAACGCAGTACCTGCGGGTCGGAGGCACTGGGCAGCGTGGAACAGGCCGACAACGACAACGCTGTTACTGCGAGGGCGGCGATAAAGCGCTTCATGAGTTTGCCTCCTCATCCTCTTCCTCAACCACAACTGGCGCATTTGGCACCATGAGCGGCAAAGGCTCGTCTCCGAAAGGAGCACCAGGGGTGCGCGGAATAATCAGACGGAAGCGCGAGCCCACGCCCGGGATGCCAGTGGCATCGAGGGTACCGCCGTGCAGCACCGCGTCCTCACGCGCAATGGCCAAGCCCAAGCCCGTGCCGCCGGAGTGGCGTTTACGGGAGGCATCCGCACGCCAGAAACGGTTGAAGACGAGTTCCTCTTGGCCTTCCTTCAGCCCCACGCCTTCATCGGTAACCGCAACTGCAATGGCAGTCTCAGTATGCCCAACATCGATGGTGACGGGGTTGCCTTCAGAGTGGTCGATGGCATTGGCCAGCAGGTTGCGCAGCACGCGTTCGATACGCCGTGAGTCAGCCTGCACGTTCACGGGAGTCTCAGGCGCGTTCGAAATGACCTCGACGCCGAGTTCCTTGGCCAGGTGCTCCGTTTGCTGCATAGCTGATTCAATGCAGGAGCGGATATCGATGTTGGCTGATTGCAGGTCTGCAACGCCAGCGTCGTGGCGAGAAATTTCCAAAAGGTCCGCGAGCAGTTCCTCGAAGCGATCAAGCTCGCGCGTCATCAACTGGCTGGCACGGCGGGTGTGCGGTTCCAGGTTTTCAGCATCATCAGCGATAAGGTCTGCGGCCATGCGCACCGTGGTCAACGGGGTACGCAGCTCATGGGAGACGTCAGAGGTGAACTGCCGTTGCAGGTTACCATATTCTTCCAACTGGGTAATCTGCTTGGATAGCTTGTCCGCCATGTCATTGAAAGACGCTGCCAGGCGTCCCATTTCATCCTCGCCATCAACCACCATGCGCTCACGCAGGTGACCGGCGGCTAGACGCTGAGCGATGCGCGAGGCCGAACGAATCGGGGTAATAACCTGCTGAATAGCCAGCCAGGCAATACCTACGAGCAATACAACGACCACGACGCCCGCGGCCGAAAGTAGACCGCGCATCAGAGCCATGGTGGATTCTTCATTTTCCATCGACATCACTAGATACAACTGGAGGTCAGGAATATCCGCCATCGTAGGCGTGCCCACGACCAGCGCGCGGTAAGAAGAACCTCCCGGCTGGTCGATCGTGGTGAACTGGTACATCACCTGGTCATTTGCGACCGAGGCACGCAATGGTTCCGGAATGCGATAGCCCTCTGGCGAGGTGGTGATTTCACCGGCAGTGTTTTCAACCACGATGACCGGTTCATACACTGCGTGGGATTCGCCGCCCTCAGCCGACATTTGCGTCAATGAAGCGCGGGCCGAGTTGATTCTGACTTGGACTGAGTTCGCTGAGCCAGTGGCATTAATCTGCTGCTCTACTGCAATACGCGCGCGTTCAATTTCTTGATCAGCGATGTCGATTTTCTGATCAACAAGACGCTGCGTAAGCACCGACACCAGTGCGTAGGCCAAGATGATCATGACCACGGTGGAGGCAACCAAGATCATGCCGATAACGCGTACCTGCAACGAGGTACGCCACATCTCACTGAGTACGTCACGTAAATGACGCAACCTGGACTTAATAACTAACTGCCTCCATCAACCAGAAGGAACGAACCTATTTACTAGTCGTTCTTGCCGGTCTTGTAGCCAACACCACGCACCGTCAACACAATCTGCGGGTCTTCCGGATCATGTTCAATCTTTGCGCGCAGGCGCTGCACGTGAACATTGACCAGACGGGTATCGGATGCGTGGCGGTAGCCCCACACCTTCTCCAGCAGCTCCTCACGGGTGTGCACCTGACCAGGCTTGCGAGCCATTTCCACCAGAAGTTCAAACTCCAGCGGGGTCAAAGACAGCTCTTCGCCCGGGCCACCGTCCGGGGAACGGCGGGTCACGGTGTGCTCAGAGACATCAACATGCAGATCGCCGACTTCGATGATCTCCGTCGACGTGGTCTCTGTACGGCGCAGGCGCGCGCGGATACGAGCGACCAATTCCTTCGGCTTGAAGGGCTTGGTGATGTAATCATCCGCACCGGACTCCAGGCCCAGGACGACATCAACAGTGTCGGTCTTTGCGGTGAGCATGACAATCGGCACATTGGAATCGCGGCGAATGGCGCGGCAAATATCCACACCGTTCATTCCAGGCAGCATCAAGTCAAGCAAGATGAGCTCAGGATTGTGCTGCTCAAAAGCTGCGACTGCATCATTGCCGTCGGTGATGGGAATAGGCTGCAATCCTTCGGATTCCAGAACAATTGTCAACATCTCCGAAATGGCAGGATCGTCATCCACCACCAGGATCTTTGGCGCCATGTTTACTCCCCTACAAGTTTTCGAACATTGTCGATGATAATACCCTTATCAGCAGTAGCAATCCACTGGCCTGCCCAATTGGACTCGGCGAGTCGGCCATAAGCCGCAGCGGTTGCCGCCTGAAGGTTTCCGTCCTTTTCGTACTCGTCTTTTTCACGGCTGGCATCTTGTGCCGAGCGCGAAGAAGCACGATCTGCGGCCACTTCCACATCGGTGGCCAAGTAAATCTGCAACTGCGGCTTGGGCAGGCCCAGACGCCCGAATTCCAGGTCAAAGACCCAGTCCATCACCGAGTCATCGGCAAGCCGTGCTGCGGAATACGCTGCATTCGATGCCACATAGCGATCCAAAATCAACAACTCTGGGCTATCCGCTGCTGCTAGTAACTGCTCTTTTGCACCATGCCGGTCAAGCGCGAACAACGTTGCCATGGCATAAGCCGAAGAAGTCAGATCACCCATGCGGCCATACAACGCCTCCTGGGCGAGCTGGGCATGAATAGATTCCTCGTAGCGCGGGAAGGCCAAAACCCCGACTGGGATATCGAGCTCCCCACGCAGGTGTTGCACCAGCGTGTTTTTTCCGGCGCCGTCAATCCCTTCAATCGCAATAATCATTAAGCGAGAGCTTCAAGGAAAGGCTCGAGGTCGTATTCTTCTTCCACGTCCTCCAGCAATGAGGTGGCCTTCTCATTGAGAGTCTCCGAAGAGTAGCCGACCAAATCACGGATGTACGGGTAGTTGGAGACAACCTCGCCGGCAGAAAATGGTGCACCGGCCCAAATTGCAGCGATGGTCGCTGCTGCTAGAGCGTTCTGCTCTTCGTCTTCGGTTGCCCCACTGTCATCGGTGGCCAACACGATTGCGTCGCGGATCGCTTCAATGATGTCGTCTTCTTCCAAAGAGATCAGATCATCCAGAAACTCAACATTGACGTCACTGGTGAAAATATGCTCATCCCAAGTGCTCATGGGCTTTGCTCCTTTTAATTTTCGTTATCCTTCACAACGCATTTGCTTGCCATGACAGTACTGCACAATCGACACTAGCCAACTTGATAGATGAAGCCTAGTAAAACCCGCCGGGCATGGCGGCACTTAATAACAACCAAGTATCAAGACTCACCTAACCACCTGGGTGAGGTTGAACACAACAGCCATTTTTGACAGGGTGTCCGCGGAGCGAAACAGCAGAACAGCCCTAATTTTTCCACGCGGGAAAAAGTTGTGGTGAACCTATTTCCATTCTCAGCAGAGCGTGGTAATCTCGTTACTAATTCGTTACCAACCGAAAGGGCGCCTGTGAATTCAGATGTTCGTCGCGTCACCATATTTTTCACGGTAGGACTGCTTGTAGCAGCTGCCGTGGGTTTTGGTGTGTGGCGAATGGGCACCCCATCGTCGGTAAATGCAGATCCGACCATGGCAACGCAGTCCACGACGGAAACCACTCAGCGTGACGCGCAGGACCGTGATGAGTCGGAAGAGTCTGATTCAGAGAACCGCCGGGCGAATTCTTCATCGAATAATTCTTCACACAGCCAGGACAATACTCCTGATTTCTCAGACGATCCTTTCTTGGCACCTAATTCCGTGGTTAATCCTCACCGTGAGACCACCAGCCCAACGAATGTGTACCGTCCCGAGCCAATCTTTGGCCAGCAGCCTGATAGCTATGCGCAGGCACCTGACCAAGGCACGGTAGCAACGGATACCGAGACTCCAACGCAGACCTCTGCTACCCAGGGCCAAGGCCAAAGCCAGTCCCCACAGCCTGGTACGTCTAATTCGCAGACTCCGAATAATGAGACTTCGGACAATTCGCCAACGCGTACACGTCCGAATTACTCGGATCGTGATGACGATGACCCAACAACGGGTATCCCAAGTCCGTCCCAGCCTTCTGAGGAACCCTCGGAACCTTCAGAGCCGGGCGAGCCTGCTGAACCGTCAGAGCCTTCAGAGCCGGCGGAACCTTCTGAGCCAAGTGAGCCAGAAGACAGCGAGGAGCCTACGCCTACTGATGAGGCGCAAGCTCCAAATAGTTCAGACCAGAACTAAACCCGGGCGATAAACGCTTGGGCGTTATCTGGGGTGGTCATGATGATCTTGCCATCGGAGGCTGGAACCCATGCTGCCTGAGAAGGTTTCAGCTCCAAGACCGCGCCGTCTTCGGCGGTTAAGACTAGGGTGCCGGAGGT
>JAUNRU010000014.1:35313-38884 GCA_030535535.1 Corynebacterium casei
GCGATGAGCTCACGGCGCTTGACTGGTGGGATGGTAATCCAGGTGGTAAACAGTGCACGCAGGCTATCTGCTTCATCCGCGCTGGTAAGACGGCCATCAGCGATGTGCATGTTGGCGTAGCGGCTAAGCTCTTCGCAATTGAGAGCATTGAAAAGCTCACGCGTGTGAACCAATGGCCGGAAACCTGCCATGGCGTAGAAGTCAGTCAGTGCCACAATCAACTCGGGCTTGTGGTTGTCGTCCTTGTAGCTGCGGTTGGATGCGTCCATCGCAACACCCTTGGCATTCTCACGCGCGAAGCCTTCTTCGGCCTGTTCCTTCGAAGGGTGCGCCTGCAAAGACAAAGGCTCATCGGCGGAGAGAATCTTGAGCAAGAACGGCAACTTATTGTCATAGGTCGAAGCCACGTGCTCCCCCAACGCAGCCTGCGGATCGGCGGCGATGATGGCGTCTAATGCGTTGCCATCAACGGTGGCTGGTCCCCCAGGGTGCGCTCCATACCACAGCTCGGCGATGGGATGGTTGGATGCGGCCTGTCCTTGCAAGTGCGGAATTAGTGTCTTTGAACCCCATGAATAGGTTCGGGTCGCACTGTTTAGCAGCTGCATTAATCTTCCTTTGAAACATCGTAAGCGGTCGCGGCGAATGCACGCGTGAGTAGTTGGACGGCGCAAACCAGATTACTGGTGTCAGTGTCGGTGCATGCCATGGCAAGCGAGTTTGGCAGTTGTGAATGTGCTTGCCCCCAAACAATTACTTTCAAGGGTACTAAAGACTTTTCCCCATCCAGGAAAGGGTCATAGAAAATGTCGTCGCTCGCCGAAGATTCCTGGCTGCGTTCTAAAACAACCGGCACTTGTTCGGGCTCGAGGAATTCTCCTGATAGCCCACGCGTCGACCACATGCTTGCCGCACACCTTGCCACAGCAAGACCGACGTTTATACTCGCGGGGAGATCCGCCGGCTGATCAATGCGCGAGCCAGTGTGGATCACGCGTGCATCCGCCGTAAAGTCACGCAGTGCGCGGCCAGGGTTGACAGTGGCATCGCGCTCTGGCGAGAGTTGCTCTAGCTCTGCATCCGCGGCATCGGCAAGCTCATGCAAACGATCTGCCACCATGACACCGTCATCGGTGATTGACCACAGCAATGCCAAAAGCCCGGTGATATAGCGACTTGGTGATGCCCCATCCGCCGTTGGCGGAATTGGGAAATTAATGGTGTCCGCGGGGGCGTCTTCATTCAGCGGACCGCGGCCTGGGCCAATGAGTGCAGTTGTAGCACCACGACGCGCGGCGCTAATGAGCGCCAAGGATGCCCAATCAGCATCCGCGCGCTCTCCCACAACGATGACCAAGTCCAACGGACCCACAAAATGTGGCAACTTGTCCGTGACCGAAACCGGCCATGGCAGCGGCGATATTAATTCAATAACCATCTCTGCCGCCGCACGCGCGACTTGGTCCGTTGGCAGGATAACGATGGAGCGAAACTCTGCCCCGCGTAGCGTTCCCAGGTGCTGGGTATGTGCGGCGATGGTGCGGATTTGTGCACCTTCGTGCGCGACATCGAAAAAGCGTACGGTTTCCGGGTCATACTGAGCCCCGGAAAAATAACCATCATCTGTCATGCGTTCTAGCCTAGTAAAAGGTGTACTTCGGTGGTGGCGCGGTAATCTATTTGCATGACTTTTTCAGCAGATTCACCGGTAAACCCCCAACCTGTTGTTCTCATTGGTGGCGGACCAGGGGCGTGGGATTTAATCACGGTACGTGCCATGCATGCTCTACAAAATGCTGATGTAATTCTCGCGGATCATCTCGGCCCTACCGCTGAGCTAAACAAACTGTGCGACGTGGATGGCAAGGAAGTAATTGATGTGTCCAAGCTGCCTTATAAAAAGTCAGTGTCGCAGGACCGCATCAATGAACTTCTCATCACGCATGCGCTCGCGGGCAAGAAGGTCACGCGTTTAAAGGGCGGTGACCCATTTGTTTTTGGCCGTGGCTTTGAAGAGGTCCAGGCACTGGCTGAGGCGGGTATCGCGACCGAGGTTATCCCCGGTGTGACTTCTGCGGTCTCCGTTCCGGCGAGTGCCGGCGTGCCGGTTACCCAGCGCGGTATTGTGCATGCGTTTACGGTTGTGTCCGGGCATTTGCCTCCAGGACATGTTAAGAGCCTGGTGGATTGGGCAGCACTAGCGCGCTCCGGCGCTACCTTGAGCGTGATCATGGGTGTCCGCAATGCGGGTGCTATCGCGGATGCGCTGCTCGCGGGTGGTCTCGCTGCGACCACTCCGGTGGCCATTATTGAAAACGGCACCATGGACGAAGAGCGCGTCTTCAAGACGACGTTGGCGTCCATGGGTGAAAAGACCGCCGAGGCACAGATTGTGCCACCGGCGGTGTTTGTGATTGGTGAAGTCGCAGACCTGCGCTAAGTCTTAGCGGGCGGTTGCTTCCTCGGGTGCGCGGACTGCTTTCGCGTCCGCACCATCACCTTCTTCGACAGCTTCCGCTGCTTCCTCTTCAGCGTCTTGGGCACGCTGGGCACGAGCACGGAAGTGTCCGCGCAAGGTGGCTGCGATACCGACCGCGATGATTGCGAGGTGGATAAACCATGCCCAGAAGGTGGAAGGCTCGAAGCCGAGGCCACCGTAGACGGTAGAGATATTCAGCGCTGCGATGGCGGTGCCGACCAGGCCACCAAGAACAATCGGGTTAAGGCGAGAAACCAACCAGGCTGCGATTGGAGCAGCAATCGAACCACCAATGAGCAGAGCTACGATAGCGCCCAGGTGAGCGACGAGCTCTTCCCACAGGCCAAAGACGAAGCCCAAGGTTGCGCCAAGGGTGACCAAGAATTCAGCCGCCGAAACGGTACCGACTACGCGGCGTGGCTTTTCACGGCCTGCTGCCAACAAGGTGGACGTGGTGACCGGACCCCAGCCGCCGCCACCGGTGGCATCAACCATGCCACCGACAGATCCGAGACCAATCAAAAATGGTGCGGAGTGCGGCTTATTAGAAACGGTGCGCTTGATTTTTCCGCGGCTAAAGCGCCACATCAGGTTCAACGCGATGATGAACAAGATCGTAGAGGTAATGGGTTCAGCTGCGTCCAAAGAAAGATTCGACAGCAAGGTCGCGCCGATAAATGCAGCGATAGCACCGGGAATGGCTAGGGAGAAAACAATCTTCCAGTCCACGTTGCCAAAGCGCCAGTGACTAAATCCGGAAACCAACGTGGTGCCCAGTTCTGCTGCGTGAACCACAGCGGATGCTTGGGCAGGGCCCAGGCCGGCTAGAAATAGCAGCAGCGTCGTGGAGGTGACGCCGAAGCCCATGCCAATTCCGCCGTCGACTAGTTGCGCAGCAAAGCCTGCTATAGCAATAAAAATAAGCGTGGGCATGTGTTCATCCTAAGTAGTTTGGGGCACTCATGCTGACAAAGCAGCGGTGGCGCGACGGGATTGGTGAAGGCGGGTAGCTAATACTTCAGAAAGTAGCGTTCCCAAGGGCTGTGAGCTGGTAATATTCGAACCCGTGAGCTGCATCATGTTTGGCAGCGA